>NZ_JBEYFY010000062.1:0-42735 GCF_040703595.1 Streptomyces sp. NPDC007084
CCCTCGGGCCCGGTGACACCACCCCCCAGGTCATCTGTTCGACAGGGGGCAACAGTCATACCGGGCCCGGAGGCCAGCGGCCCTCTTGCAGGACCACGAAGAAGATAACGGGGGGGGCTTGACGCGGGCCAGGTCCTTGGGGGCAGGTCGCGCTGGTTCGGCCCTCAACGGGGCCGGCCTGTGCAGGACCCGGCCCGCGCAGGGCCGGCCCCGGCGGGCGGCTCCCCGCCCCGCCGGCCCGCATGGACGCCGGGGGCAGCGGGGTGCCGGGGCCACCGGGGACCACCCGTGCTTCAGGCGTGGGTAGCACCTTCCGTACCGCCGGCACCCGGATCGGCGCGGCGGCGACGACCCTGAAGGGAAAGGGCTATGACGGACCATCACGACGTACGAGGCGGAACCGGGGCCGGAACCGGGACCGTAACCGGCGGGCCGGGGAACACGCTCGGTGCGAGCGGTGTCCCCGTCGGCCCGCTCTCCTTCGGCGCCGCCGCCATCGGCAACCTGTACACCGAGGTGACCGACGAGCAGGCCCGCGCGGCCGTGGACGCCGCCTGGGCCTGCGGCATCCGCACCTTCGACACCGCGCCGCACTACGGCCTCGGTCTCTCCGAACGGCGGCTCGGCGAGGCGCTGCGCGACCGGCCCCGCGCCGAGTACACCCTCTCGACCAAGGTGGGCCGCCTGCTGGAGCCGGCCGACACGGGCGGCGACGACCTCGCGCACGGCTTCGCGGTGCCCGCGACCCACCGCCGCGTCTGGGACTTCAGCGCCGACGGGGTGCGCCGGGGCCTGGACGCGAGCCTCGAACGGCTCGGTCTCGACCGGGTGGACGTCGTCTATGTGCACGACCCCGACGACCACGCCGAGCAGGCCTTCCGCGAGAGCTACCCGGCCCTGGAGGAGCTGCGCTCGCAGGGCGCCGTCGGCGCGATCGGCGCCGGCATGAACCAGACCGCGATGCTCACCCGGTTCGTCCGGGACACCGACGTCGACGTGGTGCTGTGCGCCGGCCGCTACACCCTCCTCGACCAGAGCGCCCTCACCGACCTGCTGCCCGCCGCCCGGGAGCGCGGCACCTCCGTCGTCATCGGCGGCGCCTTCAACTCCGGCCTGCTGGCCGCCCCGCACCCCGGATCGACCTACAACTACGCTCCCGCACCGCCTGAGCTGCTGGACCGGGCGCTCCGGCTGAAGGAGATCGCGGAACGGCACGGCACCACGCTGCGCGCCGCCGCCCTCGCCTTCCCCGCCGCGCACCCCGCCGTGGCGAGCGTCCTGGTCGGCGCCCGCTCGGCCGACGAAGTCCGGGACTGCGCACGGCAGTTCGCCGCGCCGGTACCGGACGCCTTCTGGCGGGAACTGCGCGCCGGGCGACTGCTGCCGGACGATGCCCCCTCCCCGTAACGGAACCGTCGTGAGGGACACCCCGCGCCCCCCGCACACCACGTCCGCCGGGCCGGTTCAGCGCACCCGCCGCCCAGTGGCGCCGTCCTCCAGCCGGGTCGGCGGCAGGAAGTCGCGCACATACGTCCGGTGCCAGCAGGCGCCCGTAGCGCGCAGCTCCTGCCTGGTCGTGTACCGGTAGCGGAACAGGCGGGCGCGGACGAAGCGGGGCGGGGCGTCGGCGGGGAACGGTGAGCGGCGCAGCAGCCGCAGCGTGTCCCGGTCGTTCACCAGGAGCCGTTCCACCAGGCCGGCGAACCAGGCGTCGGCGTAGCCGGGGGAGAGGGCGGCGAACCACATCAGCCAGTCCAGGCGCAGATGGTACGGCGCGAACTGGCGCGGCCAGTGCCGGGGATCACCGGGCTTGCCCCGGAACTCGTACTCCCGCCAGCCGCCGTCCTCGCGCGGCACCTCGTCCGCGGTGCCCTCGATCACCACCTCGTGCCGCACCCGGCTCACGCTGCCGAACGCCCCGTAGGTGTTGACGAGCCGGAGCGGGTCGAAGGAGCGGTTCATGACCTGCCGCCGCGAGAGCATGTTGCGCACTGGACGGACACCGAGCGCCAGCAGCCCCGCGCCCACCGCGAGGACGACCACCTCGTACCAGAGCGGCGGCGCGGCGGCGTCCGGCGTGCCGCCCGGCAGCCGGACCGCGCTCACGGCCACCACGATCGTCGCCCAGTTCAGCCAGGAGAAGTTGCCCGACAGGACCAGCCAGAGCTGGGTCAGGATCATCAGGCAGGCCGCGCCGGACGCCACCGGCTGCGGGGTGAACAGCAGGAAGGGCACCACGAGTTGGGTGACGTGGTTGGCGGCCACCTCGACCCTGTGCAGCGGCTTCGGCAGATGGTGGAAGAACCAGCTCAGCGGGCCCGGCATCGGCTGCGTCTCGTGGTGGTGGTCGAGACAGGTCAGGTCACGCCAGCAGGGATCGCCGCGCATCTTGATCAGCCCCGCCCCGAACTCGACCCGGAACAGCAGCCAGCGCAGCAGGAACAGCACGACGACCGGCGGAGCCACCTCGTCGTTGCCGAGGAAGACGGCGAGGAACCCGGCCTCCAGGAGAAGCGACTCCCAGCCGAACGCGTACCAGGTCTGGCCCACGTTGACGATCGACAGGTACATCGCCCACGGGACGAGCCACAGCAGCATCGCGCCCCAGAGCGGCAGAAACCCGTCGGCCCCCGCGATCAGCGCCACCGACACCGCGCAGCCCGTCCACGACCAGGCCGCGAAGAAGCGGTCGGAGTACCGCAGATGGAACACGCTCGGCGCGTCCCGGAACCCCACCCGCCGCACGAAACGCGGCACCGGAAGCATCCCGCGCTCCCCGATCAGGGCCCGGAACTGCACGGCGGCGCCGAGGAACGCGACGAGGTACAGGACGGCGAGCCCCCGCTGGAAGACCAGCCGGGCGACCTCGTACCCGGGTGCGACGAACCACTCCACGGCGAGCGCTCCTCTCCCCTCCATTGTGACGCTGGGTGACCGGATTCCGCTTGCGTGCGCCAACAGGGTGACGCAGAGAATGATCCACGACTGGCCCGCGAGGAACGGGAGAACGTGGTGCGCATACCCACCAGGCCCCTCGTCACCGGCGGCGCCCTCGCGGCGGTTCTGCTCCTCGCCGCGTGCGGCGGCGGCCACGACCGGGACACGCCGACGAACGGACCGGACGACGCCGAGGTCCTGCTCCAGCCGGTCTCGGAGCACGGTCCGGACCCCTTCACGGCGTCCACCGTCACCTCCACCGGCACCCCGCCGTCCGTCACCCGAACGCCGCAACCGAAGGACAGCGGCGACGAGGGCCCGCGCGCCTACTCCGGCGCCACGCCCGGCCTCTACGGCGGCACCCGGAACACCGGGAGCTGCGACGTCGAACGACAGGTCAGGGCCCTCGCCGCCGACCCGGCCAGGACCCGCGCCTTCGCCCAGTCCTCGGGCATCGACCCGGGGTCCGTCCCCGACTACCTGCGCGAACTGACCTCCGTCCTGCTGCGTGCCGACACCCGTGTCACCAACCACGGCTTCCGCGACGGGCAGGCGACCTCGTTCCCCTCCGTCCTCCAGGCCGGTACGGCCGTCCTCGTGGACGACCGGGGAGTGCCCCGGGTGCGCTGCGCCTGCGGCAACCCGCTCGGCCGGCCCACCGGGACGGACGCCGACCCGGCCACCCGTGGCCGGCCCTGGAGCGGCTACCGGCCCGCCCGGGTCGTCGTGGTGACCCCGGCGCCCGTCGTGATCACCGACCTGACGATCCTCGACGTCACGGCGGGCACCTGGATCGGGCGGCCGGTGGGCCAGGACGGCCCCCGCCACGACCGCCCCGTACACCGGCCCGGCGAGGCGACCCCGACCGACCACCCGGACACCTCCCCGAGCCACCCGGACACCTCTCCGAGCCGCCGGGACACCTCACCGAGCCACCCGGATACCTCCCCGAGCGCCCACGCCTCCTCGCCCGGCCCGCACGCCTCCTCGCCCGGCCCGCACGACTCCTCTCCGGCGCCACGCGACTCGGCCGGCGGTACCGCCACCGGCTCCGCGCCGCGCGAGGAGGACGAGGCGACCCCGGCCCCCGACGGCTCCGCCGAGGACTGCGGCAGCCCGTCCCCGACGCCGACCGGGCCCCCGGAAACCGGGGAGGCAACGCCGGAGGAGTCCGCCGGCTCCGGCACCGGCCCGGCCGCCACCCCGCCCGAAGACTCCGTCATGGACGTCTCCCGCCACGACCGTCGGTCCTCCAGCGACCGCCCGTCCCGCGGCGCTCCTCTCTCCGGCAGCGCTCCTTCGTCCGGCAGTGACCGCGCCGCCCGCCGTGACGACCCGGCCGGCTGTCCCACGGCCACCCGAGAGCCCTCTGACCCCTCGGAGCCCGCGGAGCCCTCCACCGGCCCCGGCACGCCCACCGAGGACACCACCCCGGACCTGCCCGACCTGCCCGACGTGCCCGACCTGCCCGGCGACGGCGGACTGGTGCCCGTCCAGCCGGACCCCGGCGAGAGCGTCCTCGACGTCTCGGCCGGAGTGTTCGCGGGATGAGCGCACGCGCGGCCCGGAGAAGCCCGGAAGCCGGGGCTTCCCGGGAACCGGGGAGGTGGCCGCCCAGGACTCGAATAATCGGGCAAATGCTGGCAAGGTGGGCGCATGGTTGATCGGGGAGCGAGCGCCCTGTCACTCCCGGACGACTGGCCGGCCCACCCGGACCCGATCCTGGCGCTCAACCGCATGGGCAGCTTCGACTGGGACCTGGACACCGGACTCATGCAGATGGACGCCCAGGCCCACGAGGTCTTCGACCTGCGCCCGGACGAATACGACGGGGACCCCGCCGCGCTCGGCGTCCGCGTCCCGCAGGCCGAGTCGATGCGCCTCGACACGATGGTGTCCCAGGCGCTCAAGGACGGCAGTGAGAACTACGGCGCCTACTTCCGCATCCGCCGCCGCGACGGCACCCTGCGCTGGACCCACACCCAGGGCTACATCCGCCGCGACGACAACGGCAGGCCGCGCCGGATCGTCGGGATCGTCCGGGACGCGACCGCGGAGCTGCGCGAGGCCGCGGCGCGCCGCGAGCAGGCGGCCCAGGACGAGGCGCGCCGCCACCAGACCAACGTCGTCCAGCTCACCACGGCGGCGCTGGCGCACGCCGTCACCGTCCAGGACGTCATCGATGTCCTGGAGGACACCCACGGCCTCACCCACCTCGGGGCGACCAGCCTGGTCATGGGCCTCGTGGAGGCGGGCCGCATCCGCCTGGTCGCCACGGGCCCGGTGGACAGCTACGTCCCCGGCACCCGCGTCACCCGGCTGGACGCGCAGTACCCGATGAACGAGGTCGTACGGACCCTCGCGCCGCACTTCATCGAGTCGCCCGAGGAGTTCGCCGAGTCGTACCCCCTGCTGTGGCCGAACATCACCGGCCTGAACATCACCTCGGCCGCCTATCTGCCGCTCATCGTGCAGGGCCGCCCCATCGGCGCGATCGGCCTGCTCTACAACGACCGGCGCGGCTTCTCCGAGGAGGAGCGCAACGTCCTCGTCGCCCTCGGCAGCAGCATCGCCCAGAGCCTCCAGCGGGCCATGTTCTTCGAGCAGGAGAAGGACCTCGCCCAGGGGCTCCAGCAGGCCATGCTGCCCCGCTCCATCCCCAGCGTGCCCGGCGCCGACATCGCCGTCCGCTACCGCTCCGCCTCGCTCGGCCGGGACATCGGCGGCGACTGGTACGACCTCATCCCGCTGCCCGGCGGCCGGGTCGGCGCCGTCATCGGCGACGTCCAGGGTCACGACACGCACGCCGCCGCCGTCATGGGCCAGCTCCGTATCGTGCTGCGCGCCTACGCGGCCGAGGGCCACACCCCGGCCACCGTGATGGCCCGCGCCTCGGTCTTCCTGGACGAGCTCGACACCGACCGCTTCGCGACCTGCCTGTACGCCGAGATCGACCTGTCCACCGGGGTCGCCCAGCTCGTACGGGCCGGCCATATCGACCCGCTGGTCCGGCACACCGACGGAACCTGCCGGCGGCTGCCCGTGGAGGGCGGGCTGCCGCTCGGCCTGTCCGCCGAATTCGGGCGCCTCGAATACCCGGTCGCCACCATCGAACTCGACCCCGGCCAGACCCTGCTGCTGTGCACCGACGGACTGGTCGAGGTGCCGGGGGCCGATCTGGACGACGGCATGCACACCCTCCGGGAGGTGATCCGCGTGGGCCCGGCCGACGTGGACGACCTCGCCGACCGGCTCATCGACATGGCCGAGGAACGCGGCGGTGACGACGACGTGGCCCTGCTGCTCCTGCGCCGCCGCGGCCTCAGCGACCAGCGCTCCGGCGGACGGCTCCAGCAGCATGTGGCGCCCGGCGACCCCGAGGCGCTCATCGAGGCCCGGCACATGATCCGGGCCGCGGTCCGCGCCTGGGGCGCCGGCGAACGGGCCGACGAGATCGAGCTGGTCGCCGACGAACTGATCACCAACGCCCTCATGCACACCGAGGGCTCGGCCGTGGTCACCCTGCGGGTCCTCACCGGCTCCGACCGCCGGCTGCGGGTGGAGGTCGAGGACTCCTCCAGCGCCCTGCCGCGCCGCCGCGAGGCCGGCGAGTCGGGCGTCTCGGGCCGCGGTCTGCTCCTCGTCGACCGGCTCACCGACGTCTGGGGCGTGGAGGCCCGGGGCGGGGGGAAGGCCGTGTGGTGCGAGTTCGTGGTCCGGGAACGGGAACGGGAACGCGAACGGGACTGAGGCGTACGGCTGCTCTCTGCTGCCCCTTGTCCGGGAACGGGACCGCGGCCACTGCTACGGCTGCTGTCCGCTGTCCGCTGTCCCCGTCCGCTGCGCCTGCCCGCTGTCCGGAACGGGGACCGAACCGGCCGTCCTCCGCCTCCCGACCGCTGTCCGGACGCCGTCCTGCGCCGGCAAGGGGCGCGAGCCGGACGCCTGCCATTCGGGCACGGGGCCGGCGCTGCGTCTGGGTACGGGGCCGGCGCTGGGTCTGGGTACGGGGCCGGGTCTGGGTACGGTGCCGAGTGGGCTCGCCCGCGCTTGCGGCGGCCGGTGCCGCTGTCGGTGGCGGATGGCACCCTGGACGTATGCCCGAACTGCCCGAGGTCGACGCGCTCAAAGAGTTCCTGGCCGACCGTCTCGTCGGCCGCGAGATCGTGCGCGTCCTGCCCGTCGCCATCAGCGTCCTGAAGACCTACGACCCGCCCGTCTCGGCGCTGGAGGGACGCCGGGTCACCGGCATCGGCCGGTTCGGCAAGTTCCTCGACATCGACGCGGACGGGCTGCACCTCGTCACCCACCTGGCCCGCGCGGGCTGGCTGCACTGGCGGGACACCCTGCCGGACGGCCCGCCCCGGCCCGGCAAGGGCCCGCTCGCGCTGCGGGTCGCGCTGGAGACCGGCGAGGGCTTCGACCTGACCGAGGCGGGCACGCAGAAGCGCCTCGCGGTGTACGTCGTCACGGACCCGGAGCAGATCCCCGGCGTCGCCCGGCTCGGCCCCGACCCGCTCGCCGCCGACTTCGACGAGGAGCGCTTCGCGGGGCTGCTCCAGGGGGAGCGGCGTCAGCTCAAGGGCGCGCTGCGCGACCAGAGCCTGATCGCCGGGGTGGGCAACGCGTACAGCGACGAGATCCTGCACGCCGCGAAGATGTCGCCCTTCAAACTGGCCTCCTCCCTGACCCCCGAGGAGACCAGCCGTCTGTACGAGGCGCTGCGGGTCACGCTCGCCGAGGCGGTGGAGCGCTCGCACGGTCTCGCCGCGGGGCGTCTGAAGGCCGAGAAGAAGAGCGGTCTGCGCGTGCACGGAAGAGCGGGGGAGGCCTGCCCGGTGTGCGGCGACACCATCCGCGAGGTCTCCTTCAGCGACTCCGCCCTCCAGTACTGCCCGACCTGCCAGACCGGCGGCAAGCCGCTGGCGGACCGACGGATGTCACGGCTGCTCAAGTAGGCGACCGCCGCGTCCGCTCAAGAAGGTGACCGCCGCGGCTGCGGGGGAGGCACCTGGCACGGCTGCCGAGGGAGCGAGGCGGGCGCGGCGGCGCAAGGGCGGGACCGGTCGGGCGGCCGGCGTCAGTGGCCCGCCAGCGTCACCAAGTGCTCGCCGTCCGCCGTGCGCACCTCGAACCGCTCGATGTCGGCGGACGGCAGGGCGGCGCCGCCCCGTATCCGGGTGGCCTCGCCGTGGTGCGGCGGGACCATCCAGCTCGTCACGGTCTCCTCCGTGCCGTCCTTGCCGACGGCGACGAGCTGGCAGGAGCGCGGGCCCCCGGGGTCCTTGACCCGGACGTCGACGTCGGTGCCCCAGATCCGGTCCGTGGTGCTCACCTGCGCCCAGACCTTGGTGTCCGCGTCGGTGGCGGCCACCCGGTTCCCCGGGGTGTCCGCCGCGATGACCTGGTTCGGCGAGGCGTCGTGCGCGGTGACGACGGCGATCGCGGGGCCGCCCGCCGCGAACACCACGGAGGCCGCCACGACGTACAGCAGTCGCCTGCGGCCGGCCCGGTTGCGGGCGGCGACCTCGCCGAGCAGCCGGTCGAGCAGCCGCGGCCCGGGTGCGGCGAACGGATGGACCGTGCGCGGGGTCGAGCGACGGTACAGCATCAACTGCCGGGTGGCGGGGCGGAATTCGCTCACGTGCGCCGTGCAGCGAGGGCACTCCATGAGGTGGTCCTCGAAGCGGAAGGCTTCCGCCTCGTCGAGCACGCCGAGTGCGTAGGCGCCGACGTCGCCATGCCGTTCCAGGGACCTCATACCGAATACCGAATCCTCGTGGCGATGGTGCGGACTGTGAGTGGTGCTGCTGTTGCCCACAGGTACGCACCAGACCGCCGAATCATTCAAGCCCCGTCCGGGAATCGCGGCGCAGACATTCGGAGCGCCGGAGCCCGCGGATTGGTGCGGGTCCGAGGAAATTTCCGCCGCGGCCGAGCAGGCGGCCCGAGAGGCCCGAGAGGCCCGAGAGGCCCGAGAGGCCCGAGAGGCCCGAGAGGAGAGGCCGGCTCCGGGGCCCGTCCCGCAGAGGACGTCTCAGGCGGACGCGTCGGGGCGCCGGCGCCGGGGGAACCGCTTCGGGGGAACGGCGCCGGGGGAACGGTGTCAGAAGAGGTGGATGGCGAGGTGTCCCAGCGGAAGTCCCAGCCGCCAGGCGGGCGTCCACACCTTCGGGCCGTCGTCCTCGCCCGGTACGGGACCCCCGCCGGGCACCGCGTCCAGGTCCGGGGCGAGCAGCTCGGTCTCCTCCAGCCAGCGCCAGGCCGTCGCCGCCAGCTCCAGGTCCGGGTCGGGTGCGGCCGACCCCGCCGCCTCGGCCGCCCGCAGGGCCAGCCGCTCGCGCACCCACTCCTGCCAGGGCTGGTCGTAGGCGGTCAGGGAGAGCCAGGTCTCCAGCTGGGTGATGACCCGGATTCCGGAGAGTTCGCCGCCGCTGTCGGACAGGAAGATCGTCAGCGCGAGGGCGTCGCGCCCGGCGCGGAACTCGAAGGACGTCGGCGGCATCAGATCGCCGGTCCGCAGCAGTTCGTCGGCGATGTACTCGGCGTACAACCAGGCCATGGGGACGGTGAGTTCGCCGCCGCCGGTGCCGTCCGTGCTCTCTTGCCCTCTGTGCAGCATCCCTTCCTGCCTTCCTCCGGTGCGTGCGCGTCGCCCGACCCCGGGTCCCCGGTCCGGAACACGGATGAGGCAAGCTGAGTGCCCAACCATGGTCCTCAGCAAGGCGCTTTACGGAGGTTTGACTCGGCCTTCGGTTTCACCGCAGGTCGGCCGCGTATCCCGGAAGAACCCGGCGCAGGGCGCGCAGCGCGTAGTACGCGCGGGACTTCACGGTACCGGGCGGAATGCCCAGTGCCGCCGCGGCCTCCGCCACACTCGCCCCCTGGAAGTACACCAGCACCAGGACTTCACGGTGTTCGGGAGTGAGTGTCTTCACAGCCTCCCGCACATCGAGCGTCGCCGCCGACCGTTCGGCGTGATCGGCGCAGATACGCGCACTGTCGAGGACGGCGTCCCCGACCTCGGGCGGCCTGGCCTGGCGGGCCCGGCGCGCGTCGATGGCGAGGCGCCGTCCCACGGTGAGCAGCCAGGGGCGTACGGACTCGAAGGCGTCGGCGCGCAGCGCCTCGGGGTGCTGCCAGGCCCGCACCAGGGTCTCCTGCAACAGGTCCTCGGCGCGCTGCCGGTCGCCGTCGGACAGGCGCAGCAGCAGGGCGAAGAGGGGGCGGCCGTGCTCGCGCTGCAGCGCGGCCAGCTCGTGCTCGGCGGTCGTCCCGCTCGTGATGGTGGTGGTTCCGGCCGTCATGGCGTGTATGCCAGCGCGATGCGCTCCGCGCGGACAGGCCGCCGACAAGCCCGTGCGGTGGGCGGTCGAAGCCGTCGGTGAACGGTGCGCCGAACGGTCCGCCGAGCTGGAGGCCCGGATTCCGGCGGCCGGGCCGTCCGTTCGGCGCCGCCTACCCCCAACGGGCGGGCGCGCGGGCCCCGAACGGGCGAGCCGTGGTGGAGCCTCCTTGACCGCCGGGCGTCCGTATACCTGAAATCGCCTCAATTAGTAATGAAATACGACCGGATGGGGCCGGGCATGATCACACGCGCGCGACAGATCAATCTGGCCATCGCGGCCGTCCTCATCGCCACGGCGGCGGCCTGCCAGGCCCAGCAGTCGGCAGGACACCGCCGGGAAGGACAGCCCGCTCCCGGCGCCACCGGCCGCCCCTTCACCCTGGTCGCCTCGGGCGACGTGCTGCCGCACAGCTCGATCATCGAACGCGCGAACTTCGACGCCGACGGCCGCGGATACGACTTCCGGCCCATGCTCGCGGGCGTCCGGCCGATCGTCTCCGGCGCCGACCTGGCGATCTGTCACATGGAGACCGTGTACGGCGCCGACGGCGACTACACCGGCTACCCCACCTTCAAGTCCCCGCCCGAGGTGGCCGCGGGCCTTGCCGCCACGGGCTACGACGCCTGCTCCACCGCCTCCAACCACAGCCTCGACGACGGCGCCGAGGGCATCCGGCGCACCCTGGACGCGCTGGACCGCGCGGGCGTGCGGCACGCGGGCACGGCACGCACGGAGCGGGAGGCGGGTGGTGCCACGATGCTGCGGGCGGGCGGCGCCCGGGTCGCCCACCTCGCCTACACCTACGACACGAACGGCATCCCGCTGCCTCAGGGGCAGCCCTGGGCGGTGCGGACGATCGACCCGGACCGGATCGTCGCGGACGCCCGCGCCGCCCGGAAGGCCGGCGCGGACGTGGTCGTCGTCTCCGTGCACTGGGGCACCGAATGGCAGGACGAGCCCGACGAGCGGCAACTCGAGCTGAGCCGGCGGCTGACCGCCTCCGCCACCGCCGGGCGCCCCGACATCGACCTGATCCTCGGCACCCACGCGCACGTCCCGCAGGCGTACGAGAAGGTCAACGGCACCTGGGTCGTCTACGGGATGGGCGACCAGATCGCGGGCGAGATGTACAACGCCGAGGGCGCGCAGGACCCGCGGGGCAACCAGAGCACCATCGGACGCTTCACCTTCGCGCCGCCCGCGCGGCCGGGCGAGCGCTGGCAGGTCACCAAGGCCGAGTTCATCCCGCAGGGCTTCGACCTCGACGCCGGCCGCGTCCTCGACCTGAACGCCGCCCTGGACCAGGGGGCCGCGGTCGGCGCCGTCCGCGACCGGATCCGCGACGTCGTCCTCAGCCGGGGCGCGGCCAAGGACGGGCTGGTGATGGGGAAGTAGGGGAGGGCCCGGGCTGGTACCCGACGGCGCGGCGGCACGTCCCGCGGCGCGCGATGCCCGCGCGCCCGGCTACCCCTACCCCTGCGGCTACCCCTACCCCTACGGCTACGGCTACGGCTACGGCACGACCGTGACCGGCCAGCGGCCCGCCTTCACCAGGCGGATCGCCACCGACCCCACGATCCGGTGACCGGCCTGCTCGGAGGCGCCCACCACCACCGCGTCGGCCTTCAGCTCGTCGGCGGCGGTGACCAGACCGCTGTACGGATCGCCGCGGAAGGTGTGGAACTCCCAGCGCACGTCGAATATGTCCTTCACCCGCTCGGCCGCGTCGCGGACGTACCGGATCAGATCCTCGGCGATCTCGTCGGTCGTCTCCGCGACCGGCACCCCGAGCGCCGCGCCCGCCGCCATCACCGGCTGGACGTAGACCACCGCGAGCAACGCCCGCTGCCGCCGCGCCAGACCCCCCGCGTACGCCGCCGCGCGCAGGGAGGAGTCGGAGCCGTCCACCCCGACGACGATGACCTTCGGACCGTCCGTACCGCGCTCGAACCCCTGTGCGTGCTGCTCATCCGTCACGGCCCTGAGGTTAGCGGAACCCGCAGGTCCCACGGTCGCGGGGAGCCCGGGAAATTCGCTCGACGGGCGGGGCGGCGCACCCCTTCCTACAGTCGGAACCATGAGTTCCACCGTGGAGGCCCGCCCGCCCAAGGACCGCGCCGCTCCGGCCCGGCCGACCCCGGACAGCGTCCTCGGCAAGGTGCCCGAGGGCTTCGCGGCCTTCTTCGGCGTCATCGGACTGCTCTGCGCGGTCCTGGCCTTCATCGCCCCGCTGCGCCGGGTGCTGCGCCCGGTGACCCGCTTCCTCGACCTGCTGATCATCCCGGTCAGCGCCAACCTCGCCTACGCCGTCTTCCTCTTCCTGCTCGCCGCCGCCACGGCCGCCCGCAAGAAGATCGCCTGGTGGCTGGTGGTGGTCTACCTCGGCCTGCTCGTCCTCACCGACATCCTCGGCGTCACCCTCGGCCTGTACGCCGAGTCCATCCCCTCGCTCGTCGTCTGCGGGCTTCTGCTCGCGCTGCTGATCGTGGCCCGCCGCGAGTTCTACGCCGACTCGCGGCGCGGAGCCGTCCGGCGGGCGCTGCTCGTGCTGTTCGCCGGACTCGCCGCGGCGATCCTGGCCGGCTGGGGACTGGTGGAACTCTTCCCCGGCACCCTGCCGCACGGCCAGCGGCTCCTGTGGGCGGCCAACCGGGTCTGCGGCGGGCTGGTCTCCGGCCGGTCCTTCGACGGCCGGCCACCGCGCCCGCTGTTCTTCGTGCTCGGCCTGTTCGGCGCGCTCGCCCTGCTCAACGCCGCCGCCACCCTCTTCCGCTCCCAGCGCATGGTCGCGGCCCTGCGCGGTGACGAGGAGGCCCGTATCCGCGCCCTCCTCCAGGCCTACGGCGCCGACGACTCGCTCGGCTACTTCGCCACCCGCCGTGACAAGGCCGTCGTCTTCTCGCCCAGCGGCAAGGCGGCCGTCACCTACCGCGTCGAGGCCGGCGTCTGCCTCGCCAGCGGCGACCCCGTCGGCGACCGCGAGGCCTGGCCGCACGCGATCGACGCCTGGCTCGCCCTGGCCCGCCGCTACGCCTGGGCACCGGCCGTGATGGGCGCCTCCGAGGACGGCGCCAAGGCGTACGCGCGCGCCGGACTCGGCGCCCTCCAGCTCGGTGACGAGGCGATCCTGTACGTCGCGGACTTCGACCTGGGCGGCCGGGACATGCGCGTCACCCGACAGGCCGTCAACCGTGTCAGACGCTCCGGCGCCACCTGCCGGGTGCGCCGCCACTCCACCCTCACCGAGGCCGAGATGGAGGAGGTCGTCGGCCGGGCCGACGCCTGGCGCGACACCGAGACCGAGCGCGGCTTCTCGATGGCCCTGGACCGGCTCGGCGACCCCGCGGACGGCGACTGCCTGCTCGCGGAGGCGATGGACGCCGACGGCAGGCTGCTCGCCCTGCTGTCCTTCGTGCCCTGGGGCCGCGACGGCATCTCCCTCGACCTGATGCGCCGTGACCGTGGCGCCCCCAACGGCGTCACGGAGTTCATGGTCGCCGAGGTGTGCGCCGCGGCCGGGAAGTTCGGCGTCCGCCGCATCTCCCTCAACTTCGCGGTGTTCCGGTCCGTGTTCGAGGAGGGCGCCCGCATCGGCGCCGGACCCGTGCTGCGGCTCTGGCGCCGGCTGCTGCTGTTCTTCTCCCGGTGGTGGCAACTGGAGGCGCTGTACCGCTCCAACGCCAAGTACCACCCCGAGTGGTACCCGCGCTTCATCTGCTACGGAGAGGCCGGCGCCCTCGCCCGGATCGGCCTGGCGTCCGGCATCGCCGAGGGGTTCGTCTCCGTCCCCTCGCTGCGCTCCCTGTGGGGCAAGGGCCACTCCCGGCACGGCGCCGAACCGGCCACCGCGGCGGGGCTGCCCTCCCTGACCGCGCCCGGCCTCGACACCGGCCAGGGGACGCCGGCCGAGGACCGCGCCACCGCCCTGCCCGATCAGATCCGGGTCCGGCACGGCAAACTCGACCGGCTGCGCGCCGAGGGCACCGACCCCTACCCGGTCGGCATCCCGCCGCGCACCCATCTGCTCGCCGAGGTCCGCGGCGGCGAGGACGTCACCGTCGCCGGACGCGTCATGCTCGTACGCGACTTCGGCGGCATCCTCTTCGCCGTGCTGCGCGACTGGTCCGGTGACCTCCAGCTCGCCCTCACGCGCGAGGAGTCCGGCGCCGCCCTCGACCGCTTCCGGCAGGTCGTCGACATCGGCGACCACATCACCGCCGACGGCCTCGCCGGCGCCAGCGACCGGGGCGAACCGACCGTCTTCGTCACCTCCTGGCAGCTCACCGCCAAGTGCCTGCGCCCGCTGCCCGACAAGCGCAAGGGCCTCACCGACCCGGAGGCCAAGGTCCGCCGCCGCTATCTCGACCTGGTGTCCAGCCCCGGCGCCCGCGACGTCGTACGGGCCCGCTCCACGGCCGTCCAGGCGCTGCGCCAGGGGCTGCTGGAACGCGGTTACCTGGAGGTCGAGACCCCGATGCTCCAGCAGATCCACGGCGGCGCCAACGCCCGCCCGTTCACCACCCACATCAACGCCTACGACCTGGACCTCTACCTGCGCATCGCACCCGAGCTGTACCTCAAACGGCTCTGCGTCGGTGGCCTGGAGAAGGTCTTCGAGATGGGCCGCACCTTCCGCAACGAGGGCGTCTCCTACAAGCACAACCCCGAGTTCACGATGCTGGAGGCCTACCAGGCCTTCGCCGACTACGACGTGATGCTCGACCTGGCCCGCGAACTGATCCAGGGCGCCGCGACCGCCGCCTTCGGCGCGCCGATCGCCCGCAAGGGCGGCACGGAGTACGACATCTCCGGGGAGTGGCCCGTCAAGACGGTCTACGGCGCGATCTCCGAGGCCCTCGGCGACGGGATCGACGCCGACACACCGCCAGAGACGCTCCGGCGGCTGTGCGACCGGGCGGGCGTGCCGTACGGGGACGACGACGGGCGCGGCGACATCGTCCTGGAGATGTACGAACGCCTGGTCGAGGAGAAGACGCAGCTCCCCACCTTCTACAAGGACTTCCCGACGGACGTCTCCCCGCTCACCCGGCAGCACCGCACCGACCCGCGCCTCGCCGAACGCTGGGACCTCGTCGCCTTCGGCACGGAACTGGGCACCGCCTACTCGGAGTTGACCGACCCGGTCGAACAGCGACGCCGGCTCACCGCGCAGTCCCTGCTGGCCGCCGGGGGAGACCCCGAGGCGATGGAACTCGACGAGGACTTCCTCGACGCCCTGGAGTACGCCATGCCGCCCACCGGCGGACTCGGCATCGGCGTCGACCGCCTCGTCATGTTCCTGACCGGGCTGACCATCCGCGAGACCCTGCCGTTCCCGCTGGTGCGCCGCCGCTGAATGGTCCAGGCGGGTGCTTTCGCGCGCCCTCACCGGTGTTGCTCAGCCGGGCGGGCCCTCCGCCGGGTGACTGATTGGTCATGAAAAAGGATGAGCTGATCACCCGACGTAAGGCGCTGGTCGCCGGCGCCGTCGTCCTGGGGGCGGCCGGCGCCGCGGGCACAGCACGGGTCCTGACCTCCGACCCGGCCGCGCAACCGGTGCGGGTCCCGCCCCGCTCCGGCCCGCAGGCCGCCCGCGCCGTCAAACCGTCCGCGTACCGCCTCCAGCCGATCACCGGCTACGGCCCGCCGCTCAGCGCGCCCGGCAAGACCGTCGTCCGCCACGAGCCGTTCCTGCGCATGTCCGGGCGCGGCCGCACCATGGTGCTGACCTTCGACGACGGCCCCGACCCGCTCTACACCCCGAGCATCCTGCGCATCCTGCGCGAGTACGACGTGCGCGCCACCTTCTTCGTGTGCGGGGAGATGGCCAACGACAACAAGGACCTGCTCGCCAAGATGGCCGACGACGGTCACATCGTCGGCAACCACACCTGGACGCATCCGCTGCTCACCTCGCTGTCGCGCTCCCGGATCCGCTCCGAGCTGGAGCGCACCAGCAAGGTCATCAAGGACGCCTACGGCGAGTCCCCGGCCTGGTTCCGCGCGCCCTACGGGGCCTGGAACCGGGCGACCTTCCAGATCCAGGCCGACCTCGGCATGGAGCCGCTGGCCTGGACGATCGACACCAACGACTGGGCGACCCCGGGCGTCCGCTCGATCGTCGGCACGGTGGAGAAGGAGGCCGCCCCCGGCGTCGTCGTCCTGTCGCACGACGCGGGCGGCAACCGCTCGCAGAGCGTGCAGGCGCTCCGCGAATACCTGCCGCACCTGCTGGACTCCGGCTACCACCTCACGCTGCCGCGCAGGACCGCCGCGTAGGAAACCGGAAGCGGCGGGAGAATATAACCCGGCGGGGGGGACACGGTAATTCTCCCGCCGGCCGGCTTTCGCTCACCCGGGCCGTGGAACGCTCAGCGTGTTTCGACCATCTTGGCGAACACGACCACGTTCCCGTCGTATCCGTGCTGCTTGGAGAAACCGCCGCCGCATGTGATGACCCGGAGTTCGGGCGTGCCCTTGCTGTTGTACACGCGGTCGCCGGGGAAGTTCTCCTTCGAGAACACCTCGATGCCGTAGATCTCGAACACCGCGGTCTTTCCGTCCTTGCGCAGGACCTCGACCCGGTTTCCCTTCTTGAGCGCCCCGAGTCCGTAGAACACGGCCGGCCCCTGCATGTTGTCGACATGGCCGACGATCACGGAGGTGCCCTTCTCGCCGGGCGCGACCGCGCCGGTGAACCAGCCGGCCAGGTTCGGGTCCTCGGGCGGCGGCGCGGCCACCCAGCCGTCGGCGTCCAGGCCCACCGGCATCACCGGCGCGTCGACCTGGATGGCCGGGATCCGGACCCGGTCGACCACGGAGTACGGCAGCGGGTCCGGCGCCTTGCCGAGGGAGGCCGCCGGGGTGCGGGTGTCCGCCGCGGCAGCCGAGGCGGGCTGCGGGGGCCCCACGTCGAACTCACCGGAACCATTCCGAATGAGCGCGAGACCGGTCAGCAGAACAAGCGCTATCACGCCCCAGGGGGCGCGCTTCCTCTGCCGCTCCTCCTCTTCGGCCAGCTCGGACGCAGACATTCGCAATCCCCTCTCGACGTGGCCGTCGCCGCGTCAGTCGCGCATATGAGCACGCTAATCGCAGGGGAGCCGACGGGCGACGGGGCGCGGGCGAACGGGTGGCGGCCCGAACCCCTCCTGCGCCATCCGAGTTGCCATGACCAGGAATTTTCTGACGGTCCGTGACCTGCGGCAATATCCGATTGTGTGGAATTCTCTCGGCGTGTCCTCTCACCGGTACGGACCATTCTCGAAATGCGGGTCCGCGCACCGCATCTGAGGGTCTGTCTGGGAGGCGCTTTCTCGCCGATCCACCGGGGACGGTTCCCGGGGCGTCTCCGCGGAGGATCACATGCGTACTACTCGTGCCCTGGCGGTGTCTGCCGCCGCGGTCGCCGCCGTGGGGCTCGCCGCCCCGATGGCCGCGGCGTGGAACAGTCCGAGCAACATCGTCGCCATGCCCAGCGTCATCGCCCGCGGCGGCCAGCTCACGGTGACGGTCGACGGATGCTCGCGGGGCGGCACCATGACGTCGCCGGCGTTCCGTGAGACGCGGCTGAAGCCGCTCGTCGGCGCCCACAACGAGACGTCCAGCGGAACGGCCACCATCAACCAGGACGCCCGCCCCGGCTCGTACGACATCACCGTCAACTGCGAGGGGACGGGCTCGCTGACCCGCCCGGCGGCCTTCACCGTCATCGGCGGCACCCGCGGTGGTCTCGGTGGCAGCAGCACCACCGGCGCCACCCCCACCGACGTGGCGATCGGTGGTGGCCTCGTCACCGCCGCGGTCGTCGGCGGCGGGGTGTTCTGGATGCGCCGCCGGTCCGAGAAGCACATCTGACCGCTCGGCCACCTCCTGACGGGCGGGCCGGCCCCAACCCCCTCGGGGGCCGGCCCGCCGCCCCGACGGCAGCGCACGGGACAGCGCTTCGCCCCGGACCCCTCCAAAGGGTCCGGGGCGAAGCGCTGTGATGTCCGGTCAGGAGTCGTCGGACGCCGCGCGGCGCCGCGTCATGTACCAGGCCGCGCCCACGGAACCGGCGATCAGCGCCGTTCCCATGCCGATCTCCTTCAGGTCGAAGCCGCCCACACTGCCGCCGACACCCGCCCGCACCCCCCGGTGCAACGGAACCGGGGTCGGGTCGGCCGGCCGGCCGCCCGCGATGGTGAGACCGGTGCTGCCGCTCGCCCCGCCGCACGAGAACGTCACGTCGTACACGGCGCCGGGCTTGGCGTCCCAGTCGACCATGGCGGTCGCCGAGGACTGCCCCGGCGGGATGGTGACGGTGTCGAAGACGCCGGAGGTGACCGTCGCGTTCCCGCGGCACCCGCCGTCCCGCTTCAGCAGCAGCGACACCTGACCGCCCGCGGCGATGGTGGACGGCTGCACGCTGAACGCGAACGGCGTGATGTTGTGGTTGTCCCCGTCACCGGCGAAGGCGGCGGGAGCGGTGAAGGTCAGGGCGGTCACGCCCAGCAGTGCGGCCGAAGCGACGCGTATCGCGCGCATGGTGAGCCTCCAGGTCCCCGAGGAGCCTTGCTGCGGACCTTTTCCGCATTGCGCCAGAAATGCACCTCGATGACGGGAACGCTAGGAAAGGGTGCGCCGGGGCGCGATCCCTGTAGTGCGAACGGGGCAATCCGCTGGGCCGCACGGGGGACGCGGGGCGTACGGCCGGGGGACGGACGCGGCGTGGCGTCCGTCCCCCGGCGACTGGTCCACCCCCTGGCCGCGTCAGCCCGGAAGGTGCGGGAACAGCGCGGTGAAGGGCTCCACGGACGCCGCGATCCCCCTGCTGTAGGGGGCGTCGAAGTCCCAGATGAGGAACAGCAGGAACGCGATCAGCGCCGAGAACAGCCCCGCGAGGACCAGCTCACGGGCGGTACGCCTGATCTGCAGCGCGAAGATCATCCCGACCGTGACCACCGCGCCGATGATCAGCCCGAACCACACCACGCCGGGCATGGTCGCCCCCGTGGAGTCGGCCCGGGCGCTGCGCGCCGCGTCGGCCGCCGACACCTGGTCCAGCAGCGGCTGGTACGCCTGGGCCTCGAAGTCCGACCTCGGCTCGTAGTCGGTCACGTCCTGCCGGATCCGGCCGAGCAGCCGGCCGCCCTCGGCGGTCACCTGGTCGTGGTCCGTCATGGACTTCCACTCCTTGGTGACCACGTAGCCCACATAGGCGTCGACGTCACCGCGGATGCGGTCGCGCACGTCCGGCGGGTAGACCCGGACCCGCTCGGAGATCTCGTGCAGCGCCTGGGCCTCCGCCTGCACATGGTCCTGGGCGGCCCCGCGGGCCTCCCACACGCCCGCGATCGCCAGGCCCAGGACGATGGCGTACACCACGCCGATCATCATCGTCATGTACTCGATGACGTCCGGGGTCTCGCTGGGGTCCTCGTCCTCGCGCGCCCGGCGGTGCCGGACGAGCGTCACGATGAGGACCACGATGCACGCGGCCGCCATCGCGAGGGCGAGAACAAGCCAATCCGACAAGGTTTGCCTCCAGGGTCAGCGCGGGCGCAGCGCCGCGACGGCGAGCACCGCGGGCGCGGTGATGAGCAGGGTGAACGAGACCAGCGACGGGCCGCCGCGGGGCTGGTGCTTGTGCGGCGCGGGGCGGTACGCCGGGTAGCTGACGGGTTCCGGCGCGGGCGTGGGGCGCGCGCTGGGCGTCGGCTTCGGTGTCGGCGTGGGTCTCGGCGGCGGGACCGGAGCCGGCCGGGGCGGCGCGGGCTGCGGTTTCGCCGCGGGGGGCGGAGGCGGAGGCGGCGGTGGGGGCTTGGGCTTCGGCGCGTGGGTCGGTGGCGGGGGTGTCGGTTTGGGCGTCGGCTTCGGTTTGGGCGGAGGCGGCGGTGGTGGTGGCGGCTTCGGCGGCGGGGGCGGCGTCGGCGTGGGGGTCGGCGGGCACGGTGGCGGTGGTGTCGGGGTCGGGCACCAGGTGGTGTGCCCGACGACCGCCACCGCGCCCTCGCCCGCCACGGCCACCGCGGTCAGGCCGTCTCCGCCCGGGCCGGTGGAGGCGTACGCGCAGGCGTCCGCCGCCGCCGTTCCGCTCGGCGCGCCGACGAGCAGCCAGCTCAGCGCGGTCAGCGTCAATACCCGTATGACGAGGGCGGATCGGGTTCGTTGGGGTCCTTGCACGACGAAGATCATGGGGCGGGTGCGGCCGGGCCACGCCGGAGTGTCCGGGAATGCCCCCGAAGGAAGGACGTCCGGACCGTGGTGGTTTGACGCGCTGTACGGGACGTGGGGGGCCGGGGCGCACACACGCGCGAAGATCCCGTCACCCCCGGCACGGGCTTCCGCTTCCGAAAAGGATTCCGGGGTGCCGGACCCTGTCCAGGTCTCCGGAAGACGGTTCCGGACCGCTCGACCCTCCACAGGGGCTCCGGAAGAAAGTTCCGGACCGCTTGAACACTCCCGCCCCCTCCGGCCGTACCTAGGGCCATGCGGCGCAGCAGGGCGCTGCACCACATATGCGAACAGCGGGAGTTACCCATGAAGACCTCCTGGCGGAGCGCCTCACTCGTAGCGGCAGCTATGGCCGTGCTGGCGCTCACGACGGCGTGCGGTCAGGAACAGGGCACCCCCTCGACGGGCAGCCAGAACGTCGGGGCGACCGCCGCCGCGGGTGGCTACGGGGCAAGCGCCTCGCCCGGCAACGGCTACGGCGCCGACTCCAAGGACCAGGCCGCCGAGGCCGAGCCCGCGGGCAAGCTCGCCGTCGCCCAGAGCGCCAAGCTGGGCAAGGTGCTGACCGACGGCGCCGGGCTCACGCTCTACCGTTTCGACAAGGACACCGCCGAGCCGCCGAAGTCGAGCTGTGACGGCGCCTGCGCGACCGCCTGGCCGCCGGTGCCCGCCGACGGGGCCGAGGCCGCGGCCGGTGTCGACACCTCGCTGCTCGGCGAGGTCACCCGCGCGGACGGCACCAAGCAGCTCACCGTGGCCGGCTGGCCGATGTACCGCTACGCCAAGGACACCAAGGCCGGCGACACCAACGGGCAAGGCGTGGGCGGCACTTGGTACGCCTCCGCTCCCAACGGCAAGAAGGCGGCGCTCGCCGACCTGCCCGGCCTGTCGGTCCGCAAGGACCCGAAGCTCGGGGACGTCGTGGTCGACAAGAACGGCATGACCGTCTACCGCTTCATGAAGGACCAGGCCTGGCCCGTCTCGAAGTCGGCCTGCACGGGCGCCTGCCTGGAGAAGTGGCCGGCCGTGGCGCCGGTCGCCTCCAACGACACCAAGGGCGTCCAGAAGAAGGGCCTGATGGGCTTCACCCGCCCGGACGGCGTGAAGCAGATGACCGTCAACTGCTGGCCGATCTACACCTTCTCCGGTGACACCGCTCCCGGGGACACCAACGGCCAGGGCGTGGGCGGCACCTGGTACGCCGTCGCACCCGACGGAAAGCCGGTCGGCGCCTCGAAGTAAGCCTCCACTCCCCAGGGTTGAGCGCCGGGACCCCGAGAGTCCGCCCCCTCCGCGACGGCACGGAGGGGGCGGACCCTTGGCGTGTCCGGGGTCCGGGGTCTGGGGCCCGGGGTCCGGGAAGTCCGGGGTGCGGGGTCCGGGGCCGGGGTTCGCGTGCCCGCGTATCCGGTGCTGCTGAACGGCCGCACAGCAAGGGCGAGTCGGAACCGGCACCGGACGTGAAAGGTTCGTTCGGCGGCCGGGATGTGAAAGAGTGCGGCGGCGCCCCCGGGGAGACGGCCACGCTTGGTGATCTCCCGACGTCATTTGGAACGCTTCGGAGGGATTTCGCGACGGCGGTGCGTGGCGGGTTCGCGTGCCGTTCGCGGACGCCAATTCGGCACTTGCCCGAGGCAGTGACCGGGAACGGACGGTCAATTTCCGTTTTGGCTCGCTCCTTTGGCGGGCGATCAGTAGCCTCTGCTCGAACACCGGATCGCCTACGCCGTCGACTACGCCGTGGAGAGATAGATGGAGCGTCCCGCCTGGGCCCCCCGCAGCATTGACATCTCGGTGCCGAGCGTGTCCCGTATGTACGACTTCTACCTGGGCGGTTCGCACAACTTCGAGGTCGACCGGGAGGCGGCCCGCAAGGCGATGGAGTTCATGCCGGGGCTCCCCAAGGTGATGCAGGCCAACCGCGCGTTCATGCGCCGCGCCGTGCGGTTCGCGGCCGGCGAGGGCATCGACCAGTTCCTCGACATCGGCTCCGGCATCCCGACGTTCGGCAACGTCCACGAGATCGCCCAGGCCGCCCGGCCCGGCGCGCGCGTCGTCTACGTCGACCACGATCCCGTTGCCGTCGCACACAGCCAGGCCGTTCTGGAGGGCAACGAGAACGCGGGCGTCGTCGCCGCCGATCTCCTCAAGCCGCAGGAGATCCTCGCCAGCGCCCCGGTGCGGGAACTGATCGACCTGAAGCGGCCGGTCGCGCTGCTCCTCGTTGCCATACTGCACTTCGTGGAGGACGCGGACGACCCGTACAGTGCGGTGGCCCGGCTGCGCGACGCCCTCGCGCCGGGCAGCCTGCTGGTCGTCACCCACGCCGCGTTCGAGGGGATCCCGCTCCCGCAGGAGCGGGCCGAGGGGGCGGTCGGCGTCTACCGGAACATCCGCAGCCCGCTGATCATGCGCACGCGCGAGCAGATCGCGCGGTTCTTCGAGGGGTACGACATGGTGGAACCCGGACTGGTGCCGATGCCGCAATGGCGGCCCGACACGGCACCCGAGGAAGAGGATCCTTATTCCTTCTCCGGGTTCGGCGGCGTGGGACGTACGGCGTGACCGCCGAGCCGGACGGGCCGGAGGACAGACTGCGCCGGTTCGCGACGATCTGGAGCCGCGCGGTCTTCCCGGTCACCTCCACGTCGCTGACCCGCCCCGAGTTCGAAGAACAACTCCTGCCTCTCGCACGCCGGTTGAGCGAGGCGTTGCGGGCGCGGACCTTTGAGGCGGAGGCCGGACACGCGGTCGGCGCCGCGCTCGTCGACGCGCACTGCACCGACCCCGAGGCGCTCAGCCGCGCCCTGGACTGCGTCGACGCCTACCTGGTCCTGTACTGCGGCGAGGACGGCCACCAGGAGACCCTGCGCAACCGGTCCGCGCGGCTCCAGCACGCCATGGCCGCCGGCTACGCGCGCGCCCTGCGGGAGCGCACGCTCACCGAGCAACAGGCCATTTCCCAGGCCGCGTTGACCGCCCAGAGCGCCGTCGCCGAGGCGCTCCACGACAGCGAGGCACGCTTCCGTGCCGTCTTCGAGGGCGCCGCGATAGGGATCGGCATCGCCGACCTCGACGGCAACATGCTCCAGGCCAACGGCGCGCTGCTGCGCATGTTCGGCGGCACGGAACAGACCATGCGCGGGCGCCGGGTCACCGAATGGACCCACGCCGAGGACGCCCCCCAGGTGTGGCGGCTGTACGAGGAACTGGTGCGCGGCGAACGCGACCACTACCACGTCGAGAAGGCCTTCTACCGCCCCGACGGCACCGCCCTGTGGACCAACCTGACGGTCTCCCTGCTGCGCGACGCGGACGGCGAACCCCAGTACCAGCTCGCGCTGATGGAGGACACCACCGAACGCCGGCTGCTCAACCTGCGGCTGCGCTACGAGGCGACCCACGACGCGCTCACCGGGCTCCCCAACCGCACCCTGTTCTTCGAGCGTCTGGAGAAGGCGCTCGCGGCGGGGGAGGGGCAGCGCTTCGGGCTCTGCTACCTCGACCTCGACGGCTTCAAGACCATCAACGACAGCCTCGGACACGCGGCGGGCGACCGGCTGCTGGTGGAGGTCGCCGACCGGCTCCAGTCGTGTGCGACCGCCCCCGGCGAGATGGTCGCCCGGCTCGGCGGTGACGAGTTCGTGGCCCTGACCACCGGCCCCCACACCGAGCGCGAGGTCGAGGAGCTGGCCGGGCGCATCATGAACGCGCTCGTCACCCCGATCCGCATCGACGGCCGCGAACTGACCGTGCGGGGCAGCATCGGCGTCGTGGAGGGCCCGGCCGGGGTGCGCGGCGCCGCCGACGTGCTGCGCAGCGCCGACATCACGATGTACCGGGCCAAGTCGGCCGGCGGCAACCGCTTCGAGCTGGCCGACCCGGAGGCGGACGCCCGCGCCATCACCCGGCACGGGCTCACCACCGCCCTGCCTGCCGCCCTGGACCGAGGCGAGTTCTTCATCGAGTACCAGCCGCTCGTCCACCTCGGCGACGGCAGCGTCCGCGGCGCCGAGGCCCTGGTGCGCTGGCTGCACCCGCAGCACGGAGTCCTCAGCCCCGACCGCTTCATCCCGCTCGCCGAGCACACCGGTCTGATCGTGCCGCTCGGCCGCTGGGTCCTGGAGCAGTCGGTCCGCCAGGCCCGCACCTGGCAGCGGCGACACCCCGGCGGCGGCCCGCTGCGCGTCAACGTCAACCTCTCGCCGTGCCAGCTGACCCATCCCGGCCTCGTCCAGGACACGGTCGACATTCTGGAACGCGAGGGCCTGGCCGCGGACGCGCTCTGCCTGGAGGTCACCGAGTCGGCTCTGATTGGCGCCGACGACGACCTGCTGAAACCGCTGCGCCGGCTCGCCGAGATGGGCGTGGACATCGCCCTGGACGACTTCGGCACCGGCTACTCGAACCTCGCCAACCTGCGGCGACTGCCGGTCAGCATCCTGAAGCTGGACCGGTCCTTCACCCAGGGCATGCAGCAGTTCCCCGCCGACCCGGTCGACCTGAAGATCGTCGAGGGCATCGTGGCGCTCGCCCACAGCCTGGACCTCGCGGTCACCGTCGAGGGTGTGGAGACCGGCGCCCAGGCCGAACAGCTCCGGATACTGGGCTGCGACACGGCCCAGGGCTGGTACTACGCCCGCCCTGGCCCGCCGGACCGGCTGCACGACCTGGCCCTGGTCGACGCGACCGGCTGAGGCGCGGGGGCGCCGTCCCCATCCGGACGACGCCCCGGGGCGCGGCGTGGTCTCCTGGAGCGGAGGCCGCGCCGCGTCGCCGCGCCCGGCGCCGCCAGGACGCGTCTCCCACGGACGGAGCTGAGGGCCATGAGCACGGAACTCCAGGGCAGGACGGCGGTCGTCACCGGCGCCAGCAAGGGCATCGGGCTCGCGATCGCCGGGGCGCTGGCCGGAGCGGGCGCCCGGGTGATCGCCGGATCGCGCGGCACGTCACCCGGCCTGGACGCGCTGGTGAAGGAGGGCGACGTCACCTGGGCGGGGGTCGACCTGGCCGAGCCCGACGCGGCCGGCCGGCTCGTCGACGCGGCGGACGGGCGGATCGACGTCCTGGTGAACAACGTGGGCACGGCCCCGGCCCGGACCGGCGGCTTCCTGTCGGTCACCGACGAGGAGTGGCTCCGTACCCTCGATCTGAACCTGCTCACCGCCGTACGGGTCACCCGTGCCGCCCTGCCGGTGATGCTCGCCGCGGGCCGGGGTTCCATCGTGACGGTCGGCTCGGTCAACGCGACCCTGCCGGACCCGCTGGTGATCGACTACAGCGCGGGCAAGGCCGCCCTGGTCGCCTTCTCCAAGGCGCTGTCCAAGGAGGTCGGCCCGCGGGGTATCCGGGTCAACACGGTCAGTCCGGGCCCGGTGGAGACCGAGCTGTGGCTGGGCGGCGGCGGAGTGGCCGCGACGGTGTCGGCCGCCGCCGGGCTCACTCCGGACGAGGTGGTCGCCCAGGCGTCCGGCAGCACCGTGACGGGCCGCTTCTCCAAGCCCTCGGAGGTCGCCGACCTGGTGCTTTTCCTCGCCGGGGACCGCGCTGGCAACATCACCGGCAGCGACTTCCTGATCGACGGCGGTCTCATCCCGACCTGGTGAGGGCGCCCGCCCTGCCGTGCGCGGGCCTGGCCCGCGGCGGGGAGGGCGTCAGAGCGCGCGGGCCGGCCCGTACCCGAGCCGGCCCGTACCCGAGCTGTCAGCGCTCCAGGAGCATCCGCTGGAGTTCCCGCGCCGCGCGGGGCGGTGCCACGTCGCTGCGGTGGGCCAGGGCGATCGTCCGGTGCAGACCGGGCCGGGCCAGCGGGGTCACCCGCAGCCCCCGTCCGGAACGGGCCGCGACCATGCGCGGGACGACCGCCACCCCGAGGCCCGCCCGGACGAAGCCGAGGACCGCGTCCATCTCGCCGCCCTCGACGGCGAAGTCCGGCTCGAAGCCCTCGGCGCGACAGGCGGCGACGGTCAGTTCGCGCAGGTCGTACCCGTGCCGGAACATCACCAGGCGCTCACGCTCCAGATCGGCGACCCGCACCGTGCGCCGCCCCTCGCCCCCGCCCGGCGCCGGCGCCTCCGGCGACGACACCACCACCAGGTCCTCCCGCAGCAGCTCCACCGTGGTCAGCGCGGGGGACGGCGTCGGCAGCGGCAGCACGACCAGCGCGAGGTCCAGGGCCCCGCGCGCCAGATCCCGTACGAGGTCGTGCGAGCCGCTCTCCTCGATCACCAGGCCGACGCCCGGATAGCGGTCGTGGAAGGCGCGCAGCACGTCCGGCAGCAGACCCGTGCACAGGCTCGGCGTCGCCCCGAGACGCACCCGGCCCGCCCGGAGCTGCGCCAGCTCCTGCACCTCGTGCCGGGCGGTGTCCGCGTCCGCGAGAATCCGCCGGGCCAGCGGCAGCAGCGCCTCGCCCGCGTCGGTGAGCGTGATGTTCCCGCGCGCCCGCAGGAACAGGTCCGCGCCCAACTCCCGCTCCAGGGCCTTGATCTGCTGGGAGAGCGAGGGCTGCGCGACGTGCGTCAGCTCGGCGGCCCGGGTGAAGTGCCGGGTCTCCGCGACGGCCACGAAGTACTGGAGCTGCTGGAACTGCATCACCCGACGATAGCCCACGTCTATGGAAACGAGCCGTTCCATGTCTTGGACTGATCGGTTCCCGGGAACCTACCGTCTTGACCCATGGCTCTGGCAACGCGGACGGACCGACGGCCGTCCATGGCGCGCACCGTGTGGGACAGCTCCGTCGGCAAGAAGACCGTGATGGCCGTCAGCGGCCTGATCATGCTGCTCTACCTGGTCGCCCACATGATCGGGAACCTCAAGATCTACTTCGGCGCGGGCGAGTTCAACCACTACGCCCACTGGCTGCGCACGGTCGGCGAGCCCTTCATGCACTACGAGTGGACGCTCTGGCTCATCCGCGTGGTGCTCGTCGTCGCCGTGGTCGCGCACGCCGTGAGCGCCTACCAGCTCAGCCGCCGCGACATCAGGGCCCGCCCCACCGCCTACGTCCACCGCAAGCGCCGGGCGAGCTACGCCACCCGCACCATGCGCTGGGGCGGCATCATCCTCGGCCTGTTCATCGTCTGGCACATCCTCGACCTGACCACCGGCACCGTGCACTCCGGCGGCTTCCAGGAGGGCCACCCGTACCAGAACGTGGTGGACACCTTCTCCACCTGGTACGGCGACGTCATCTACATCGTCGCCATGCTCGCCCTTGGCCTGCACATCCGGCACGGCTTCTGGAGCGCCGCCCAGACCCTCGGCGCCGGCAGCCGCAGCCGCGACCGCGCCCTGAAGACCGTCGCCAACGTCCTCGCGCTGCTGCTCACGGCCGGCTTCATCGCCGTGCCGGTGGGCGTCATGACCGGAGTGGTGAGCTGAAATGACCTCTGAATACGCGCACTTCACCACCGGCGAGCCCGTCGCCGACACCAAGGCGCCCGCCGGTCCCGTCAACGAACGCTGGGACACCCGCCGCTTCGAGGCGAAGCTCGTCAACCCGGCCAACCGCCGCAAGCACACCGTGATCGTCGTCGGCACCGGCCTCGCCGGCGGCTCGGCCGGCGCCACCCTCGCCGAACAGGGCTACCACGTCGTCCAGTTCTGCTACCAGGACTCCCCGCGCCGCGCCCACTCGATCGCCGCCCAGGGCGGCATCAACGCCGCGAAGAACTACCGCAACGACGGCGACTCCGTGCACCGCCTCTTCTACGACACCGTCAAGGGCGGCGACTTCAGGGCGCGCGAGTCCAACGTCCACCGCCTCGCGCAGATCTCCGTCGAGATCATCGACCAGTGCGTCGCCCAGGGCGTGCCCTTCGCCCGCGAGTACGGCGGACTGCTCGACACCCGCTCCTTCGGCGGCGTCCAGGTCTCCCGCACCTTCTACGCCCGCGGCCAGACCGGCCAGCAACTCCTGCTCGGCGCCTACCAGGCACTGTCCCGGCAGATCGCCGAGGGCAACATCGAGATGCACCCGCGCACCGAGATGCTCGACCTGATCGTGGTCGACGGAAAGGCCCGCGGCATCGTCGCCCGCGACCTGATCACCGGCCGCGTCGACACGTACTACGCGGACGCCGTCGTCCTCGCCAGCGGCGGCTACGGCAACGTCTTCTACCTGTCGACCAACGCCATGAACTCCAACGCCACCGCCGTCTGGCGGGCACACCGGCGCGGCGCCTACTTCGCCAACCCCTGCTTCACCCAGATCCACCCCACCTGCATCCCGCGCACCGGCGACCACCAGTCCAAGCTGACCCTGATGAGCGAGTCGCTGCGCAACGACGGCCGCATCTGGGTCCCGAAGGCCCCCGGCGACAGCCGCCCGCCGAACGAGATCCCCGAGGACGAGCGCGACTACTACCTGGAGCGCGTCTACCCCTCGTTCGGCAACCTGGTGCCCCGCGACATCGCCTCCCGCGCCGCGAAGAACGTCTGCGACGAGGGCAGGGGAGTGGGCCCCGGCGGCCAGGGCGTCTACCTGGACTTCGCCGACGCCATCCGGCGGATGGGCCGCGCCCAGGTGGAGGAGAAGTACGGCAACCTCTTCGACATGTACGCCCGGATCACCGCCGAGGACCCGTACAGCGTGCCCATGCGGATCTACCCCGCCGTGCACTACACGATGGGCGGACTGTGGGTCGACTACGACCTCCAGACCACCGTGCCGGGCCTGTTCGCAATCGGCGAGGCCAACTTCTCCGACCACGGCGCCAACCGCCTCGGCGCCTCCGCCCTGATGCAGGGGCTCGCCGACGGCTACTTCGTCCTGCCCGCCACCATCAACGACTACCTCGCCCGCAACCCCCACCACGACGAGGTGACCGACGAACACCCCGTCGTCCAGGAGGTGCTGGCCGACACCGAGGACCGGCTGCGGCTGCTGCTCGCCGTCGACGGCGACCGCACCCCCGACTCCTTCCACCGCGAACTGGGCGAACTCATGTGGGAGTTCTGCGGCATGGCCCGCACCGACGCGGGACTGCGCAAGGCCCTGGAACGCATCCCGCAGATCCGCGAGGAGTTCTGGCGGCGCATCAAGGTCCCCGGCACCGGCGAGGAGTTCAACCAGTCCCTGGAGAAGGCCAACCGGATCGTCGACTACCTCGAACTCGCCGAGCTGATGTGCCTCGACGCGCTGCACCGCGCCGAGTCCTGCGGCGGCCACTTCCGCGAGGAGTCCCAGACCCCCGACGGCGAGGCCGCCCGCCGCGACGAGGAGTTCTCCTACGCCGCCGCCTGGGAGTTCACCGACACCGGCACCGCGCCCGTCCTGCACAAGGAAGACCTCGTCTTCGAGTACGTACACCCCACCCAGCGGAGCTACGCATGAAGCTCACCCTGCGCGTCTGGCGGCAGAAGAACGCCGACGCCGACGGAGCGATGTCCACGTACGAGGTGGACGGCATCTCGGCCGACATGTCCTTCCTGGAGATGCTCGACACCCTCAACGAGGAACTCATCCTCGCCGGCGACGACCCCGTCGCCTTCGACCACGACTGCCGCGAGGGCATCTGCGGCGCGTGCAGCCTCGTCATCAACGGCGACGCGCACGGCCCCGAGCGCACCACCACCTGCCAGCTCCACATGCGGTCCTTCCAGGACGGCGACACCATCGACATCGAGCCCTGGCGGGCCGCCGCCTTCCCCGTCGTCAAGGATCTCGTCGTCGACCGGTCCGCCTTCGACCGGATCATCCAGGCGGGCGGCTACATCACCGCCCCGACCGGTGCCGCGCCCGAGGCCCACGCCACGGCGGTGCCCAAGCCCGACGCCGACCTCGCCTTCGAGCACGCCGAGTGCATCGGCTGCGGCGCCTGCGTCGCGGCCTGCCCCAACGGCGCCGCGATGCTGTTCACCTCCGCCAAGGTCAACCACCTCAACGTGCTCCCGCAGGGCGCCCCCGAACGGGAGACCCGGGTGCTCGACATGGTCGCGCGGATGGACGAGGAGGGCTTCGGCGGCTGCACCCTGGCCGGCGAGTGCGCCACCGCGTGCCCCAAGGGCATCCCGCTGGTCTCCATCACCGGGATGAACAGGGAATGGCTGCGCGCCACCCGTAAATCGGGCAGACGTTAGCCCACAAGTCGTTCGCCGTAGGGTGCGGACGGGCGGGACCGGGTGTGGTGCTCAAGCCCCGGTCCCGTCTCGCTTCCCCGGCGTCCCCACCCCGCTCCGCCCGGCACCCCTGCCATTCAGCATCCTCACATCCGCCCTCCTGGCACAGGTCACGCGCACGCCAACCGGTATCGGAAGAACAGGAGCGCGCGGGCCGTACCGATCCGGCCCGCCTCCCCCGAACCCCCGGCTCCGTCCGGGCGGGGGACACCCCTCCGCCGAACGGCCCGTGACCAGGAGAGTGCCATGACCGGCGTTTCCACCCTCGACACCCCCGCCCAGCCCGTCACCCCCACCCGCTACACCGTCACCCTGGCCCGCGACGAGGCCGACGTCCGGGCCGCGCAGCGGCTGCGCCACGACGTCTTCGCCGGGGAGATGGGCGCTCTCCTGAACTCCCCCCGGCCCGGCCTCGACATCGACGCCTTCGACCCCTACTGCGATCACCTGCTGGTCCGCGACACGGTGACCGGACAGGTCGTCGGCACCTACCGGCTGCTGCCGCCCGAGCGCGCCGCGATCGCCGGACGCCTCTACTCCGAGAGCGAGTTCGACCTCGGACCGCTGGCCGGGATCCGCTCCGGCCTGGTCGAGGTCGGCCGCTCCTGCGTCCACCCCGACCACCGCGACGGCGCGGTCATCGGCCTGATCTGGGCCGGCATAGCCCGCTACATGGTCGACGGCGGCCACGAATGGCTCGCCGGCTGCTGCTCCGTCCCGCTCGCCGACGGCGGCACGCTCGCCGCGGGCACCTGGGACCGGGTGCGCGCCAGGCACCTCGCGCCCGAGGAGTTCCGGATCCGCCCGCTGCGCCCCTGGAGCGCCGAGGGCGTCACCCCGCCCGGGCGCACCGAGCTGCCTCCGCTGCTGCGCGGCTATCTGCGTCTCGGCGCCTGGGTGTGCGGGGAGCCCGCCCTCGACGCGGACTTCGGCGTCGCCGACCTGTACGTCCTGCTGTCGATGCGCCGCGTCAACCCGCGCTACCTCCGCCACTTCCTCTCCCTCGTCCCCGCGTGATGACCACATCCCACACCCCGCCCGGGGTTCGGCCGGGCGTGGCCACACCGGTGCCGCCGCGGCCCGGTTCCGTCCTGGCCCGCGCCGTCGCCGTTCGTGTCCCGCCGGTGCGTCTGCCGGGGGGCCGGGGCGCCCGGGCCGCCGAGGGTGCGGGCGGCGGCGGGTCCCCGGGACGGTCGGACGGCATTCCGGCGCCCCGGAAGTCCGCCCCGGCGCCGGGCGTCTGGTCGCCCACGGCGCCGTGCTCCCCGCACCGGTGCGTGGAGTCCGTACGGCCCTGGGCCGGCGTCCCGCGTTCCGCCGCTCGGCTCGCCGGGCTCCTGCTCGTCGTCCTCGCCGGGGTGCTCCTGACCCCGTTCGCCGGGCGGCTGCGCGCGGACCGGCGCGACCGGTGGGTCCGGCGCTGGTGCCGCGTCGTGGTGCGCGCCGCCGGCGTCCGTACCCGGATCACCGGCGGCGCTCCGCCCACCGGCGGACTGCTGATGGTGGCCAACCACGTCTCATGGCTCGACATCCCGCTGCTGGCCGCCGTCCGCCCGGCGCGGATGCTGGCCAAGAGCGAGGTGCGCGGCTGGCCCGTCGCGGGCGGGATCGCGGCCCGGGGCGGCACGCTGTTCATCGACCGGGACCGGCTGCGCGCGCTGCCGGGCACCGTGGAGCGGATCGCGGCGGCCCTGCGCGCCGGCGCGGCCGTCGTCGCCTTCCCGGAGGGCAGTACGTGGTGCGGGCGCGCCCAGGGCCGCTACCGCCGGGCGGTCTTCCAGGCCGCGCTGGACGCGGGAACCCCGGTGCAGCCGGTGCGCGTCCGCTACCGGTCCGCCGAGGGGACACCGAGCACGGCGCCGGCGTTCGTCGGCGAGGACCCGCTGCTCACCTCGCTCTGGCGGGTGGTGTCGGCCCGTGGCCTGGTGGCCGAGGTCGACGTACGGCCACCGCTCACCCCCGACGCCCACCCCGACCGCCGGTCCCTGGCAGGCGCGGCGCAGGGAACCCCGGCCGACACCGGCTCCCCGGCGCCGGGCCATCCCTGAGGCGGGCCCACGCGGGGGTTCGCGGCGCCTGCCCGTCGGCGTCGGTCCGCCCCGAGCCATCGGCCCATGGCGTCTCGGCGCACGGCGTCCTGCCTCACGGCGCTTCGGAGCACGCCCGGACCCGGTGTCGGGGAGCCGCGTGGGCCCACGGCCCGGTGTCGGGGAGCCGCATGGCCCACGGCCCGGTGCCGGGGAGCCGCGTGGGCCCAGGGCCCGGCGTCGGCCCTGGGCGTGGGCCCATGCAGCGGAGGGCGGTAGCGGAGGGCGCCCGGGACAGGCCAGGCCGGCCCCGGGCGTCCTCCGCCCGTTACGCCTCGATCTTCTCCAGATCCTCCAGCAGACTCGGGCGCGTCGGCTCCCAGCCCAGGGCCGCGCGGGTGTGGGCGCTGGACGCGGGCTGGTCGGCCGCGAAGATCGGGCCGAGCGGGCCGTAGTTCTCCTGCGGCACCGACTTGACGGGGAGGTCGAGCCGCCGCCCGATGACCGCCGCGATGTCGGCGACCGCGTCACCTTCGTCGGCGACCGCGTGCCACGAGCTGCCCGCCGGTGCCTTCTCCAGCGCGAGCCGGAACAGGACGGCGGCGTCGAGCGCGTGGACGGCGGGCCAGCGCTGCGTGCCGTCCCCCGGGTAGCCGGAGACCCCGGACTGACGGGCGATGTCGGTCAGCAGACCGGCGAACCCGCCCGTGCCCTCGTTGTGGACGGTGCGCGGCAGCCGAATCGCCGAGGTGCGCACACCGCGCGAGGCGAGTTCGAGTACCGCGTTCACCGACCGGCTGCGCCCGGCGACGGGCCCCTCGGTCGGCAGCGGGTCGTCCTCCGTGGCGGCGCGGCCCGGCACGTAAGGCGTCCCGGACACGGTGACCAGCGGCCGGTCCGAGCCGACCAGGGCCTCCCCGAGGGCGGCGAGGGCCGCGCCCTCTTCGGCGATGCCCTGGGCGAGCGCCTCGGGGGAGCTGAAGTCGTTGCTGAAGGCGAGGTGGATGACGCCGTCCGCCTGCTCCGCGCCCGCGCGGAGCACGTCCAGGTCGCTGAGCTGGCCCCGGAGCACCCCGGCGCCGGCGGCCTCGGCCTTCGCCGCCGAGGCGTCGGAACGAGCGAGCACCGTGACCGAATGGCCCGCGCCGATCAGCTCGGCGACGACGGCGGAGCCGATCAGGCCCGTTCCGCCGGTGATGAAGACACGCATGAGGGACTCCTCGAAGTGATGCGACAAGTGTCGCATCACCCTACCGCGATGCGACAGGTGTCGCATCGTCTAGGCTGTCCCCCATGCCGAGATGGAAGCCCGATGCCCGCCAGCGCCTGGTCGTTGCGGCCCTGACCCTCTTCGCCGAGCAGGGCTTCGACGACACGACGGTCGCCCAGATCGCCGAGCGCGCGGGACTCACCCGGAGCACGTTCTTCCGGCACTTCGGCGACAAGCGGGAGATCCTCACCGCGGGACAGCAGGCGCTGAGCCTGCTGCTGGCCGAGGGCATCGCCGACGCCCCGGCGGACGCCACCCCCCTGGAGGCCGTCGCGGCGGGCCTGGAGCGCGCGTCCGGCGAGATGACGTCGTTCAACCGCGAACTCGGCCCGCTGCTGCACGCGGCGATAGAGGCGAACGAGGAGCTGCGCGAGCGGGACGCGCTGAAGAGCGTGGGGCTGGCCGCGGCGATGTCCGAGGCGCTGCGCCTGCGGGGCGTCACGGCCCCCGTCGCGCAGGTCGCCGCCGAACTCGGTGTGCTCGCCTTCAAGGCCGGATTCACCCGGTGGGCCGACCCCGACCGCGACGAGGACCCGGGCGAGCTGGCCACCCACACCCGCGCCGCACTCGACGAACTGCGCGCGGCCACGGCCGAGTTGAGGTAGCCGCAGCCGTACCCGTCCCGGTAGCCGGCTCGTCCCCGCAGCCCGACCCGACCCGACCCGACCCGAACCACCCCGACTCGACCCAAACGACCCGACCCGCCGCCGCGTCGCGCCACGACGTGACGACCGGGACGGCGGGACGGTAGGGCGGCGGGACGGCGGCGGGCCAGCAGGACAGCGGGAATGGCGGGGCGGCAGGGCGGCAGGGCGGTAGGCCTGCAGGGTGGCAGCACAGGCCTACCCGTTCTGCCCCAGCGCCCGGGCGAGGTGTGGCGCCGTCCTGCTGTCGGCCGCCCGCGCCACCTGGCCGGGCGGTCCGGCGGCGACGATCCGGCCGCCCTCCGCGCCCCCGCCGGGACCGAGGTCGATCACCCAGTCCGCGCCCGCCACCACCGCCATGTCGTGCTCGACCACCACGACGGTGTGACCGGCGTCCACCAGCCCGTGCAACTGGCGCATCAGCACCTCGACATCGGCCGGATGCAGCCCGGTCGTCGGCTCGTCCAGCAGATAGAAGGTGTGGCTTCGCCGCATCCGCTGCAACTCGCTCGCCAGCTTGATGCGTTGTGCCTCCCCGCCCGACAACTCCGTGGCGGGCTGGCCCAGTCGCAGATAGCCGAGGCCCACGTCGAGCAGCGTGTCGAGGCTGCGCGAGACGGCCGGGGTGCCGGTGTCGGCGAAGAACCCGGCCGCCGCCTCCACGGTCAGGTCGAGAATCTGCGCGATGTTCCGCCCCCGGTACGTCACGTCGAGCGTCTCGGGGTTGTAGCGGGCGCCCCCGCAGTCCGGGCAGGGGGCATAGGTGCTGGGCAGGAAGAGCAGCTCCACGCTGACGAAGCCCTCGCCCTGGCAGGTCTCGCAGCGACCGCCCGCCACGTTGAAGGAGAAGCGCCCGACCCCGTAACCGCGCGCCTTCGCCCCCTCGGTGGCGGCGAACACCTTGCGCACGACGTCGAACAGCCCCGTGTACGTGGCCAGGTTGGAGCGGGGTGTGCGGCCGATGGGCTTCTGGTCGACGCTGACGAGCCGTCCGACGCCCGCCAGTTCCTCCGTCACCTCGCCGATCAGCGTCGACTTCCCGGAGCCGGAGACACCGGTGACGGCGGTCAGCACGCCGAGCGGGAACTCGGCGGTGACGTCCCGCAGGTTGTGCCGGGTCACCGGACCCACCTTCACCTGGCCGCGGGGCTCGCGCAGCGTGCGGGCCGGGGCGGGGGAGCGGTCGAAGAGGAAGCGCGCGGTCGCCGACTCCCGTACGGATTCAAGGCCCGCGACCGGACCGCTGTGCAGCACCCGGCCGCCGTGCTCGCCCGCCCGCGGACCCACGTCGACCAGCCAGTCCGCGCCCCGCACGACGTCGAGGTTGTGCTCGACCACGAACACCGAGTTGCCCGCCGCCTTCAGCCGCTCCAGCACGGTGAGCAGCGCCTCGGTGTCCGCCGGGTGCAGTCCGGCGGACGGCTCGTCCAGCACGTACACCACACCGAACAGCCCGGACCGCAACTGCGTTGCCAGGCGCAGCCGTTGGAGTTCACCGGCCGACAGCGTCGGCGTGGGCCGGTCCAGACTGAGGTAGCCGAGGCCGAGTTCGGCCACCGGCGCGATCCGGGAGCGGAGGTCATCGGTCAGGACACGGGCGGTCTCCGAGCCGGCGGTCAGGGACCCCGCGAGTTCGGTCAGCGGCAGCGCGGCCAGCTCGGCGATCGTCCGGCCCCCGACGGTCACCGCCAGCGACTCGGCGCGCAGCCTGCTGCCCCCGCACACGGGGCACGGGGTGGCGGACAGGAACCGCTCGGCCTTCGTCCGCAGCGTCGGGCTCTTCGTGTCGGAGAACGTCTTCAGGACGTACCGCCGCGCGCTCATGTACGTGCCCTGGTACGGGCGTTGGATGCGCCCCGCGTCCCGCACCGGGTGCACGGTGACCACCGGCTGCTCGTCCGTGAACAGGATCCACTCCCGTTCCTCGGCCGGCAGTTCGCGCCAGGGCCGGTCCACGTCGTGGCCGAGCGCGTCGAGGACGTCCCGCAGGTTCTTGCCCTGCCAGGCCCCCGGCCAGGCCGCGATCGCGCCCTCGCGGATCGAGAGCGACGGATCGGGGACGAGCAACTCCTCGCTCGTCCGGTGCACTTGGCCCAGGCCATGGCACTCGGGGCAGGCGCCGGCCGCCGTGTTCGGGGAGAACGCGTCCGAGTCGAGCCGCTCCGCGTCCGCCGGATAGTCACCGGCCCGCGAGAACAGCATCCGCAGCGAGTTGGACAGGTTGGTGACCGTGCCCACCGACGAACGGGAGGTCGGCGCCGACCTGCGCTGCTGGAGCGACACCGCGGGCGGCAGCCCCGTGATCTCCCCGACCTTCGGCGCCCCGACCTGGTGGATCAGCCGCCGCGCGTAAGGGGCCACCGACTCGAAGTAGCGGCGCTGCGCCTCCGCGTAGACCGTCCCGAACGCCAGCGACGACTTCCCGGACCCGGACACCCCGGTGAACACCGCCAGCACGTCACGCGGGATGTCGACGTCCACACCCCGCAGATTGTGCTCCCGGGCCCCGCGGACACGGACGTACGCATCATGGGAACCGGGGCGGGGGCTGGGCATCGGCGGACTCCTGTGGCCGCCCGCTACCGGAACCGAAGAGCCTTCGGACCGGGCGTGGGCCGGATCGGTCGGACCCCACCGGCGGCGGGGCGGGCAAACCCCACGATTCTAGGCGGGCGTCAGTCCCGCGACCCGGGCCAGACGGCGGTAGGAGTCCAGCAGGGCCGTCCGGTCGTACGTACTCGTCGTGACCAGCACCTCCTGGGCGCCGGTCTCCTTGAGGACCGTGCGCAGCTCGTCGGCCACCTGCTCCTCGGTCCCGGCGATGTGGCCGGTCAGACCGGACGCGTAGAAGCCGCGCTCCTTCTCCGTCATGTCGAGCGCCTCGACCCGTTCGGCGGGCGGCAGCGGCGGAAAGGTGCCGTGGGTGCGGGCGTACGCCATCGACCAGGCCTCCGGCAGCAGCAGCCGCCGGGCCTCCTCGGGACTCCCCGCCACCGCGACCGTCCCGGAGATCACGACGTAGGGCCGCTGCGCCCAGCCGGAGGGCCGGAAGGCGGCACGGTACTCGTCGACGCCACGCCGCAGCTTCTCCCGGTTCCGCAGGTCCCCGATGACCAGCGGGAGACCGGCCCGGGCGGCGATCCCGGCGCCCTCGCCCAGGGCCAGCACGAACGGCGGCACGGTCAGCCCCTCGGCGGGGCGGGCGCGCACCCCGGTCGGCGAGGTGCCGCGGAACCAGCCGAGCAGCTCGTCGAGCTGCGCCGTGTAGTCCTCGGACCCGGCGGCGTCCTTGTCCCGGCCGAGCGCCCGGCGCACCCCGTCGGTGAAACCGACGGAACGGCCGACGCCCATGTCGATCCGCCCGGGAAACAGGGACTCCAGGACGCCGAACTGTTCCGCCACGACCAGCGGCCGGTGGTTGGGGAGCATCACCCCGCCGGTGCCGACCCGGATCGTGCGGGTGGCGGCGGCCACCGCCGCGGCCAGCACCGTGGGCGCCGATCCGGCGACACCGGGCACCCCGTGGTGCTCGGCCACCCAGAACCGGTGGTAGCCGAGCCGCTCCAGCTCACCCGCCAGCGCCACGCTGTCCCGCAGCGCCTCGGCCGGGGTGTGGCCCTCTCGGACCCGGGAGCGGTCGAGCACCGAGAACCGCACGCCCTCGCCGGGCGGCGGCTGTGCCCCGTCGGGGGAATCCGCGCGTGGCTCGCTCCGCATGGCCGCTCCGGTCGGTCGTCACCGTCGTCCCGGCGCTCCTCGGCCGGTCCCCAGCGCCGTCCATGATCCGCCCGGGCTCCCCGGCCGGGCAAGGCGGCCCCCGGGAGCCGCGCGCATCACACCGGCACGTTCTCCAGGTCCAGCAGCAGCCGCTTGCGCTCCAGGCCCGCCGCGTAGCCGGTGAGCGCCCCGTTCGCGCCGATCACCCGGTGGCAGGGGCGCACCACCAGCAGCGGGTTCGCCCCGATCGCCGTACCGACGGCCCGCACGGCGGCCCGGGGCGCGCCGATCCGCGCCGTGATCTCCCCGTAGCTGAGCGTGGTGCCGTACGGGATGTCCTCCAGGGCCTTCCACACGCGCCGCCGGAAGTCGCTGCCGCCGGGCACGTACTCGATGTCGAAGGAGGTGAGCCCGCCCGCGAAGTACGAGCGGAGCTGGGCCTCGATCTCCCGGAAGGCGTCCGGGTCCGCGCGCCAGCCGTCCTGGACGGCCGCGCCGTTCTTCTGGCCCGGCAGGGAGAGCGCGGCCAGCGCCGTCCCGCCCTTCGCGGTGGCAGACGCCTCACCCACCAGCAGCAGCCGCCCGAGCGGGCTGTCCATCGTCGTGTAGACCGTCATCGGTCCGGTTCCTTTCCCAGGTCCCTGGCTGTGTCCACCCCCAACAGTGCCCCGCGCGCGGCGCCGCGTCCGGCGGGATTCGGACATCGCGCTACGGCCGGGCCCGGGGCCGCCGCGGCGGGCGCGGCCGGGGCACGCCACCATCGCCCATGGTCCCGGACGGGCGCACGACATGGTGCCGCACCGCCCCCCGAGCCGGGCCGCACGGCATGGTGTCGAGCCGGGTCGCACGGCGGGTGCCGCACCGCCCCCCGAGCCCTGCCGCACGGCATGGTGCCAAGCCGGGCCGGACGGCGGGTGCCGCCCCGTTTCCCCGAGCCGGGTCGCCCGGTGGGTACCGCACCGTTCCACCGCGCCCGGTCGCACGGCGGGTACCGCACCGTTCCACCGCGCCCGGTCACATGGAACGCGCCCGGTCACATGGGGGTGCCGCACCGTTTCCCGCGCTGGGGTCGCGCCCCGGCCCGTCCGGGACCACGATCGAAGACGACCGCCCCGCGATCGAGGACGACCGCGGGGGAAGACCACCGCACGACCACGCGGCACCGCCCCCACGCGGCACCGCCCAGGAGTCCCCATGGTCTGGATCCCGGAGATCGCCGATCTCGTCGACCGGCTCGGCGCCGCCGATCTCGCCGACGCGCTGCGCGACCCCGCGTCGGCCACCGTACCCGTCGCCCTGGACGACCCGGAGGCGGGCCGGATCAGCGGTGTGGCCGTCCTGGCCGCCTGGCTGGAGGTGCAGGACACCTGGCGGGCCGAGCACAAGGTCGACATCGAGGAGGTCGCCGCCACGCTCGACGGGCGGCGGGCCGTGGGCGAGTGGATCGTGCACCTGGAGGGACCCGACGGCGAGCGTGCCGGACTGCCCGTGGCCGCCGCCGTCGACCCCGCCTCCAGACTGCCGGTGCGCATCCACCACTCCCGCCGGCCGCTGCTCGGCCGGCATGTCGTGCGCCGCCCGATGCTGCGGCCGGACCCCGCCGCGCACGCCTCCGACGTGGTGGGCGACTACACGGCCGCCCTCGATGCCGGGGACACCGCCGCCGTGGTCGCCGCGTTCGCCCCGGACGGCACCTTCCGGGGCCCCTCCGAGGAGACCTGCCGGCACGCCGGGCCGCGTGAGCTGACCGAGCTGTACGACGGCCTGTTCGCCGCGGGCGGCGGCATCCCGCTCAAACTGTGCACGGTGACGGAGGACGGCACCCGCAGCGCCTTCGAGTACATCTGCGACCGCTGGGGCGACGCCGACCTCCCGCCACAGCCCGGGCTCGCGGTCTGCGCGCGCGGCGGCGACGGCCTGATCGCCTCGGCCCGGATGTACGACGACGTCGAAGGGCCCGTCGAGTAGGCCTGCGGGGCGCCAATGGCGGGCAGGGAACAGTTCCCGGCTCTGCCACCCCACCGCCAGTGAAAGCAGGAATGACCATGCAGTACGTGAAGCTCGGTTCGACGGGTCTGGACGTCTCCCGGATCTGCCTGGGCTGCATGAGTTTCGGCCTCCCCGACCGCGGCACCCACGCCTGGACCCTCGACGAGGAGGCCTCGCGCCCGCTGATCCGCCAGGCACTGGAGGCCGGGATCACCTTCTTCGACACCGCGAACGTCTACTCCGACGGCACCAGCGAGGAGATCGTCGGACGGGCGCTCGCCGAGTACGCGCGCCGCGACGAGATCGTCCTCGCCAGCAAGGTGAACGGCGCGATGCACGAGGGCCCCAACGGGCGCGGCCTGTCCCGCAAGGCGATCATGACCGAGATCGACAACAGTCTGCGCCGCCTCGGCACCGATCACGTCGACCTGTACCAGATCCACCGTTTCGACCACGAGACCCCCGTCGAGGAGACGATGGAGGCCCTGCACGACGTGGTGAAGGCGGGCAAGGCCCGCTACATCGGGGCGAGTTCGATGTACGCCTGGGAGTTCTCCAAGATGCAGTACACCGCCGCCCTGCACGGCTGGACGAAGTTCGTCTCCATGCAGAACCACTACAACCTTCTCTACCGCGAGGAGGAGCGCGAGATGCTGCCCCTCTGCGCCGACCAGGGTGTCGGGGTCCTGCCGTGGAGCCCGCTCGCGCGCGGCCGGCTCACCCGCGACTGGGACACCAGCACCGAACGCAGCCGTAGCGACGACTTCGGCCGCCGGCTGTACCAGGACGGCGACCGGGAGATCGTCGACGCCGTCGCCCGCATCGCCACGCGGCAGGAGGTCCCGCGAGCCCGGGTCGCGCTCGCCTGGCTGCTGCGGCGGAATACCGTCACCGCGCCCATCGTCGGCGCCACCAAGCCCGCGCACATCGAGGACGCGGTCGCCGCGCTCGACGTCGACCTCACCGACAAGGACGTGGAGGAGCTGGAACAGCCCTACACGCCCCGGGCGATCAGCGGTCACTGAACCCCCGGCGCCCTGGGTATTCGGGCGATCAGCGGTCACTGAACCCGGGCTGCCCGGGGCATTCGGGCTGCCTGGCGTGCCCCGGGTAAATCGGCATTCGCAATTCGCGGGGGCCGGGCTGACATTTGGTCAATATCCCGGCCCCGCACCGCATGAGGAGAAATTCCGGGTTCGCTTGTTCCGGATCGCCGCGCTGTGCAAAGGTGGGGCTTGTCGGCGTGCGGACAATATTCGCCCGCCCCTGTGTGCGTAAGGCGCGCCCCGTTCCCCACGTCTCGGAAGGAAAAGCGGACGTGAATGACGGAGCGCCGTCCCCTTCCTCCGGCCACGGTGTTCTGCCCGAGGTCGTTCCGGACGCCCGGCTCGCCGCCGAGTTGCGCAAGAGCCCGGGCGGAACGCCCGCCAACGAGCCCGTCGGGGAACTCCTGGACCGCCACTGGGAATCGGTCTTCACCTATGCGCGGCTGTGCGCCGACGGTGTCCGCCCGGCCGGAATCCTCACCACGGCCGCCTTCACCCGCCTGTTCGGCGACTGTCTGCACCAGGGCGGGCCGACCGCCGCCTGGCGGCACCAACTCCTCGTCACCGTACGGCGGATGGCGGGCGAATGGCTCACGGACGACCGGCGTGGCCTCCTCGCCCCCGCGCTCCTCGCCGACGCGGACCGGGCCGCGCCCGGCACCGACCCGCTGCTGCCGCCGGAGGACAGGCGGCTGCTGGCCCGCGCCTTCCACCGGCTGCCCGAACCCGCCCGCTGCCTGCTGTGGCACGGCGAGACCGAGGGCGAGCGACTGGCGGTGCCCGCGGCCCTGTTGGGGCTCCCGGTGGCGGAGGCGCCCGCCGAACTGCGGCGCGCACGCGAGCGGTTGCGCGAAAACTGTGTGGAGGTCCACCGCGAACTCGCCCCCGAGGGGGAGTGCCGCCGCTACCACCGGATGCTGGACGTATCGCTGCGCCGCGGCGGCGCCGACCTCGACCCCGACCTGCGGCTCCATATGACCCGGTGCGGCCACTGCCGTTACGCGGCCGACCAGTTGAACCAGTTCCACGGCTCCCTCGCCGTCCCGCTCGCCGAAGCGGTCCTCGGCTGGGGCGCCCGCCCGTACGCGGCGTCCCGGCGGACACCGGCCGGCGGCACCCCGTCCCCGGCGGCCGTGCCGGGCGACGACAGGGACGCCGAGGGGCCGTTCGGCCGACGAGGTCCGGCCCTCGCGGCCGGCTGGAACACGGGCACCGGCGCGGGCCCCCACGCGGGGCAGCGTGTGGGCCCCGGCGCGGCACTGGACGCGGGCCCCGGCGCGGCGGACCCGATCGTCGAGTTCCGGCTCGGGATCGACACCTCACCGCTGCCGGCACCGCCCCCGCCCTTCTCCCCGCTCTCCGCCCCGGCCACGGGCGCCCCTGACGGTTCGGCCGGACCGGCGCCCACGCGGCCGG
>NZ_JBEYFY010000063.1:0-41149 GCF_040703595.1 Streptomyces sp. NPDC007084
GGAAGGAACCCCGGGCGGCCCGGGGACAGAGTGGTGGATGTCCGGAGAAAGCCCGCCGGTCCCCGGCTCCGCTCAGCCCCGCGACGCGGGCACCTTCCCGGCGGGCGCCTCCGCCGGGTTCGGCGCGGGCCGCGGAGTCCGGACCAGCAGCAGCACGAGCGCCCCCGCGAGCAGCGCCGTCACCCCGGCCGCCACCGACGCCGTGTCGAGGCCCGAGGCGAACGCGGCCCGCAGCGCGTGCTCGGGGACCGTGCCCCGCAGCGCCCCCGCGCCGCCGCCCGCCAGCGTGTGCGCCGCGTCGTGCGGCAGCGTGTCCCGCATCCGGGAGACCAGGACCGTGCCGAACACGGCCACCCCGAGCGCGTATCCGAGCTGGCGGACGGTGTTCACCGCGCCGCTCGCCATCCCCGCCCGCTCCTGCGGCACCGAGGCGAGCGCGGCGCCCGCGAGCGCGGGGGCGACGAGGCCGACGCCGATCCCCACGAGCACCAGGCCCGGCACCAGCGCCGGCCACCCCGTGCCCGCGTCGAGCACCGCCTGACAGCACACCCCGGAGCCGATCAGCAGCAGCCCGCCGCCGATGGTGAGCCAGGCCGGAGCCCCGTGCAGCAGCTTGCCGGCGAGGATCGCGACCACCACCGAGGCGCCCGTCATCGGCAGCAGCGTGAGCCCGCCGTGCACCGGGCTCAGCCCCAGCACCGTCTGGAGCCAGATCGAGAGGTACGGGATGACACCGAAGGCCGCTCCGTTGAAGGCGAGCGCGCCCAGCATCACGCCGACGAAGGCGGGCTTGCGAAACAGCGCCAGGTCCAGCAGCGGCTGGGCCACCCGCCGCTCGACGAGCACGAACGCGAGCAGCGACACCGCCGCGACGGCGAAGGACCCGGCGGTCACGGCCGACGTCCAGCCGTCGGACCCGGCCCGCACCACGCCGTAGGTGGTGGCCCCCGCGAAGCAGGCGAACGCCGCCGTGCCCGCCCAGTCGATCCGCATGCCCCGGGGCCCCTTCGACTCCGGCACCACCCTCAGCGTCAGCCACACCGCGGCCACGCTCACCGGCAGGTTCACGAAGAAGATCCACCGCCAGCCGGGCCCCTCGGTCAGCAGCCCGCCCAGCACCGGACCGACCGCCGCCGCGCTGCCGCTGACCGCGCCCCACACGCCGAGCGCGGTGGACCGGTCCCGTCCCCGGTAGACCGAGCCGAGCAGCGGAAGCGTCGTCGCGAGCGTCGCCGCCGCGCCCACCCCCTGCACCACCCGGGCGGTCACCAGCATGCCCGGCCCGGTCGCGAGCCCGCACCACAGCGAGGCCGCCGCGAACAGCGCGACCCCCGCCACGTGCACCCGGCGGCGGCCCAGGATGTCGGCGGCCGACCCCACCCCCAGCAGCAGCGCGGCGAGCGCCAGCGCGTACCCGTCGATCACCCACTGCAGATCGCTCAGGGAGGCGTCCAGCCCCCTCGCCATGTCCGGCAGCGCGACGATCGCGATCGTCACGTCCAGCAACAACATGAATGTGCCCAGGCACACCGCCGTGAGCGGCCCCCACTTACGCATGTCCTCATCTCCCTGTACCAGCGCGGCCCGTACGTCCCGGTCGTTGCGTCCGGGCCGGTTGTCCGGGCCGGTTGTCCGGGTCTTCGCGTCCGGGCCGCTCGCCCCGGTCGCCCCGGTCGCCCCGGTCGTTCCGTCGTGCTCCGTACGATGGGACGGCGTCGGCCGATCACACCGGAAGGCGGCGCGATATCGGCGGAATCCGACAGGGAGAGTCCACATGTCGCTGGAATCCAACGGGCTCGACGCGCTCGACCTGCGGTTGCTGGCCGCGCTGGAGGTCAACGGACGGGCCTCCTTCAGCCGGATCGGCGAGGTGCTGGGCGCCTCCGACCAGACGATCGCCCGGCGCTACCGCAGGCTGTGCGCCGAGGCCGGACTGCGTGTCGTCGCCGTCCGGGACGCCCCGCGGCTCGGCCAGGACCACTGGATGCTCCGGCTGCGCTGCGCGCCCGACGGCATCGAGGCCATCGCCGACGCCCTGGCCAAGCGCCCCGACACTGCCTGGATCGGCCTCGCCTCCGGCGGCACCGAGGTGGTCTGCATGACCCGCCCGCGCAGCCCCGGCGACCGCGACGACCTGCTCCTCGGCAAACTCCCGCGCACCCCGAGCATCATGGAGATCCGCGCCCACCAGCTCATCCACCGCTTCTTCGGCGGACCCGACGGCTGGACCCGCAAGTTCGCCGCGCTCGGCCCCGACCAGCTCGCCGCCCTGCGCCCCGAACCGCCCGCGACGGACGGGCCCGCCGTGATCGACCCCGAGGACGAACCGCTCGTCGCCGCTCTCGAACGCGACGGCCGCGCCACCTACCCGGAGCTGCAACGCGCCACCGGCCGCTCCGAGTCGGCCGTCAAACGCCGGCTGGCCGCGCTGCTCGCCTCCGGCGCCGTGTACATCGACGTCGAGTACCACTCGGAGATCCTCGGCTACGGTCTCGCCGCCTGTCTGTGGATCACCGCCGCCCCCGCCGCCCTCCACTCCGTCGGCCGGGCCCTCGCCACGCACGCCGAGGTCGCCTTCGCCTCCGCGACGGCGGGCCCCTCCAATCTCGTGGTCACCGCCGTCCTCCCGGACACGGCCGGCCTCTACGCGTATCTGAGCGGGCCGCTCGGCGGGCTCGACGGGGTCCAGCACGTCGAGACGACGCCGTTCCTGCGCCGGGTCAAGCAGCTCACGTACACCCGGACACGCTGACCGCCCTCGGCCGCGCCGCGCCTCCGCGCCTCCGGGCCTGCGGAATTCCGGGCCTCCGGGCCTCCGGGCATCCGAGCCTCTGGGCATCCGAGCCTCTGGGCATCCGCGCCTCCGGGCCTGCGGGCCTTGTGCGGCCGGTCGCCCCTCAGTCGCGCCGGCCCCGGTGCAGCCGGTCGCCGCCCGCCAGGATGGCCGCCGCCAGCGCGTCCGCCGCCCCCTGCGCCGAGGGCCTGCGGCGCCCGTGCACCAGGACGAAGTCGACCTCGCCCAGCGTGGGCAGACCCGCCCGCTCCGGGACGCGGGCCAGCCCCGGCGGCACCAGGCCCCGGGAGTGCGCCATCACGCCGAGACCGGCGCGGGCCGCGGCGATCAGCCCGTTCAGGCTGCCGCTGGTGCAGGCGATACGCCAGGACCGGCCCTCGCGCTCCAGCGCCTCCAGCGCGAGGGCGCGGGTGATGCCCGGCGGCGGATAGACGATCAGCGGGACCGGCCGGTCCGGGTCGAGGCGCAGCCGCGGGGCGCCGATCCACACCAGGTGGTCGTGCCAGACGAGTTCGCCCTGCGGGTCCTCGGGCCGCCGCTTCGCCAGCACCAGGTCGAGCTGGCCCGCCGCCAGCCGCTCGTGCAGGGTGCCCGACAGCTCGACCGTCAGCTCCAGGTCCACCTCCGGATGGTCCGAGCGGAACCCCTCCAGGATCTCCGGCAGCCGGGTCAGCACGAAGTCCTCGGAGGCCCCGAAGCGCAGCCGCCCGCGCAGCCGGGTCCCGGTGAAGAACGCCGTGGCCTGTTCCTGCACCTCCAGGATCCGGCGCGCGAAGCCGAGCATGGCCTCGCCGTCCTCGGTGAGTTCCACGGAGTGGGTGTCCCGGGTGAACAGCTGCCGGCCCGCAGCGTCCTCCAGCCGCCGTACGTGCTGGCTGACCGTGGACTGGCGCAGCCCGAGCCGCCGGGCGGCCCGCGTGAAGCTGAGCGTCTGCGCCACCGCCAGGAACGTACGCAACTGGGACGGGTCGTACACACCCGTCAGGTTATCGCGGAACGTGATGACAGTCAGAGCGGTGTGACGGATTCCCGATCACGCCCGGGGAGGGGACGATGGGGACGGCACGACGCGCCGACCCGGCCGACGCCGAACGAGCCGTACAGACGTACAGCCGTACACCGAGCGAGCCGTACAGCCGTACACCGAGCGAGCCGTACGCCGGTACCGCTGTGCCGAACGAGCAGTACCCGACGTACCGAACGAGCAGTGGAGCACCGTGAAACGCCTGCAGCGGCCGAACTGGATGCCGATCGACCCGTACATCCTGCTGTTGCTCGGGACGGTCGGGCTCGCCGCCCTGTTCCCGGCGACCGGTACGGGGGCAGACATCGCCTCGGGGGCGTCCACGGCCGCGATCGCCTTCCTCTTCTTCCTCTACGGCGCCCGCCTGTCCACCCGCGAGGCGGTCGAGGGCGTCAAGCACTGGCGCCTGCACACCACCGTGCTGGCCTGCACCTTCGTGGTGTTCCCGCTGCTCGGCCTCGCCGCCCGCGGCCTGGTCCCGGCGCTGCTGACCCACGACCTCTACACCGGCCTGCTCTTCCTCACCCTCGTCCCCTCGACCATCCAGTCGTCCATCGCCTTCACCTCGATCGCCCGCGGCAACGTGCCCGCCGCGATCTGCGCGGGCTCCTTCTCCTCGCTCGCCGGCATCGTCATCACGCCACTGCTCGCCGCCGCCCTGCTCGGCGACAGCGGCGGCGGGTTCTCCGCCGACTCCGTCGTCAAGATCGTGCTCCAGCTCCTGGTGCCCTTTCTCGCCGGACAACTGCTGCGCCCCTGGATCGGCGCGTTCATCACCCGGCACAAGAAGGTCCTCGGCTACGTCGACCGCGGCTCGATCCTGCTCGTCGTGTACACCGCGTTCAGCGAGGGCATGGCGCAGGGCATCTGGCACCAGGTCAGCGCCGTCCGGCTGGCCGGGCTGCTGGCCGTCGAGGCGGTGCTGCTCGCCGTGATGCTCGCCCTGACCTGGTACGGCGGGAAGGCGCTGGGCTTCGGCCGGGCGGACCGGATCGCCATCCAGTTCGCCGGGTCGAAGAAGTCGCTCGCCTCCGGACTGCCCATGGCCGGCGTCCTGTTCGGCGCGCACGCCTCGCTGGCCGTGCTCCCGCTGATGCTCTTCCACCAGATGCAGCTCATGGTGTGCGCGGTGATCGCCAAGCGCCGGGCCCGCGACCCCGAGGCGCCCGGACCGGACGACGGGTCCCCTACGACCCCGGCGCCCCCAGGCGCAGCGACAGGAAACGCGGCCGGTACAGCGACACGTTCCGGCTGAGGTTCGTCTGCGCGGCACCGCCCGTCGCGTCCAGCCAGTTGACGTCGTAGCTGAGGACGAGCCGCCCGTCGCCGCCCAGCGCGGGATGCGCCTGCGGGTTGTACGCGGCCACCTCGCCCGGCGGCAGCGCCGGGCTGAAGCTCCGGGCGGGCCCGCGCCAGGGGCCGGCCGGGGCGCACGCCCAGTACGAGGTGACGGCCGTCAGGCCGGCCGCGCCCGCCGCCATCGTGAACAGGACGTACGTGCCGCCGTCCCGTACGACCGTGAACGCGCTGCCCACCCCGGTGGTCCGGCCGTTCCCGAGCACCGGCGCCGGGCGCCCGCGCACCGTCCACGCCCCGCCGTCCCAGTACTCCCAGGCCCCGGGCTCGCCGAGCCGGCCGCGCGGCACCCGTGCCACGTACGCCTTTGAGGCGGGGCGCCCGACCGCGCGGCCGTCGTCGCCGCCGAAGACGTACGTCCAGCCGCCCGCGTCGACGGCCGTGGTGCCGAACAGGACGCGCCGGGAGGCGTCCGCGACCGACCGCTGGTCCAGGACCGTGCTGATGCCTTCCAGACGCAGCCCGGGCAGCGACAGCGTGGCGACCTCGGTGGCCGCGGGCACCCCGTAGATCCACGGCGCGGAACCCGCCGTACGGGTCCACAGCAGGACCCGCAGCACCTGCTCGGCGGAGCCGGGGGAGCGGGGTTCGGCCCGGGCCGCCACCGGCCAGCGCCACTGCTGCGGGGCGGGGTCGGGGAAGAGCGGCGCGGGCAGCGTGCTCTCCAGCGTGCCGTCGGCCGCCATCACCACCCCCGCGTTGCGCACCAGGGGCGTGCTCGCGTCGCGCCAGGCGTACGACTCGCCGACCGGGTTCGGCGGTGCGAACACCGGGCCGAGGAAGGTGTCCGAGAACAGCCACAGCAGCCGGCCGTCCGGCAGCCGCACCGAGTGGGTGCCGTCGCCCCCGGTCCAGTCGTCGGTGCGGCCGGCGTCGTCGCCGTACCGGGCGAACGCGTTCGTGAGCGGCGCGTCCGCCGACCAGGACCGGACTTCGCGGGCGGCGCACGTGCCACCGCCCTCCCGGTCGTGGTCCGGGAGGGCGGTGAGCAGCACGGCGGCCGAGACCAGGGCCAGCAGCACGCCGAGCCCGGTCCCGGTCCGCCGTCGCGCTCGTGCGTCCCCGGCCACGGACGGGACGTTAGTGGCCCGCGCTCACCCGGTCCATGGGGAGCCACAGGACGGTGTCGCGGGTGAGGTGCGCCGGGGGCGGCGCGGCCAGCTCGGCATCGCTCAACGCCCTGTCGTAGACCCGCACATCGTCGATGGCGCCGGTGAAGTACGCCCGGCCGTCCACGCGTTGGCCGATGTGCACCCCGAACGGCGAGTTCCGGCTGACCGATCCGGGCACGTCCGCCGTCCCGGCCGTCGTCCCGTCCACGGACAGCGTGAGCCGGCCGCCGCCCCGGCGCAGCGCCAGATGGTGCCACCGGCCGTCGTTGTGGGCGCCGTCGGTGCGCACGGACGCCGTGGCCGGGGGCGCCGCGCCGTCGCGGGTGGTGATGAGACCGGTGATCCGGCCGGACGCCGGTTCGCCGCGCACCCACACCTGCGGCTGTGCCGTACCGGTCCCGCCCATCCACAGCAGCGGCTGCTCCCCGTCGGCCGCCGTGTACCGGAACCACAGGGAGGCCGTGAAGTCCTTTGTCCCCAGGGGCAGTCGGTCACGGTAGGGGAGTCGTACGGCGTCGTCGGTGCCGTCGAACTCCAGCGCCCCGCCGAGGACGCCCGCGCTCTCGTGGGCGCCGCCGAGGACCGCCGCCGGCCGGGCGAACGGCACGAGGTCGGCGGTCACCGGGTCCGGTCCCCGGCGCGGCCGGAGCCAGTCCTCGGTGAAGCGGGCGAAGCGGATCTCGTCGCGGGCGTCGACCGCGCCGCCCTCGTACAGCAGCCCCACCGCGTCGCCGTCGCCCCCGCCGGTGATCCGCACGAGGTCGGAGTAGCCCGACCAGTCGGTGGTCACGACCGTGCCGCGGTCCACGCTGTCCCAGGTGCGCCCGCCGTCGTAGGAGGACCGGATCATCATGGTCCGGCGGCGGTCCGGGTCGCCGGGGCACGCCAGCAGGAGCCGGTCGCCGATCCGCAGCACGGAGCCCTGCACCTGGGGCGCGTAGAGGTCGGGCAGGGCGCGGAAGGGCGACACGAAGCCGTCGCCGCCGTCCCGGCTCACCGCCTGGGTGCGGTGCCCGAGGTCGGTGCCGTCCTGCTCGCGCCCGCTGACCAGGACCGATCCGTCGGCCCGCTCGGCGAGCGTCATCTCGGACGGCTTCTGCCGGAAGGTCCCGTCGTCGGCGACCGGCCAGGAGTCCCGCGCCCCGATGGTCCAGTGGTCGCCGCCGTCGTCGCTGGTGACAAGCGCCGCGTGGTTGGCGGTCACCCGACTGCCGTTCCACGTCTCGGTGTTGACGGCGAAGACGAGCCGTCCGGCGTGCCGTCCCCGGCTGAGCTGGATGCCGTGCACCGGGCCGGTGGCGTACCAGGAGTTCCAGTTGGCGGGCAGGATCTCGTCGCTCAGGTCGCGCGGCCGGGACCAGGTGCGGCCGTCGTCGTCGCTGTACTGGAGGTGCGGGGTGCGGTCGCAGGGCACGGCGCAGCTCGCGCTGTCGGTGCGGCCGGTGTTGTACGTCTCGGCGAGCAGGACCCGGCCGGTCCTGCGGTCGACGACCGGGGTGGGGTTGCCGTGTGTGTCGCCGCCCCCGTCGTTGACGACCTGAAGGGCACTCCAGGTGCGTCCGCCGTCCTCGGAACGCTTGACCACGATGTCGATGTCCGCCGCGTCACCGCAGTTCAGGACCCGCCCCTCGGCGAACGCCAGCAGCGTCCCCGCGGTGGTCCGCACGACGGACGGGATGCGGAAACAGGCGTAACCGGGGTCCTGGGAGGCCTTGAAGAGCACCTGTTGCTCGAAGGCGCCGGGGGCCGCGGCGTGGGCGGTGACCGGGAGGGTGAGCGGGGTGACGGCGGTGGTGGCGAGCAGAGTGGTGAGGAGGACACCGGTGCGCGTGCGCGTGCGGATGCGGGTGCGTGTGCGGTGGCGCCGGGGGCGGGCGGAGGCGGAAATGGTGGCGGAGGTGGTGGCGGCCGTCCGGCCTGGGCGGGCGGTGAGGACGGATCTCAGACGGGTGCGGAGGCGTAACGGCATGGTGCGACCTGCCCTTCGTGCGGCGGGGCAATCCGGATGCTCTGGACATCCCACGTCCAACGTTCGCGCCGCAGACGCTACTTGGGCCCTCACGCACCCCACAAGAAGCGTGCACCGGTCGTGTTCACGCCAGACTTTCGGGTGCGCGGACGGTGGGATGGCGGGCCCGTGGAGCGTCGGGCGCAAGATCACTTTGCCCCGGGCCGTCCGGGTCGTGCCGGAGGCGGGGAGGGTGCGCGTGTCGGTTCGGGGTTGGTGTGGAGGGTGCGCGTGTGGTTCGGGGCCGGTGGGGAGGGTGCGCGTGTGGTCCGGGGCCGGTGGGGCGGGCGCGTGTGGGGGCCCGCGATCGGCGGGGAGGGTGGGACGGGCGTGACCATAAGGGCTGTCGAGACCGGCACGGCTGTCGAGACCGGCGTGACCGGCATAAGTTTCCGCGCGTCCCGGCGTGGCGGGCGTAAGCGGCGTGCCCGGCGGTGGGAGCCACGGGTACGACCGCCACGACTGCCGCCCCCGTCGAGCCGCCGCCCGCGTCCCGCCGCCCCTCGCTCCGCCTTCCGCCGCCCGCCCGCCGCCCCGGCCTCCGCGCCACGCCGGGCGGCCTCGGCGAGAGCAGTTCACGGGCTTGTTGATCCGGATTTCCGGTACGGATGGCTGATGCGGGCTAACGTTCCGTCATGACCGCACCCGAAGCCGAACCCCGCCTCGCCCTCGATCCGGCCCGCACCGCCCTGGTGCTGGTGGATCTGATGGAGCGCATCGTGGCGCTGCCGCTCGCCCCCCACAAGGGAACCGAAGTCCTCGCCACCGCCGAGGAGTTGGCGGCGGCCTTCCGGAAGGCCGGGGCCCTCGTCGTGCTCGTCAGGGTCGAGCGGTCCGGAGTGGCCGAGCAGCCGCCCGGCAGCGGACTCGTCGCCGGGCTCGCCGCGGAGGGGGACGTGGAGATCGTGAAGCGGACCATCGGCGGCTTCCAGGGCACCGGCCTGGACGAGAAGCTGCGCCAACACGACATCTCCACCCTGGTGTTCGGCGGGATCGCCACCAACCTCGGCGTCGAGTCGACCGCCCGCGCCGCCGGCGACCTCGGCTACGACCTGGTCTTCGTCGAGGACGCGATGGCCGCGTTCACCGCGCCGGAGCACGACGCGTCCGTCCGGCTGGACTTCCCCCGCCTCGGCACGGTCGTCACGGCGGCGGAGGTCCGCTTCACGGAGCGGTGACCGGTGACCGGTGACTGATGACCGGCCGACGGTGAGCGGTCACCGGTGGGCGGCGGACCGGCGTGCGGGGGAACTGGCCGCGTACGAGGACTGTCCGCTTCCTCGGGGCCCGCTCAGCGCTCAGCCCTGGGCCCCGCTCAGCCCCTGGGCCCCGGTCAGCCCTGGGCCCCCTCAGCCCTGGGCCCGCTCAGCCCGGGCCCCGCTCAGCCCCGGGGCCCGCTCAGCCCTGCTGCGCGGCGGCCCGCAGGGCGATCCGGTGCTCGCCCGCGTACACGTTCATGTTGGCGCCGCGCAGGAAACCGACCAGGGTCAGGCCGGTCTCCGCGGCCAGGTCCACCGCCAGCGACGACGGGGCCGAGACCGCCGCGAGCACCGGAATGCCCGCCATCACCGCTTTCTGCGCCAGCTCGAAGGAGGCCCGGCCGGAGACCAGCAGGACCGTCCGGGAGAGCGGCAGCGTGCCGTTCTGCAGGGCGCGTCCGACCAGCTTGTCGACCGCGTTGTGCCGGCCCACGTCCTCGCGGACGTCGACCAGCTCGCCGTCCTCGGTGAACAGCGCCGCCGCGTGCAGGCCCCCGGTCCGGTCGAAGACCTGCTGGGAGGCGCGCAGCCGGTCGGGGAGGCCGGCGAGCAGCTCGGGCTCCAGCCGCAGTGGGGGAGCGGTGTCGCCCGCCGTGTCGTCCACCGGCCAGCGGGCGGTGGTGCGGACGGCGTCGAGGCTCGCCTTGCCGCACAGGCCGCAGGAGGACGTCGTGTACACATTGCGTTCGAGTGTGATGTCGGGGATGACGACACCGGGCGCGGTCCGGACGTCGACGACGTTGTAGCTGTTGGAGCCGTCCACGGTGGCGCCCGCGCAGTACACGATGTTCCGCAGCTCCCCGGCCGCGCCCAGCACGCCCTCGCTGACCAGGAAGCCCGCCGCGAGCGCGAAGTCGTCGCCCGGGGTCCGCATCGTGATCGCCAGCGGCTTGCCGTTGAGGCGGATCTCCAGCGGCTCCTCCGCGACCAGGGTGTCGGGGCGGGTGCTCACGGCCTCGCCCCGGATGCGTATGACCTTGCGTCGTTCCGTGACTCGTCCCATGTCCCGATCAGTCCCGGTTCTGTCCGTGCGGCCGGCCGGAGAGGCCCATCCCGCGGCGGTTGCCGCGCGGGTCGCCGGTCCGTCGTGTGGACCGGATGACCGTCAGACCGCCCATTGTCCCGCACGCACGGAGCGGACCGCATGCCGCGTCCGGTACGAGCCGGCACGGGGCGGACGCGGGCCGCCCGCGGCGCGTACGGTACGGCGGCACATGTGTTCCGGCGGGTGAGTGTTCGGGCGTCCGAGAGTCTGACAGAAGCCGACAAGCCTGGCGCCCAGATCCTGTGGCATCACCTGCCGTCGTACCCGTGAGTACCTGATCAGACTGGTGGATCCCGCTACCCAAGGCAACGAGGGGGACCACTCATGAACGGCTCACGGATCGCCGCCGTCGGCCATTACCAGCCCGCCAAAGTACTCACCAACGAGGACCTGGCGGGCCTGGTCGACACCAGTGACGAGTGGATCACGAGCCGGGTCGGCATCCGGACGCGGCACATCGCCGGGCCCGACGAGCCCGTGGACGAGCTGGCCGCGCACGCCGCCGCCAAGGCCCTCGCCGCCGCCGGGCTGACGCCGGGCGACATCGACCTGGTGCTCGTCGCCACGTCCACCGCCGTGGACCGCTCCCCGAACATGGCCGCCCGGGTCGCCGCCCGCCTCGGCATCCCCTCGCCCGCCGCGATGGACGTCAACGTCGTCTGCGCCGGTTTCACGCACGCCCTGGCCGCCGGCGACCACGCCGTACGGGCCGGGGCCGCGACCCGGGCGCTGGTCATCGGCGCCGACAAGATGTCCGACGTGACGGACTGGACCGACCGCACGACCTGCGTCCTCGTCGGGGACGGCGCGGGCGCCGCCGTGGTCGAGGCCTGTCCGCCGGGCGAGGAGCCCGGCATCGGCCCGGTGCTGTGGGGCTCGGTGCCCGAGATGGGGCACGCGGTCCGGATCGAGGGCACCCCCGCCCGCTTCGCCCAGGAGGGCCAGAGCGTCTACCGCTGGGCGACCACCCAGCTCCCGCCGATCGCCCGGAAGGCCTGCGAACGCGCCGGCCTCACCCCCGAGGACCTCGCCGGCGTCGTCCTGCACCAGGCCAACCTGCGGATCATCGAGCCGCTCGCCCAGAAGATCGGCGCGGTCAACGCCGTCGTCGCGCGGGACGTCGTGGAGTCCGGGAACACCTCGGCCGCGAGCATCCCGCTCGCCTTCTCCAAACTGGTCGAGCGCGGACAGCTCTCCAGCGGCGATCCCGTCCTGCTGTTCGGCTTCGGCGGCAATCTGTCGTACGCGGGGCAGGTCGTCCGCTGCCCCTGAGCGCGCCCTCGTCATCCCGCCGAGACCGAAGGCCCCCTCCGCGACTGAACGTCATCCTCCGCGACTGAACGGCTCCCTTTGTCCACGGAGTGGAGAAAGTAGGGGCGGATTCCCGCGCAACTTCTTCCCCCTTCCGGCAGCCGCTGCTACGTTCCCCTCGAAAGCAGGCCGGTGCGGGCGACCGGAACCTGACGGACGCAGGCCGGTGGGGCGGGGAGGGGCTCGTGAGACGGATGACGGCACGACCCGCGAACGCCCATCAGGCCCGGCTGCTGCGGCTGTTGCGTGACGGCGGCCCCAACTCCCGCGCCCAGCTCGGCGATCAGATCGACCTGTCACGGTCGAAACTGGCCGTCGAGGTGGACCGGCTCCTGGAGACCGGACTCGTCGTCGCGGACGGCCTCGCCGCCTCCCGGGGCGGCCGGCGCTCCCACAACATCCGGCTCGCGCCCGCTCTGCGCTTCCTCGGCGTCGACATCGGCGCGACCTCGGTCGACGTGGCCGTGACCAACGCCGAACTGGAGATCCTCGGACACATCAACCAGCCCATGGACGTCCGCGAGGGACCGGTCGCCGTCTTCGAGCAAGTCCTGGACATGGCCGCCAAGTTGAGGGCCCAGGGATTTGCGGAAGGTTTCGACGGCGCCGGCATCGGCGTCCCGGGACCCGTCCGCTTCCCCGAGGGCGTACCGGTCGCCCCGCCGATCATGCCCGGCTGGGACGGCTTCCCGGTCCGCGAGGCACTCAGCCAGGAACTCGGCTGCCCGGTCATGGTCGACAACGACGTGAACCTGATGGCGATGGGGGAGCAGCACGCGGGCGTCGCCCGCTCCGTGGCCGACTTCCTCTGCGTCAAGATCGGCACCGGCATCGGCTGCGGCATCGTCGTCGGCGGGGAGGTCCACCGCGGCGCGACGGGCAGCGCCGGCGACATCGGGCACATCCAGGCCGTGCCGGACGGGCGCCCCTGCGCCTGCGGCAACCGGGGCTGTCTGGAAGCCCACTTCAGCGGCGCGGCCCTCGCCCGCGACGCGCTGGCCGCCGCCCACCAGGGACTGTCGGCCGAACTCGCCGCCCGGCTGGAGGCGAACGGCGGCCTCAGCGCCGTCGACGTCGCCGCCGCCGCCGCGGCGGGCGACGCCACCGCGCTCGACCTGATCCGCGAGGGCGGCAACCGCACCGGTCAGGTCATCGCCGCACTCGTCAGCTTCTTCAATCCGGGCCTGGTGGTGATCGGCGGCGGGGTGACGGGCCTCGGCCACACCCTGCTCGCCGCGATCCGCACCCAGGTCTACCGCCAGTCGCTCCCGCTCGCGACCGGCAACCTGCCCATCGTGCTGGGGGAGTTGGGCCCGACCGCCGGAGTCATCGGCGGAGCCCGGCTGATCAGCGACCACCTGTTCTCACCCGCGTAACCCGCGCACCGCATCGCACGGCACGTCACCGGACCACACGGCACGTCACCGCACCGCACGTCACCGCACGGCATCACGGCCCACACCGGCACCACGCCCGGCCCCGCCGTGCCCAAGAACAGCTCGCCCCGCACGCGCACCACCCGGCAACCGGCCCGCACGCCTGCCAAGGGGAACCGTCATGGCACCCGAACCACCGCTGCTCACCATGTCCGGCATCACCAAGTCGTTCCCCGGAGTCCGGGCCCTCGACGGCGTCGACCTCGACGTACAGGCGGGGGAAGTGCACTGCCTGCTCGGCCAGAACGGCGCCGGGAAGTCCACGCTGATCAAGGTGCTGGCCGGCGCCCACCAGCCCGACGACGGTGTCATCACCTGGCGCGGTGAACCCGTCACCCTCAGGTCCCCGATCGCCGCCATGCGCCTCGGCATCGCCACCATCTACCAGGAACTCGACCTGGTGGAAGGCCTGTCGGTGGCCGAGAACGTCCACCTCGGCCACGAGATCACCACCGCCGGGTTCGTCGTCCGGGGCAGAGCCGCCCGAACCGCGACCGCCGCGCTCCTGAGGCGGCTCGGCCACCCGGAGATCGACCCGGCGCGCCTGGTGGGGGACCTGTCGGCGGCCCAGCAGCAGATCGTCTCGATGGCCCGGGCGCTCTCCCACGACGTCCGGCTGATCGTCATGGACGAGCCGTCCGCCGCCCTCGACCCCGACGAGGTCGACAACCTCTTCCGCATCGTCGGCGACCTGACCGCCCAGGGCGTCGCCGTCGTCTATATCTCGCACCGGCTGGAGGAGATCCGCCGCATCGGCGACCGCGTCACCGTCCTGAAGGACGGACGCGCGGTCGCGGGCGGACTGCCCGCCCGCTCCACCCCCACCCGCGAGGTCGTCGGCCTGATGACCGGCCGCGCCGTCGAGTACGTCTTCCCCGCCCGGCCCGCCGCCAGGCCGCCCGCCGACGCCGTACTGAACGTCCAAGGCCTTTCCAGGGAAGGCGAGTTCGCCCCGCTCGACCTCGAACTGCGCCCCGGCGAGATCGTCGGGCTGGCCGGTCTCGTCGGCTCCGGCCGCTCCGAGATCCTGGAGACCGTCTACGGCGCCCGCAAGCCCACCACCGGCAGCGTCAGCGTCGCCGGCCGGCCGCTGCGCACCGGCAGCGTACGAGCCGCCGTGCGCGCCGGACTCGGCCTCGCCCCCGAGGAACGCAAGGCGCAGGCCCTGCTCATGCTGGAGTCCGTCACCCGCAACGTGTCCGTGTCGTCGCTGTCCCGCTACGCGCACGGCGGCTGGATCGACCGGCGGGCCGAACGCGCCGCGGCCCGCGCCGCCACCCGGGAACTCTCGCTGCGCCCCGACAACCCGTCCGCGCCGGTCCGCACGCTGTCCGGCGGTAACCAGCAGAAGGCCGTGCTCGCCCGCTGGCTGCTGCGCGGCTGCCGGGTCCTGCTCCTCGACGAACCCACCCGAGGTGTCGACGTCGGCGCCCGCGCCGAGCTGTACGCCGTGGTCCGGCGGCTCGCCGACGAGGGCCTCGCCGTCCTCCTGGTCTCCAGCGAGGTGCCCGAGGTCCTCGGGCTCGCCGACCGCGTCCTCGTACTCCGCGAGGGCCGGGTCGTCCACGAGGCTCCGGCCGCGGAACTGGACGAACACCGCGTACTCGACCTCGTCATGGAAGGAAGCCCCGTGGCGGCCAGTGAAGGGAGCCCGGCGTCATGACGCAGCACGTGTCCCCGCCCAGGGAAGGCACCGGAAAGGTGCCCCCGACGGCCGAACTCCCCGCGTGGCGCGCGGTCGTGGCGCGCGCCGACGTCCGTACCCTCTCCCTCCTCGGCGTCCTCGCCGCCCTGGTCGTCATCGGCGCGGTGACCAGGCCCGACGAGTTCCTCGACACCCGCAACCTGCAACTCGTCCTCACCCAGGCCTCGGTGATCGGCGTCGTCACCGTCGGCATGACCTTCGTCATCACCTCCGGCGGCATCGACCTGTCGGTCGGCGCGATCGTCGCGCTCTCCTCGGTCTGGGCGACGACGGTCGCCACCCAGGAGTACGGCTTCGCGGGCATCCTCTTCACCGCGGTCCTCGTCGGCGTGGGCTGCGGCCTGGTCAACGGCCTGCTCGTCGCGTACGGCGGGATGGTCCCCTTCATCGCGACGCTCGCCATGCTCGCCTCCGCCCGCGGCCTCGCCCTCCAGATCACCGACGGCCGCACCCAGATCGTCACCGTGGACGGCGTCCTGCGGCTCGGCGAGCGCGACGCGTACGTGCTCGGCGTCCCGCCGCTGGTCCTCGTCTTCGCCGTGGTCACCGTCATCGGCTGGCTGATCCTCAACCGCACCACTTTCGGCCGCCGCACCGTCGCCGTCGGCGGCAACGCGGAGGCCGCCCGCCTCGCCGGCATCGACGTACGCCGTCAGCGGCTCTACCTCTACCTGCTGTCCGGGCTGTGCTGCGGCATCGCCGCGTTCCTGCTGGTCATCCTCTCCGGCTCCGGCCAGAACACCAACGGCAACCTGTACGAACTCGACGCCATCGCCGCCGCGATCATCGGCGGCACCCTGCTCAGCGGAGGACGCGGCACCATCATCGGCTCCGTCCTGGGCGTCCTCATCTTCACGACGATCACCAACATCTTCGCGCTGAACAACCTCCAGAGCGACGTCCAGCAGATCGCCAAGGGCGCGATCATCGTCGCCGCGGTCCTGGTCCAGCGGCGCACAGCGAGCACGACCTGACACGGGAAGGGTCCACCGCCATGCCAGAACCCACCAGCCTGACCAGCCGCAGAGGACTGCTCTTCGGCACCGCCGCCGTCTCCGCCGGTGTCCTCCTCACCGGCTGCACCAGCAACGACACCAAGGACGACGAGAAGCCCGCCGCGAACGAGGGGCCGGCCGCCGACGACAAGCCCGGCAAGCACGTCACCATCGGCTTCGCCGGCCCCCAGGCCGACCACGGCTGGCTCAACGCCATCAACGACAACGCCAAGAGCCGCGCCAAGAAGTACTCCGACGTCAGCCTGGAGATCACCGAGGGCTCCAACGACACCGCCGCCCAGATCGGCCAGATCGAGACGCTGATCAACAAGAAGGTCGACGTCCTGGTCGTGCTCCCCGCCGACGGCAAGGCCCTCACCCAGGTCGGCCTGAAGGCCATGCGCGCCGGCATCCCCGTCATCAACCTCGACCGGATCTTCAACTCGCCCCAGGCGTACCGCTGCTGGATCGGCGGCGACAACTACGGCATGGGCCTCAGCGCAGGCCACTACATCGGCGAGAAACTCAAGGGCAAGAGCGACGCCCGGGTCATCGAACTGGCCGGCATCGACAACCTGGAACTCACCAAGCAGCGCACCCAGGGCTTCGACGCGGCGCTGAAGAACTACCCGAACATCAAGAAGGTCGCCCGCCAGGCCGCCGAGTTCACCGTCGAGACCGGCCAGGCCAAGATGGCCCAACTCCTCCAGGCGCAGCCCAGGTTCGACGCGCTGTGGAACCACGACGACGATCAGGGAGTCGGCGCGCTGCGGGCCATCGAGCAGGCCGGACGGGACGACTTCCTGATGGTCGGCGGGGCCGGCGCGCTCTCCGCCTTCCAGGCCATCGAGGCCGACGACAGCGTCCTGAAGGCGACCGTCCTCTACCCGCCGACCATGGCCGCCTCCGCCATCGACCTCGCCCGCACCCTCGGCCAGGGCAAGGGCGTCGGCGGGCTCGCGGAGTTCGAGATCCCCGCCTCCCTCACCCTCTACTCGGCCGTGGTCGACAAGGACAACGTCAAGCAGTACATGCCCACCGGCTTCAAGTGAGCCGCCCTCCGAGCCAGGGGCCCGGCACGGGGGTCCGGGCCCCTTCCCCACCGCGCGACGACCAAGCCGGCCAGGACCACGAGGACCACGAGGACCACGAGGACAACAACCACGAGGAGGACATCCGTATGGGACAGCCGCACCGGGGTGACGAGGCCGCGAAGCCCCCACTGCGTGTCGGGATGGTCGGCTACGCGTTCATGGGCGCCGCCCACTCGCAGGGCTGGCGCACCGCGGGCCGCGTCTTCGACCTGCCGCTGCGCCCCGTCCTCGCCGCGGTCTGCGGCCGGGACGAAGCGGCGGTACGGGCAATGGCGGACCGGCACGGCTGGGCGGCGGCCGAGACGGACTGGCGCGCGCTGATCGCCCGCGACGACATCGACCTCGTGGACATCTGCACGCCCGGCGACAGCCACGCCGAGATCGCGGTCGCCGCACTCGCCGCGGGCAAACACGTGCTGTGCGAGAAGCCCCTCGCCAACACGGTCGCCGAGGCCGAGGCGATGGCCGACGCCGCGGCATCGGCCCTGGAACGCGGCCAGTTGTCGATGGTCGGCTTCAACTACCGCAGGCTCCCCGCCACCGTCCTCGCCCGCGCCATGATCGCGGAGGGCCGCCTCGGAGCGCTGCGGCACGTGCGGGTGACGTACCTTCAGGACTGGCTGGTCGACCGCGAGTTCCCGCTCACCTGGCGGCTCCGCAGGGAGGCTGCCGGTTCCGGGGCGCTCGGGGACCTCGGCGCCCACATCATCGACCTCGCGCAGTTCCTCGCGGGGGAACCGCTCGGCGGGGTGTCCGCCCTCACCGAGACGTTCGTCCGCAGCCGGCCCTGGCCCACGGGGGCGTCCAGCGGCCTGTCGGCGGTGCCCGGGCCGGGCGGACCGGCAAAGGAGGGGGCCGCCGGTCCGCCCGGCCCCGGGCCCGCCCCGGACACACCAACGGGCTCCCTCCACGGCTCCGACTCCGACTCCGACTCCGACTCCGGCTTCGGCTCCGGCGCGGGCCCGCGGCCGGGGACCGTCACCGTGGACGACGCGGCCCTGTTCACCGCCCGCTTCGCCTCCGGCGCCCTCGCCTCCTTCGAGGCCTCCCGCTTCGCGACCGGACGCAAGAACGCCCTGCGCATCGAACTCAACGGCGAGCGCGGCTCGTTGGCCTTCGACCTGGAACGCCTCAACGAACTCTCCTACCACGACCACACCGAGCCGGCCACGCACGCCGGCTTCCGCCGCATCCTCGTCACCGAACCCGACCACCCCTACCTCGACGCCTGGTGGCCGCCGGGCCACGGCCTCGGCTACGAGCACACCTTCGTGCACCAGGCCCGCGACCTGGTCCTGGCCGTCGCCGCCGGCCGCCCGCCCACCCCGTCCTTCGCCGACGGACTCCAGGTGCAGCGCGTCCTCGCCGCGGTCGAGGAGAGCGCCGGGAAGAACTCCGTCTACACCCCCATAGCGGTCTGAGGAGGCCCGGAATGCCGCGCACCTTCACGCTCTTCACCGGCCAGTGGGCCGACCTGCCCCTCGAAGAGGTCTGCCGCCTGGCCCGCGACTTCGGCTACGACGGCCTCGAACTGGCCTGCTGGGGCGACCACTTCGAGGTCCCAAAGGCGCTCGCCGACCCGGCGTACATCGACTCCCGGCGCGCCCTGCTCGACACGTACGGACTGACCTGCCGGGCGATCTCCAACCACCTCGTCGGCCAGGCCGTCTGCGACGCCATCATCGACGAACGCCACCGCGCCATCCTGCCCGCCCGCGTCTGGGGCGACGGCGAGGCGGAGGGCGTACGGCAGCGGGCCGCCGCCGAGATCGCCGACACCGCGCGGGCCGCCGCCGCGCTCGGCGTCGACACCGTCATCGGCTTCACCGGCTCCGCGATCTGGCACCTCGTCGCGATGTTCCCGCCCGTCCCCGACTCGATGATCGAGCGCGGCTACGAGGACTTCGCGACCCGCTGGAACCCGGTCCTGGACGTCTTCGACGCCGAGGGCGTCCGGTTCGCCCACGAGGTCCACCCGGGCGAGATCGCCTACGACTACTGGACCACGCACCGCGCCCTGGCAGCGGTTGATCACCGGCCCGCCTTCGGCCTGAACTTCGACCCGTCCCACTTCGTGTGGCAGGACCTCGACCCGGTCGGCTTCCTCTACGACTTCCGCGACCGGATCTACCACGTCGACTGCAAGGAGGCCCGCAAACGCCTCGACGGCCGCAACGGCCGCCTCGGCTCCCACCTGCCCTGGGGCGACCCGCGCCGGGGCTGGGACTTCGTCTCGGCGGGCCACGGCGACGTCCCCTGGGAGGACGTCTTCCGCATGCTCCGCTCCATCGACTACACCGGCCCGGTCTCGGTCGAGTGGGAGGACGCCGGCATGGACCGCCTCCAGGGCGCCCCCGAATCCCTGCGGCGCCTCAAGACGTACGACTTCGACCCCCCGTCGGCGTCCTTCGACGCCGCCTTCGAATCCAAGGACTAGCCACCCCGTAGCGACCCCATCACCCCTGGTCACCGGGGCCCGCCCCCGCCGCGCGGACCGGCCCCGGGAGCCCGGATACGCAGGTGAAAGGCACTCCGAAACCTTGGTATTGTTGTCCACGTCGCCACGGGGAACACCCCCGGCCAGGCGACAGACACCTGGTCCGGGTGGCGGAATGGCAGACGCGCTAGCTTGAGGTGCTAGTGCCCTTTAACGGGCGTGGGGGTTCAAGTCCCCCCTCGGACACCAGCAGAGACCCCAGTTCACCTGGGGTTTTTCTGTTTCTCCGGCTGTGGCGCCCGTACCGGGCCATGGTGTAGCCCGGCGAGTGGTGCCGGACGTTGGCGGAGACCTCGACGGGGTTCTCCCCGGCCTCCAGATCGTTCGTGACCTTGCTGTGCCGCCGGTCGTGGACGCGGAAGTCCTCGGTCAGGTGGAGCCGGGTGCGTAGGGTGCGTGCCGACACCCTCTCGGGGTCCTGCGGTCCCCCCGCCTCACCCCGGTACAGCTTGAAGCCGTCACGGGCGAAGACGAGATCACTGTCCGCCCACGCGGAGCCGAGCCGTTCCCGCTCCGCGTTCTGGCGTTCCCTCTGCCACTTCAGGACGTTCATCACGAACTGGTCCACGTAGATGACGGCGTTGTCGTCGCCGTCCTCGGTGAGCTTGCGCAGGCGGTAGGTGTTGCCCTCCTCGACCACGACCCAGGCGGGGCGTCCCGCAGACAGTGGTGGGTCAGGCCCCCGTCACAGGCCCGGTTGCCGGCAGTCGAGCAACCGGCCCACGCCGTCGCGGTCTCGCTTCTCGTTTCGCTCGGTCGCCGCCATGGAGGAAATCATTGGCCGAGAAAGCGGCGGCTGTGTAGTTCTTTCCCGTCATGGACTAAAGATCATGAACGGCAGGCAGTAGACCATGACATCAAAAGAGCCCTTGCTTCCTCATCGAAAAGTGCATAGCCCTCCAACGTGGAGAACAAGTCCAGATGCATTTCGATGTCTCTCGGGTCTCTCAGGATCACGACACCGGTCGTGTTCTCCACGGTGGCCAGCCTGTTGTCATAGGCGGTGAAGGTATCCATCGGAGCCATAGGCTTGTATCCCGCAATCGGGATCACCCCGAGCTTCACATTCGACAAGTGAGTGAGTGAGGCGAGCCGGTCAATTTGCATCGCCATTGCAGCCGGGTGCAGGAGTGGCCACCTGACAGCCTGCTCGGTGAGGATGAAGGTGAACCGCTTCGTCGTATCGTAAAGGACTTCCTGCCGCTCCAGCTTCCTCGCTACCGTCTTGGTGATGTCGGCCGGAGAATGGGCGAGGCTGGCCCGGATGTACTCAGGGGTGGACAGCAGACCAGTAATCATGGACAGCAGAAAGAAGCGGAACTCCGTACACGAGGATTCCAACGCGGCAAGCTCGGTCTGCTTCTTTTCCAGCCCTCTCCGGCGAAGCGAGCGAAGGTCTTGCCACTCGGTGTTAGCCAGTCTAGCGAGAGCAATCACCTCTTCGATGACCTCGGGCGGAGCAACGACAGCCCGGAGGATTCTCTCCAGGTCGAGCAGGCTCGGCAGGATTTTCCCATTCTCGATCCGGCTGATCTTCGATTGGGACATGTTGCAACGCCGAGCGAGCCGGTCCCCAGTGAGGCCGGCTCGCTTGCGCAGTTCTTTCAGCAGGGCTGCCAGTTCCTGTCTTGGCTGCCCCAACTGTTCAGGGTCGAACGTCACCCGCTCACGTACTCCAGGAATGGAACCGACTCGGCCACGGCGATCCGCTTCAACTGTCGGTACGGCTCCGGGTCGCCTTCGTACAGTTTCCGATTGATCTGTGTTCCGTCCGCCCGGTAATTCATCAGAACTACCTTGGACTCATCGAACATCCAAAAGTCCTGATCCGGCAGTCCGGGATTCTCACGGTCGGTGAGATCGAGGATACGGATATCCTCGCCCGCCTTGACGTGATGCCGGTAGTAATACTCGAACTCGAACCGCAGGTAATCCGAAAGCGGGCGCGTCACGACATGCACCCGGCCGACGCTCTTTCCTTCCGAGGCCCATTGCCGGATCTCGTCCATCCACGCCGAGGTGTAGTCATCCGGCGACTTCTCCCCGGCGAGAAAGCGCTTCAGCTTCTCCGCTTCCTGGGGCATGGTGTAGACAGGCAGCGTCTCCAGCCGCCACGCCTCACGCTCCATGGAATCGAAGCAGTCATTCCACGCGTCACCATCCAAGTGCACGGAACGCCTCCCTGAGAACCGCCTCCGGGATTTCCACGAGCCCTTCCCCAGCAGGCGGGGTGAAGGCGGCGGACACGTCGCCCTGCACCACGAACGATCCGGTAGCCGTGCGGTACACGTTCGGACAGTCCTTCTCTCCGCACTCGCCGTTGCCGTTGCCCGTGAGCCGGGTGAGTGCCGAACGTTCGGCCATGCCAAACCCCCCTGCTCTAGCCCCGTTTGGGCCGCCTGGCCAACGACAGTAGAGGGGGTGGCGCTACGCGTCTATGCGTGAACGCGACTATGCGTGTCCTTGCATAAACAGGTCCCCGACCGCGCCAGCCCACCCCGGTACGCGGTCACGTACGCGACCGTGCAGACTGGGCGTAGCCCTGTGGCGCCGTCCGGGAAGCCTGACCGGGGACGGGCGCCTCGGAGGAGGGTTGGTCACATGACCAACGCGTGACCAACAGGGGCTAGGGTCGGCGCTTTTGGTTGTGCCGAGCGCAGCGCAGCGGTGACGGACGGTTGACTCAAGCGCTGTTGTCAGAGTCGACCGCTAGCGTGCGCACATGCCCGGTAACCGACAGAAACCGATGGAGGCTCGGCCCTCCCGTTCGGAGGCCGCGACGAACGCAGCTCCTTCGAGGGGCCCGGAAGCCGATGCGAAGCCGAAGGGCATCGCGATGTACCACGACATGCGGGTCGAAGAGGATTTCACCAAGTGCGCTACCCGCCTCTTCGCGGTCCTCAAGACGGCCGCACGAGTGAGCCCTGGCGCACCGCGCCACGTTTACCTCGACATTCAAGGGCATCGCAACGCCGTCGGCGGCTTCGACGCCGATGCCCTGGAAATCGTCCGCGAGTTCCTGCTGGGATTCCTCCGCCCCTACCTCACAGAGATCACGACACCGCTCTACCGCGTGCGGAATCCCGAGCCGCAACGTGAGGACATCCCTGATGCACTCAACGTCCTGGACCCCGACCGTGAACACTCCTACGACCACCGCGATTTGCGCGTGCGCAACCGGGACAGCAGCCCTGACGCGCGCCGGTCCAGACCCCCGGTCCGGGCCATCGCCGACTATCTGGGTCTCGATGAGCCGATCTGTCTGATCTGCTGGCAGGCACCGGTGGAGAGGGCCCACGTCGTGCCGGAGTCGCTCGGCGGTTCCAACGATGTGCGCAACTTCGCTCTCCTCTGCCCGCGCCACCACCGTGAGGCCCCCGACGTCGCGGACGCCGAGGCATTCTGGTCCTGGGTCGACTACGCCTGCGAACGCGACGGGCATATGAAGTGGGAAGGCGTGGACCCGGAGACGCTGGCGACGGCGGAACGCGTCGGCCTCCCCATCGAAACGCGCGGACCGGTGCGGAAGAGCGCGCGCCATTTCGACCGCGTCCGTGACGAACTCGTGCGTCATTACGGCTGGTGCTCGGAGGATTTTGCCGGCGGTTCCCACTGGGGAGCGCTGATGCAGGAATTCCACACGGTGATGGAATCGGCGACGAGCACACACTTCAACGTATCCAAGAAGGCCTCCACCGAGGCGTGGGCCTTCGAAGTCGCCCGCAGGCGCCTGAGAGACGGAGTCGCGGAGCACGAGGCCGGCAATGACGAGGCGGCGGTGTCGAGCCGCCCGTCGGTCGGATTGGCCGAACGGACGATGGGTAAGTCGTCCAACAATGACGGTGCGCGGAGCCTGGTAGACGCCGCACGGCGCGTCGACATAGCAACCGAAGCGGCGGCACTCGTGCGCGGCATCATCGGTTCGGCGGGCGTTTCGAGCGCCGAGGAAGTGCTACGGGGTATCCAAGAGGAGCTGGCAGACCGCACTGCGCAACTTGACCGGCTGCATGACGAGTTGATGGCCTACGACGTCTGCCGGCACTGCGGGCACGCTATCGCCCGGGTCGGGGACGCTTCCTGGCGCCACAGCGCTGCGGCACCCATGTCCCGTGGCTGCCGGGCCGCGAGTTTCGACCGGGACGGCACATGGGACGACTCTCTCGACCGGGCGTGGAAGGCAAGCCCACCGAGGACGCGTCGGTGAGCTGTGCCCCATCGTCCAGCGCGCGTATGGGAGTGCTTTGTCTGTGGTCTGCGGAGGCCGTGCCGGCCCCCGCAGACGTCGCTCGGACCGGCACCGCCCCCGCGGTCGGTGTTCAGGAAGCCGGTCCCCGTTCCCACAGCCACACGCACGCGTCGGGCGGTATCGCCGGCGTTCCGTCCGGTTGCTCTGTCAGGGGGGCGCTGGACAGGGCCAGGTCGGTGTTCCGGGGGAGGGGGACCGGGGTGGTGGACAGGTTGGTCAGGCAGTGGAAGCCGGTGGGGCGGGTGAAGGCCAGGACGTCGGGGGGTGCCTCGGTCCAGGTCAGGGTTTCGGGGAGGCCGGCCAGGCGGGTCCGGCGCAGGGACAGGGCCGTGCGGTAGAGGTTCAGGACCGAGTCCGGGTCGGACTGCTGGGCGGCCACGGAGAGGGCCGTCCAGGCGGGGGGCTGGGGGAGCCAGGGGGCGGCCGTCGCGTCGCCGGGCGAGAAGCCGAGCGACGGGCCGTCGGCCGTCCAGGGCAGCGGGACGCGGCAGCCGTCGCGGCCCCGGTCGGCGCCACCGGAGCGGACGAACGTCGGGTCCTGGAGAAGGCCGTCGGGGAGGTCCTGCACCTCGGGCAGCCCCAGCTCGTCCCCCTGGTACACATAGACACCGCCCGGCAGAGCCAGGGTGAACAGCGCCGCCGCACGCGCCCGGCGGCGGCCCAGGTCCGTGTCGCTCGGGTCCAGGAGCCGCTTGTCGGACATGTCGAACGAGGTGTCCGCGCGGCCGTAGCGGGTGACGTGCCGGATCGTGTCGTGGTTGGCGAGCACCCAGGTGGGCGGGGCGCCGACCGGCTCGTGCGCGGTGAGCGTGCCGTCCACCACCTCACGCAGCGCCCGCGCCTCCCAGGGGGCGCACAGGATGTCGAAGTTGAACGCCGAGTGCAGCTCGTCCGGGCGCAGATAGCGGGCGAACTGCTCGGCGGTGGGCAGCCACACCTCGCCGACGAAGGTCCGCTCCCCGTCGTAGGCGTCGAGGATCTTGCGCCAGGAGCGGTAGACCTCGTGCACGTCGTCCACGTCCTGGTACGGCAGGTCGGTCGGGTCGGGGGCGGGGCCGACGTCCGGCAGGCCGGGCTTCTTGGCGAGGCCGTGGGCGACGTCGATCCGGAAGCCGTCCACCCCCCGGCGCAGCCAGAAGTGCAAGATGTCCTCGAACTCGGCCCGCACCGCCGGGTGTTCCCAGTTCAGGTCGGGCTGCTGGGGCGCGAACAGGTGCAGATACCAGTCGCCGGGCGTGCCGTCGGCCTCGGTGACCCGGGTCCAGGCGGGGCCGCCGAAGTACGACTGCCAGTCGTTCGGCGGGAGTTCGCCGTGCTCACCGCGTCCGGGCGCGAACCAGAAACGGTCGCGCGCCGGTGATCCCGGGCCGCCGGCGAGCGCCTCGCGGAACCAGGGGTGCCGGTCGGAGCAGTGGTTGGGCACGAGGTCGACGATGATCCGCAGGCCCCGCGCGTGCGCCTCGCCGATCAGGGACTCGGCCTCGGCGAGGGTGCCGAAGACCGGGTCGATGTCCCGGTAGTCGGCGACGTCGTAGCCGCCGTCGGCCATGGGGGAGACGTACCAGGGGGTGAACCACAGGGCGTCCACGCCGAGTTCGCGCAGATACGGCAGCCGGTCGCGGGCGCCGGCCAGATCGCCGACGCCGTCGCCGTTGCCGTCGGCGAAGCTGCGGACGTAGATCTGGTAGATCGCGGCGTGCCGCCACCAGGGGGCGGCGGTACGGGGCGCGCGCTCGGTCACGTGGACTCCTTTTCGTTGCGTGCTGCGTGCTGCGTGCTGCGTGGTGCGTGGTGCGGTGGGGCGAGGGTGCGGGCCCGGCCTGCGGGGCGTTGCGGCCGGGCCCGCGGAACAGGGGGCTACCAGCCGGAGTTGCCGGAGCCGCGGTTGACGGTGAAGCCGCCGGCGAGGTTCAGTCCGCCGGACGCCGCGCCGGTCACGGTCACGCCGGAGAAGGTGCCGGACCCGGCGGAGTTGATCTCGATGCCGTACGCGCCGGTCTTGTCGATGGTGAGGTTGCTGACGGTGAGGTTGCCGACGGTCTTCTGGTAGGAGACGAGGACCGCGCTGTAGGTGGAGTCGAGGATGGTGTTGTCGGTGACGTTCACCGGCGCGGTGATGTCGGAGGCGTCGGCGTAGATCCACAGGGCGCCGAACCTGCTCTGCCAGTTCGGCTCGTAACCGCCGGTCCTGGACAGGGTGTTGCGGGCGACCGTGGTGGTGCCGGTGAAGGGCAGCGGGGCGGGGTTGAAGTCGCGGGTGCTGATCGCGATGCCCGCAGAGGCGGTGACCGTGTCGGAGATCAGGTTGTCCTCGACGCGGTTGCCGCCACCGCCGTAGACCGCCGCTCCGTTGGCGAGCAGCGGGAGCTGGACGGTGTTGAAGCGGAAGGCGGAGTCCGTGACGGCCCGCGCCTCGGAGTACATCGCGAGCGCGTCGTCACCGGTGTTGCGGACGCTGGAGTGGGAGATCTCGGTGCCGGCGGTGCCCTTGTGGAGGTTGACGCCGTCGGCGAACGTGTCGCGGATGCGCAGTCCGCTCGCGTACAGGCCGGTGGTCGGGGCGTCGATCCACAGGCCGACCTTGGTGTGTTCGATCCAGACGTTCTGGACGGTGGAGCCGCTGCCGAAGTCGCCCTCGACGGCGGTGTCGAAGCCGGCGTCGTCCCGGTAGGTGGCGTCCCCGGAGATGCTCAGGTCCTGCACGGTGTTGGTGCCGCCCTGCCCGAACAGACCGCCCTTGCCGTTCTTGCCGCGCAGCACCGTGTACCACTCGCCGGCGCCGCGCAGCGCGATACCGGTGAGGTTGACGTGCCCGGAGATGTCGTAGGTGCCGGACGGCAGCCAGAGTCCCTTGCCCTGGCTCCTGGCCGTGCCGACGGCCGAGTTGAGGGCGGCGGTGTCGTCGGAGCCGTCGTCGGCGGTGACCCCGAGGGTGGTGGCGGAGACGAACCCGGCGGGCATGGCGTAGGCGCCGGGCGCGGTCTCCGTCTCGACGAGGTCGAGGGTGTACGAGGACGCGGTGTCCCCGGCGTCCTTCTGGAACTTCAGGACGGTTCCCGCCGCGAGGGTGCTCGCCAGCCGGACGTGGACCTCGTCGAAGAAGCGGTGCCCGGAGCCCTGGGAGGGGTCGTTGTTGTAGGGGTAACCGCCGTACACCCAGGAGTACTTGGTGGTCAGGGTGAGGTCGCGCAGGTGGCTTCCGCCGGCGTACAGGCTCAGCGGCGCTTCGTAGGGGCTGCCGGAGGCGTTGTCCGGGATCGAGTAGCGCAGGGTGAGCGCGTTGGCAGGCTTCGCCAGGGTGAACTGGACGTACTCACCGGTCTGGTCGAGGACGACGGCTCTGCGGCCCGAGGCCTCCGAGGCGGTCTTCAGATAGGTGCGGTCGGGCCCGAGGACGGAGCCGTTGGTGCTGCCGTTCTCCAGCTCGTAGGCGGTGTACGGGACGGTGGCGCCGCGGGTGGCGTTGGCGGTGGCCGCGGTGATGTTCAGGCCGTCGAGCTGGAGGTTGCCGTTGTCGCCGGATTCCTTGCGCAGGGTCAGGTTGTTGAGCCCGGCGCGCAGGGGTGCGTCGGTCGTCGCGGTCTTCCAGTCGCCGGAGGTGGCGGGCAGGGTGAGCCTGCGGACGGTGAGCCCGTTCGCGACGAGGGTGATGGTCGCGGCGGTGGCGTCGGGGGTGCGGTAGCGCACGTCGAAGGAGTACGTCCTGGCGTCGGCCGCGTTGACGGCGAAGACGGCGCGCGCCCCGGTGGTCCCGAACCCGGTGAGGTAGCCGCTGCCCGTGTAGCCGCCCACGGAGGAGGCCTTGGCGGGGCCGCCCGAGGCGAACGCGTTCTCCGCCTCGTGCGTCACGCTGCCCGTCGGGGCGTTGGGCGTGGTGGCGGTGACGTTGTCGAGGTTGACGTTGCCGCTGTCGGCGGACGTGAAGGTCAACGCGACGGTGTTGGCGCCCTTTTGGTAGGTCAGCGCCTCGTCGGTGGTGGACCAGGTGTCCCAGTTCGCGGTGGCGGGGAGGCTGATCTGCCGGACCTTGGCGCCGTTGACGTACAGGCCGAGTGTCATGACGGCGGTGGTGCCGTTGGCGTACCGGATCTTCAGCGAGCCGCTGCCCGCGACCGCCGAGGAGACGGTGAACGTCGTGGATGCGGTGCCCTTGTGGCTGTCGGTGTAACCGCCGACGTAGCCGGTGCCGGTGTAGCCGGGGTGCTCGGTCTCCTTGACCGCTCCGCCGGTGAGTGCGGCCGACTCGGCTTCCAGCGTGGTGGACGCGGCGTGCGCGCGGGGGGCGGCGGCCACGCAGAGGAGGGCGGCCAGCAGGGCGAGGAGCAAGGGGGGAACGAGTGCTCTGGTGCGGAGTCCCGGTGATCGTGACATGGCGGTCTGTCCTTCCGTCGGGGGCGGCTCGCCCGTGGGGGTTCGGCTCGGACGGGAACGGGGCTGCCCGGGCGCGGGCAGCGCTCGGCCGGGGGAGCGGGCCGAGGGGATCTGGGGAGGGGATCTGGGGAGGGGTGAGACGTGCCGGTGGTGACCGGGTGACCGGTGTCAGCCCTTGAGGCTGCCGGCGGTGAGGCCCGTGATGATGTGGCGCTGGAAGACGAGGAAGAGGACCAGCAGCGGGATGGAGGCCATGACCATGCCGGCGAGGAGCTGGTTGGCCGGCATGAACTCGGCGAGGCGGCCGAGGGCGACGGTGATCGGCTGCTTCGACGGCTCGGGCAGCACGAGCATCGGCCAGAGGAAGTCCTTCCAGACGCCGACCACCGCGAAGATGGACACCACGGCGAGCACCGGCCGGGACAGCGGCAGCACGATCGAGACGAGGACCCGGACAGGTCCCGCGCCGTCGATGCGCGCCGAGTCGAGGAGTTCGGCCGGGATCTGGTCGAAGAACCGCTTCAGGATGAAGATGTTGAAGGCGTTGGCCGCCGCCGGGAGCCAGATCGCGAACGGCGTGTTGATGAGGTTGACGTGCACCAGCGGCACGTCGGTCACGGTCAGATAGGTGGGGACGAGCAGCGCGGACACCGGCAGCATCAGGGTCGCCAGCATCATCCCGAGGACGACGTTGCCGAGGACCGGGCGCAGTTTGGACAGGGCGTAGGCCGCGGACACGTCGATGACGAGCTGGAACAGCCAGGCGCCGAGGGCGAGCAGCAGGGTGTTGAGGAAGTAGGTGCCGAGGCCGACGTTGGTCCACGCGTCGGCGTACGCCTCGGGGTGCCAGGTGTGGGGCAGCAACGTCGGGTCGGGGTCCGCGAGTTCGGCCGACGACTTCAGCGCGCCGGTCGCCATCCAGTAGAGCGGGAAGACGAACGCGAGGGTGAAGCCGGTCAGGGTGAGGACGAGGACGGTGCGGTACAGGACCCGGCCGGTGCGGCGGGTCATCTCGGTGGGTGCGATCAGGGTGCGTTCGGCGGCGGTGGCCATGGCGGTTCCTCTCAGCCCTTGGTCCGGGTCAGCCGGAGGTAGCCGGCCGCGAAGGTGCCGAGCACCACGAAGAGCACGGTGCTCATGGCGCTGGCCATGCCGAAGTCGTTGTAGACGAAGGCGTAGCGGTACAGCAGGAGCAGGACGGTGACCGTCGCGTCGTCGGGGCCGCCGCCGGTGAGGACGTACGGCTCGATGAAGACCTGCATCGTGCCGATGACCTGGAGCAGCAGCGTGATCATCAGGATGAACCGCATCTGCGGCAGGGTGACGTGCCACAGCCGCTGCCGGATGGACGCCCCGTCGATCTCCGCCGCCTCGTACAGCTCGCCCGGGATGCCGCCGAGCGCCGCCAGGTAGATCAGCGTGGTGGTGCCCATGTTGGCCCAGGTCGAGACGAGGACCAGCGAGATCATCGCGAGGTTCTCGGACTCCAGCCACTGCTGCGGCGGCAGGTGGACCAGCTCCAGCGCGCTGTTGAACAGGCCGGGCCCGGGATCGTAGAACCAGCGCCACAGCAGCATCGTGACGATCGGCGGCAGCATGACCGGCAGATAGACGGTCATCCTCAAGTACGCGCGCCCGTGCCGGAGTTCGTTGAGGACGACGGCGGTGAGGAAGGGGGCGGCGAAGCCGAAGACCAGGGCGAGCAGGGTGAAGTAGCCGGTGTTGCGCCAGGCGGTGACGAACAGCGGGTCCTCGAAGAGCCGCCGGAAGTTGTCCCAGCCCACCCACTCGGCGGGCTGGGCGAAGGTGACCTGCTGGAAGCCGAGGAGCCAGCCGCGCACGATCGGGTACCAGGAGAACACCGCGAAGCAGAGCACGCCCGCGGCAAGGAACGCGTAGGCGACGAGGTTCTCGCGGACGCGCCGGCGCCGCCGGGACGGACTCGCGCCGCCCGGCGCGGACGCCCCCACGGTGACACGGGCCGGGCTGGGTGCCCGAGTGGGCTTCTGCCGTGGGGAGTTCGGGGTCGGGGTGAGGGGCTGCACGCTCATGTCACTTGACCGTGGCGAGTATCGAGTCGACCTTCTTCGCGGCGTCGCCGAGCAGGTGGCCGATGTCCGCGTTCTCCCGGGTGAGGACAGCCTGCATGACGCTGTCGAGGACGGTGTAGATCTGCTGGGCGTTCGGCGGTTCGACCTTCTGCGTCAGACCGCTGTTGCGCTCCATGAACGGCTTGTAGTTTTCCTGCGGGACGGTCGCGTACCGGGCGTGCACCGCGTCGACCTTGGCCTGCGTCGGGCCGGTGTAAAGGCGGTCGAGCGGCAGGCCGATGGGCACGTCACCGCCCTTGGAGCGCTTGTCGTCGTGCTCGGCGCGCTCGGGGTTGAGGTACTTCCACTGGATCCACTGGACGCCGGCCCTGATCTGCTCGGGGGAGGCCTTCGGGTTGAACATGAAGCCGTTGCCGCCGCCCAGGGTCGCGGTGCCCGGCATCGCGGCCACGCCGAACTCGGCGTACCGGCGCTCGAACTGCTTGACGATGGTGGGGATGTTGTCGGGGCCCGCCATGTAGATGCCGAGCTTGCCGGAGCCCATCATCTTCTGGACGTCCTCGATCTGGAGCAACTGCCGGGTGCCCATGGAGCGGTCGGTCCAGCGCATGTCGTGCAGGTAGGTCAGCGCCTCGCGCCCCGCGTCACTGTCGAACGCGGCCTTCCAGCGGCCCCCTTGGCGGGTGGCGATGTCGCCGCCCAGCGAGTAGACCCACGAGGTGAGGTGCCAGCCGCCCTGGTTGTTCTTGCTGTAGTCGGCGTAGCCCACGATGCCGTCGCCCAGCGCGGTGATCCGCCGGGCCGCCTCGCGCACCTCGTCCCAGGTCGTGGGCGGCTTCTCCGGGTCGAGTCCGGCCTTCTCGAACAGGTCGCGGTTGTAGATCAGCCCGAGGGAGTACTGCCCGTTCGGCAGGCCGTAGATCTTGCCGTCGGGTCCGGTGAAGACCTTCTTGAACGCGGGGGCGACGTCCGCGACGTACGGGATTCCCTTGAGGTACGGGGTGATGTCGGCGCCCTGGCGGCGCTCGATGAGACCGGCGGGGTCGGTGAAGTAGACGTAGTACACGTCCTCCAACTGGCCGCCCGCCAGCTTGGCCGAGAAGGTCTTGGGGTCCATGTAGCCCTCGCGGGCGTCGATCCTGATGTGCGGGTGACTCTTCTCGAAGTCCCTGACGTCCTGCTCGTACCACTTGCGGTCGACGGGCTGCGTCTTCGGCGGCATGCCGTTCACGGAGATCGTCACCTTGCCGTCCTTCCCACCGGACGACGAGGAGCCGCCGCATGCGGACAGCCCGAGGGCGAGCGTCGACGCGATACCCGCACCGACGAAGCCGCGGCGGGACAGAGAGTCGGCCATAACGATCAGCGCCTTCCTGAGGTGAGCCCGGGGACGCCGGTTCCCGGGCAGCAGCGATGACGCAGACCGTAAAAGGTGCCATGCAAATCGTCAATGAAAAAGCGCAAAAAACTGATCGCGCTGATGAAGTGGGCTGATCCGCGGTGACTAGCGGGGGCGGGCGGCCGTCGAGCCGCGCACGATCAACTCCGTGCCGAACAGCAGGGGTTCGGCCGGTGCGGCCTGTCCGTTGAGCTGGGCGACCAGGGCCGTGATCGCCGCGTCGGCCATCGCCTGCACCGGCTGCCGCGCGGTCGTCAGGGGCGGGTCGGTGGCGACCATGAACAGCGAGTCGTCGAACCCCACCACGGAGAAGTCGTCCGGCACCTCAAGGCCCTGGCGGCGGGCGCCGCGGATGACGCCGAGCGCCAGCGCGTCGCTCGCGCACACCACCGCGGTGACGCCCTGGGCGGCGAGTCGGGGCACCGCCGTCGCGCCGCCCTCCATCGAGAACATGGTGTGCGCCACCCAGCCGTGCCACACCTCCGGCGGCACGCCCCGGGCACGCCAGAAGGCCGCGTACCCGGCGAGTTTCCGGGCCGACGGAACATGCCCGACCGGCCCGGCCACCAGTCCGATCCGCTCGTGCCCCAGGGCTGTGAGGTGCGTCAACGCCTGTTCGGCGGCCTGCGCGTCGTCCGCCGAGACCTGCGCCGGACCGCGGTTCTCGTCGGCCGCGTTGATGAGGACGAGGGGGATCCTGCGGTCCAGCAACGCCTTGCTCTGCTCGGGTCCCGCGTCGGCGTAACTGGACCCGACGAACACGATCCCGCCGATGTTCTGCCCCAACAGCCGCTGGATGTAGTGCGCTTCGGAGGACCCGTCGGCGGTGCGAGTGCAAAGGACCGGTATCAGCCCCTGCTTGTTCAGGCGGCTCGCGAGCGCCTCGGTGAACGCGGGGAACACCGGGTTCTGCAGCTCGGGCACCACCACGCCGACCAGCGGCGCGCGTTCACCGCGCCCGACGGCGGGGCGCTCCAGGCCGAGCACGTCGAACGCCCGGAGCACCTTGTCCCGGGTGGCGGGCGCCACGACCGAACTCCCGCTCGCCACCCGGCGGACGGTCACTTCACTGACGCCGGCGAACGCGGCCACCTCGGAGAGTCTCGTTGTCACGCGAGTACTGTACAACTGCCGCCGCAAAACAGGATCAGATTTACGCAAGAAGATGACAGCAATGTCGGGGTGGTCGCGTGGGCGGTGATCGGGCTCCGTGGGCCGGGTTCTGCTGGCCCGGTCGGGTCGGGTCAGCCCAGCCCGGCCCAGCCCGGCCCGGCCCGGGCCCGCGGGGGTGCGGTTTCCTGGGCGCTGCGGTTACGCCGGTGCGCGGACGCCGTCCAGGGCCACCGAGAGGACCCGGTCGCGCTGGGCGTCGTCCAGGAAGTTCGTCGCGGTGATGCCGGCGATCATGCGCAGCAGGTCGTCGAAGTTCATGTCGGCGCGGGCCTCGCCGGCCTTCTGCGCGCGCTCGAAGAGCGGTCCGCCGGCCGCGTACATGGAGTCCCGGCAGGCCAGGAAGATCTCCGACTCGTCGTTCAGTGCCTCCCGGATGGCCCGCTTGGTCACCGTGTATTCCACGAAGCGCCGCAGCCAGGACGTCAGCGCGTCCCAGGGCTCCCGGCCGGAGACCTCCTCGGCGACCCGGCACAGGTCGTCGACCTCGCCCGCGTAGACGCTCTCGAACAGATGCCGGCGGGTCGGGAAGTTCCGGTACAGCGTGCCGATGCCGACCCCGGCGCGCCGGGCGACGTCCTCCAGGGAGGCGTCCGCGCCCTTCTCCGCGAACGCCTCACGGGCGGCGGCCAGCAGCGCGTCGTAGTTGCGGGCGGCGTCCTTCCGGTGCGGACGGCGGGACGCGACGATCTCGCTGACGGGGTACGGCTCTGCCGTCACTGCTGCCTCCCGGCTGGATCGGGTTGAAGCGGAGGTGGGCCTCCGCTACAGTGGAGGGGTACCTCCACTTTAACAGCCGGGGTGCGTCCGGCGTCGGCCGCGTGCGGCCGCACACGGCGTCGACGCGCACGTGACCCCGGCTCCCGACCCGCTCGCGGGCGGCGCGACGACGCACCGGCTCCGCGGCCGACCGCCCCGCCCGTGCGACCGCTGTTCCTTTCTCTCGTCTCCCGTCTCCCGTCTCCCGCGCGAGCGCCGTCGCGGTCGCCGGTGTGCCCGGACGCCGAAGCGCACCCGCCCGCCCGTCCCATACGACCCCGCGCCCGTACGTCCCCTACGACCCCGCGCCTGCCCGCTTCCCTCGACCGCGCCCGTACGTCCCGTCCGTCCCGTACGACCGTGGCCGCCCGTTCCCTGGGACCCGCGCCCGTACGCCCCGTACGACTGCGCCCGCCCGTTCCCCACGACCGTGGCCCGACGACCTGACGATCTGGCGGTCAGACGGCCTCGGCCGCCACCTGCCCGGAGAGGCTCTTCATGCCCCGCACGTCCACCCGCCTCACCTTCGCGGTCCTCGCGACCGGTGCCGGCGTGTTCTCCATGCTGCAGTCGCTGATCGCGCCGGCCTTGCCGACCGTCCAGCACGCGCTGCACACCTCCCAGTCCACCGCGACCTGGGTGATGACCGCGTATCTGCTGTCCGCCTCGATCTTCACGCCGATCCTCGGCAGGGTCGGCGACCTGCTCGGCAAGAAGCGCACCATGGTCGCCGTGCTCGTCGCCGTGCTGGCCGGCTGTCTGCTCGCCGCCCTCGCGCCCACGATCGGCGTCCTCATCATCGCCCGCGTGGTGCAGGGCGTCGGCGGCGCGCTCTTCCCGCTGTCGTTCGGCATCATCCGCGACGAGTTCGCCGCGTCCCAGGTCAGCGGCAGCATCAGCAACCTGTCCGCCGTCATCGCGGCGGGCGGTGGCGTCGGCATGGTGGCGGCGGGCCCGATCGTGAGCGCCCTCGACTACCGCTGGCTGTTCTGGATACCGGTCGGCATCGTCGCGGTGACCGCGCTGATCGCCCTGCGCTACGTCCCCGAGTCGCCCCGGCGGGCCACGGGACACGTCAACTGGCTCGGCGCCGCCCTGCTGTCCGGCTGGCTCGTCGCGCTGCTGCTGCCCCTCAGCCAGGCCGGCCAGTGGGGCTGGGGCTCGGCCCGGGTGATCGGCCTGCTCGCCGCCGCCGTCCTGCTCTTCGCCCTCTGGCTGTTCTCCGAGGCCCGGTCCACGAGCCCGCTCATCGACCCGCGCATCATGCGGCTGCCCGCCGTGTGGACCACCAACACCGCCGCCCTGCTGTTCGGCGCGGGCATGTACGCGATCTGGTCCTTCCTCCCCGGCTTCGTCCAGACCCCGGACTCGGCGGGCTACGGCTTCGGCGCGAGCGTGACCGCGGCCGGACTGCTCATGCTGCCGATGCTGATCGCGATGTTCTGCTCCGGCGTGCTCAGCGGTCGCCTCGAACCCGTGCTGGGCGCCAAGAAGTTGCTGGTCGCCGGGGCCACGCTCGGCGCGGTCGCCTGCGCGATCCTGGCCCTGTGGCACGACCGGCAGTGGCAGGTCGCCCTCGCGGCGGGCGTGTTCGGCCTCGGTATCGGCCTCGCCTTCGCCTCCATGGCCAACCTCATCGTGGGCAGCGTGCCGGCCGAACAGACCGGCGCCGCGACCGGGATGAACGCCAACATCCGTACCATCGGCGGTTCCATCGGCGCCGCCGTGACCAGCGTCCTGGTGACCGGCCGCCTCCAGTCCTCCGGCCTGCCCTACGAGTCCGGCTACACCCACGGGTTCACCCTGCTCGCCCTGCTCTGCCTGGCCGCCGCCCTGGCCGCACTCCTGGTCCCGGTCCAGCGAACCACTCGCCACTCCGGTCCACGCGCCTCGGGAGACACGCTTCGTGCGGGTGCGGGTGCCGATCCGCTGAGCCGCGCGGCGGAGGCCGAAGCCGAGGCGGGGATCGCGGCGCCGGGGGCGCGTGGCTGAACACGGACGCGTGACCAGGGTCAGGTCGGGTGCCGGTGCGGGGTGTCTGGGCTCGGGCGTCGGGTGCCGGTGCGGGGTGTCCGGGCTCGGGCGTCCGGTGCCGGTGCCGGCTGCCCGGCGGTCTCAGGTGGGCGTAGCGGCACCCGGCATCAAGTCGACCCCCGTCATGGGGCGTCGGTGAACCCGGCGAAGCCGTCGAGCAGTGCCGCCGCCACGGTCACGTCCTCCGTGAGGGGACGGTCCCGCGTCTCGGGGTCCAGTTCCGCCGCCGCGACGGCATAGGCGCGGCCCGCGACCGTCTCCGGACCCGGGGCGTCGCCTCGCAGCCGCAACGCCCGTACGGCGGCGACCAGTTCGCATCCGAGGACCAGCCGGTACGCCCGCGCCAGCCGCAGTGTCTTGCGGGCGGCCTGGGTCGCGAAGGTCGCCGCCTCCTCCGTCCCCTGGGACAGCACCACGTGTCCGAGGGCGGCCGGGGTGGCACAGGCCTGTATCTCGGCGAGCGCGGACGCGGCGCTGTACTCCAGGATCATCATTCCCGACCCGGCGGACGAGGTGTCGGCCAAGTAGGAGCGCAGACCGGTCAGTTCGGAGCGGCCGAGGCCGGAGAGCCGGGCCGCCGAGAGGCGGCCGGTGCCGAGCACGGCGAGGCCGAGCTGATCCAGGGCGAGGGTGAGCGGCGCCGTGAAGAAGCCGCCGTGATGCCGGGCGACCGGCGCTCCGGTGACCGAGTCCCAGTCGATCAGGGGGTTCTCGGTGGCGGAGTTGAGGTCGATGGACAGCACCCGCTCCAGGCCCTCCCAGGCCTCGACGGCCGGGCCGTGGGCCTGCGGGAAACACCGGAAGCCGTAGGGGTCCTGCACCCGGGAGGGGCCGCCCGCCCGCACCGGCGCCACGGCTCCCGGTCTGTCGTCAGCGCCGAGCAGCTCCCGGACACGGGCCGCCGCCCGCCGGATCGCCGGATGCGGATGGGCGGCGTGCACCTCGGGCGCGTACGGCTCCCGGGACGCGTCCACCGCCCACAGCGACAGCGCGGCCACCACGGGAGCGGCGCCCAGCAGAACGCCGAGGTCGTGGCAGGCGAGCGCGGACTGTCCGAGGGTGAGGGCGTTGCTGCTCAGCAGGGCCAGCGCGTCTCCCCGCCGGACGGGCAGGCTTCCGGGGAGCGCGTTCCCGGCGTCCGGCCGGTCCCGTACCCAGTCGCGGTGTCCGGACAGGGCGAGGCCCAGTTCGGCCAGGGCGGTCAAGTCGCCGGTTCCCACGGCTCCGTACTCGGGCACCCGGGGGTGGACCTCGGCACGGAGCGCGTCGATGATCGCCGACGCGATCTCGGGGCCGAGCCCCGATCCGCCGGCCAGCAGCTGGTTGGCGCGGACCAGCATCATGGCCCGGACCTCGCGGGCGGGCAGCGGTTCGCCCACGCCTCCCGCGTGGCTCAGCAGCAGCCGCAGGTCGTGGCCCGCGCCGTCGGACTCCTCGACCGCCAGGCCCCGGTGGGCGCCCACGCCGGTGCTGCGCCCGTAGACCCGCGCGCCCTCCGCCGCCAGCCGCTCCGCGGCACACCGGGTGCGCTCCATCGCCACCAGCGCGGCGGGATGTGCCGAGGGAGGCGCCGCCCCGCCGGCCACGGAGGCCACCATCGCCGTGCCCAGGCCCCGGCCGTTCAGGGACACTTCGGGAGCGGCCGCGCCGGTGACCGCCCCGGCGCCCTCTCCGGCGGTCGTGCCCGCGCCGCCGCCCGCGAGGCCGGCGACACCTCCGCTTCCGCCCGCGACGGCGATGCCTCCGGTGACGGTGTTCCCCGTGGTGTCCCCCTCGACCGGCTCGGCGGCCCCGGCCGTGCGCTTGAGCATGGCGGCGTTCTCCCCTCCCGCGTGCTGCCCTCCCCGCGTCGCCGGAGAAGCCGGGCCGGGGCCGGGAGGCGCCGGGGTGGACCCGCCTCGGTACCTCCCGGCCCCGGCACCCCCGGCTCCGTCAACCGGCCGCCGGCCCAGGCGTCAGCTCAGGCCCACCGGTGTCAGCTCAGGCCCGTCGGTGTCAGCTCAGCCCCACCGGCGTCGGCTCAGGCCCGTCGGTGTCAGCTCAGGCCGGCCGAGGACAGCCAGGCCTTCGCGACGTCCAGCGGGTCCTTGCTCTCGTTCTGGACCTGGCCGTTGAGCGAGACCAGGGTTTCCGTGTCCAGCTTCGCCGAGACGTCGTTGAGGACCGAAACTCCGGCCGCCGGCAGACCCTTCTTGTAGGTCAGCGGCGTCACGTTCTCGAAACCGAAAAGACTCTTCGGGTCCTGGAGCACGACGAACTTGTTCTTGCTGATTCCGGGGTCCGTGGAGAAAATATCCGCGGCCTGGATGTTGTTGCCCTTGAGGGCCGCCACGGTGAGCGGACCGCCCGCGTCCAGCGCCTTGAAGTTCTTGAATTCGAGACCGTATACCGACTTCAGGCCCTTCAGACCCTGCTGGCGGGTCTGGAACTCCGGCGAACCGCCGATGACGAGGTCCTTCGCCACGTCGGCGAGGTCGGAGATCGTCGACTTGTCGGTCAGGCTGTACTTCTTCGCCGTGGCCTCGTTGACCGCTATCGCGTCCTTGTCCTCCGCCTTCGACGGCGTCAGCAGGCTCAGCTTGGGGTCGAGCTTGGCCGTGATCGCCGAGCTGGTCTCCTCGACGGTCTTCGGGGCGGCCTTCGCGTCGAGGTAGGCGAGCAGCGCGCCGTTGTACTCCGGCAGGACGGTGATCGTGCCGTTCTTGATCAGACCGTACGTCGTCTCGCGGCTGCCGATGTTCAGCTTGTAACTGACCTTGATCCCCTTGGACTTGAGAGCCTCGCCGTAGATGTCGGCGAGCAGGATGCTCTCGGGGAAGTTGTTGGAGCCGACAACGACCGTACCGCCCTTGGCGGTGTCGCCCTTCAGCGGGTCGGACTTGCCGGAGTCGTCGTCGGAGGAACCGCAGCCCGTCAGCGCTGCGGTGGCCGCAACCAGCAGAGCGACAGCGTACGTTGCGGACGTTCGGGTACTTCTGGCGATGGTCACGTTCGTCATCCAGACTTAACAATGGGTGGGGCGTGGGCACGGTCTTGAGAGTCCAGACGATCCAATCGAGCCACCTCAAGGACCGTCAAGACACGAATAGATCACTGGTGGGGACCGTACAGCTTCGCCGGGTAGGCGCAACGCGACCAATATGCGCGCGAATCCGGCGACCCCGCATGTCACTTTTTGGTTGATCATGGCCGTACTCTTACGCCAGCCGCTAGGGTTGGCCGCGTCGAGGGCCCCCTTCCGCTTGTCGGCCCGCGCACGCTGTCGTGACCATTGACCATGCAGGCCTGCCAAAAGGCTTCCAACGGGGAATGAAGTCAAGGAGGTTGGGTGCCCGCCCACAGAAAAGCCGCCTCGGGGCAGCCGTCCACGGCTCTTCCGGTCGGCCGGACACCATCCCCACTGGACCGCTGGCCGTTCCGCCGCAAACTCAACGTGCTGGTGATCGTGCCGCTCGCGGTGATCTCCGCGATGATCGCCTACGTCGTGTACGGCGAGATCGACAAGGCCCGTTCGGCGGCCGACACCGCCCGGCTGGTCCGCGACAGCTCCCAGGTGACCAAACTCATCGACGCCGTCCAGACCGAGCACCGGCAGGCGCTCCTCGTCTCCCTGCGCCATGAGGCCGGGGCGTCCGGCAAGGGAGCCTCGGACACCACGGGTTACCTCGACGCGCAGCAGGAGGTCGGCGCCCGCATCGCCGCCGTCCGCACCGCCTACGGCGACCGGCTGCCCGACGCCGAGGGCCAGGCGCTGAAGGAACTGGAGGGCCTGGACAGCCTCCGCAAGACCGTCGAGCAGGGCCCGATCCCCGCCGACAACATCGACCCCGCCTACGGATCGGTGATCGAAGGCCTGATCAACGGCATCGGGCTCGGACAGTCGGGCGGCGAGTCCGCCTCGTCGGCCGCCAACCTGCTCGACGCCCTGCTGCGCGCCGACACCGCCCACGCCTCCTTCGAGACCAGCGTGTTCGCCGCCCGCACCCGCGACTCCAACGCGCTCATCGAGTTCACCGGCGCCGTCGGCGACCACGAGCAGTACACCTACCAGGCCGAGCGGTTCACCCGGTTCGCCAGCCAGGACCAGGGCACCGCCCTCGCCGGGATCGAACGCAGCCCGTACCAGAGCGTCATCAGCCAGCACTGGGCCGCGCTCCAGGTCGACCCGAGCGGCCTGGTCGCCGACACCCCGGCGCAGTTGCGGACCGCGCTCGGCGACGCGCTGCGCGCCGACCCCACCTACGAGCGGCAGGCCGACAACCGGCTGAAGATCGTCCAGTCGCTCATCGACGAGATCGCCGCCGACGCCCAGTCCGCGTCCAGCGACGCCTGGTGGCGAGTGGCCTGGCTGGTCGCCGCCGCCCTGGCCGCCTTCGCCGGCTGGATGCTCTTCTCCGTCCTGACCCGCCGCTCCGTGGTGCGCACCGTGCGCTCCCTCACCGCCGCCGCCCAGCATGTGGCGGGCGCGGCGCAGAGCGAACTCGCCCGCGTCGCGGACGACGACGCCGACGACGCGAGCCCGCCGCGGCTGGAAGCCGTGCCCGTGCCCGTGCGGGACGAGATCGGCGAACTGGCCGAAGCCTTCAACCAGGTTCAGGTCACCGCCTCCGCCCTGCTGGAACGCCAGGTCGTCGGCCGGCGCAACATCGCCGAGATGTTCGGCAACATCGGCCGCCGCGTCAGCAACCTGACGGCCCGTCAACTCGCCCTGATCGACTCGGTGGAGCGCGGCGAGACCGACCCCGAGGTGCTCGACCGGCTCTACCGCATCGACCACATCGCCGTCCGCCTCCAGCGCAACGCCGACAGCCTCATGCTGCTGGCCGGCATCAGCGAGACGGGGGTCAGCACCGAACCGATGCGGCTCAGCAACATCGTCCGCGCCGCCCTCGGGCAGATCGAGGGCTACCAGCGCGTCACCCCGCACGCCGAGGGCGATGTCACCGTCGTCCCCGACATCATCGGCGACCTCACCCTGATGCTCGCCGAACTCCTGGAGAACGCCGTGATGTTCTCCCCGGCGAGCAGCGGTGTCGAAGTCGTCCTGCGGCCCCGGCACGACGGAGGCGGCGCACTCGTCGAGATCATCGACCACGGCCTCGGCATGAGCCCGGAACGGCTGCAGCAGGAGAACGCCCGGCTGATCCGCCGCGAACGGCTCGACCTCGCGCCGACCGAGGTCCTCGGCCTGTTCGTGGTCGGCGGTCTCTCCCGGCGCTGGGGCATCGAGGTCGTCCTGTCCCGCACCCCGGGCGGCGGCGTCACCGCCACCGTCGCGATACCCGCCGCCCACCTGGTGGCCGGCGACTACGGCAGGACCGTACCGCGCGCCCCGCGGATCATGCCGCCCGCGCCCCGCCCCGGACCGCCCGAACCGCGCCCCGCGCAGGTCGAGTCGCCGCCGGGACCCGCGGGCCTGCCCCGCCGGGTGCCCGCCCGGCCCCGGACCGCCGAGCCCACCGGCCACGCCCGCCGCACGGAGC
>NZ_JBEYFY010000064.1:0-41138 GCF_040703595.1 Streptomyces sp. NPDC007084
GGCGAGGGCCAACGGCACGCTGTAGGCGTGTGCGACGACTTGTCCGTGCTCGTCCTCGGCGAAGCCGCCCCGGCCGCCTCCGCCGCCTCCGCCCCGGCCGCCCCCGCCTCCGCCGCGCCGGCCATCGGTCGTGTCAACGTCACCTCACGATGCTCACCAGCCGCCGCCCACCCGGCGACTCACGTTAGCCCGTCCGGCGTTGAGGGTCCGGGCCCACCGGAAAAGCGGCGGACACCGTCACCGAGCCCGGCCCCCGGGACCCCCTTTCCCTCCTCACACCCACCGCGCCGCATCCGCACCCAGCGGGCCCGGCGGGCGGGACCAGTCGGCGGGGGCGCCGGTGTAGGCGACCGGGGGGAGGGCGTAGCGCAGGTGGGCGGCCGGGGCTTCGCGGGTGGTGAGCCAGGGGGCCGGGGTGTCGTAGGGGAGGGCCGTTTCCGGGGAGCCGCCGGGCTCCGCGCGGGCGTCGGCCGACGCGGGGATGTCCCGGGTCAGCCACGCCGCCGTCCGGGCGAGGGACAGCCGGACGCGGCGTCCCCGGCCGTCCCGCGACCGCTCGGTCAGGGAGCGCAGTACGGCCGCCGCCAGCAGATACCCGGTGCCGTGGTCGAGGGCCTGCGCGGGCAGCGCGCCGGGGTTCTCCGCCGACCCTTCGGTGACGGCGATGCCGGTCGCCACCTGCACCAGGCTGTCGAAGCCGCGCCGCCCGCCCCAGGGCCCGTACGCGCCCCACGCCGACAACTGCGCCACGATCAGGCCCGGCCGGCGTTCGGCCAGCGCCTCCGGGGAGAGCCCGAACCGGTCGAGGGAGCCCGGCCGGTAGCCGGTCACGACGACGTCGGCCTCCGACAGCAGCTCCTCGAAGACGCCCCGGTCGGCCGCGAGGTCCAGCGTCGCCGACCGTTTCCCGAAGCCGGTGTCGGCGTGTCCGTCGGCCAGTTCGGGAAGCCGGGGCGAGTCCAGGCGCAGCACGTCGGCGCCGAGCAGGGCGAGGGTGCGGGTGGCGACCGGGCCGGCGATGACCCGGGTCAGGTCCAGCACCCGCACCCCGGCCGCGGGCAGCAGCGGCCCGGCGCCGGTCAGGGGAGCGAGGGGACGCGCGGTCCCGGAGCCGAGTACGCCACGCTCGATCAGCGGCCGGGCCGCCACCGCCCGGGCCTGTTCATGGGCGGCCCACTCCTCGGGCGTGCGCGAGGCGACGGCGAGGCCACCGGCCGCGTACACCGTCTCCTCGACCTCCCGCGCGGACCGCGCGGCGAGCACCGCCGCCACGTCGTCCACGGTCGCGTCGTCCGCGAGCGCGAGGGCGGCGAGCAGCCGGGCCCGGTGATGGGGATAGTTCGCGTGGGTGCGCACCCAGCCGTCCGCCGTCCGCCAGAAGCGCGACAGGGGTGCGAAGGTGACCGGCGCGCGCCCGTCGACGAGCAGATGCCGTTCGCTGACGAACGCCGTGGCGACCGCCCCGTCGTCCACCGTCACGTGCGGGACCTCGGCACGGCCGGTCCGCCGGGCCGCCAGTTCGGCGGCGGCCAGCGCGCACCCGCCCACGCAGGCCCGCGCCATCTCCCGTACGGGCAGCCGTGCCTCCAGCGTGCCCGTCCGCACCACGGTCGAGACCGCGGCAGGCAGCGCGGGGTCCCCGTCCAGCTCCCGCCACACGGCGGCGATCGGTGATTGCGTCATACCGGCACTATGCAGAGTGGATCGGATCAACAGCCGCGCCGGGCCCCACCGCAGAAGGCCGGGCCCCCACCCGACGAGGGGGCGCAGCGCCGTGGCCCCGGCCGTCGCGAGGTACGACGGCCGGGGCCACGGAGGCTTGCGGCAGGGCTACTTGACCGCCCGCAGGGCGTTGACGACGCCGAAGCCGTAGAAGCCGTTCACCCGCTTGCCGCCCTCGCAGGTCGCGTCGACCACGCCGTCCCCGTTCCCGTCGTACGGGTCGGCCGGGCAACCCGGGTTGTCCGCCTGGGCCTTGAGCAGCAGCTGGAGCTGAGCGGGCGTCGCCCAGGGGTACTTGGACTTCAGCAGCGCGGCCACACCGGCGACGTGCGGCGTCGCCATCGAGGTGCCCTGGAGGTAGCCGTACGTGTTGTTCGGCAGCGTCGACAGGATGCGGCCGTTCTGCGACGGGGTGTCCGGGATCTGGTACCGGTCACCGCCCGGCGCCGCCACGTCGACAACTCCGTTGCCGTAGCTGGAGAAGTAGGACTTGGTGCCCTTGACGCCGGTCGAGGAGACCGTGACGACACCCGGCAACTGGGTCGGCAGATCAAGGCACTTGTGCGGGTCGACCGTCCGCGTCACCGGCGTCGAGTCGTCGGGGCTGGAGTCGTCGGTCAGCGCGTCCGAGGCGAGGTCGTTGTTGGCGTTGCCCGCCGCGGCCACGTTCAGCGTGCCCTTGCGCTGGGCGTACAATTGGGCCCGGTTGACCGCGTCGACGATCGCCTTCTGGTCGGGGTCGTCCAGGCAGTTGTACTGCCACGGGTCCACGTAGTAGCTGTTGTTGGTGATCTCCACGCCGTGGTCGGCGGCGAACACGAACGCGCAGACGACGCTCTCCGGATAGAAGAGCTGCGTGGAGTCCGGCTCGGCCACGGTGATGCCCGATACCTTCACGCCGGGGGCGACACCGGCGACCCCGATCCCGTTGCGGGCCGCCGCGATCTCACCGGCGACATGCGTGCCGTGGTAGTGGTCGGCGTCCACCGGGCGCCAGGAGCCGTACGACGTGTCCGGCTTGCCGCCCACGCAGTTCGCGGACTGCGAGGCGGAGAAGTTCGGGGCGATGTCCGGGTGCGTGTCGTCGACGCCGACGTCGATCACCGCGACGGTCACCTTCTTGCTGCCCGGGTTGATCGCGGCGGCCTTGTCGGCGCCTATCGCGCGCAGGTCCCACTGGTCGGCCTCAAGGGGCTCCGCGCCGGGAGCCGCCGCCTTCGCGTCCTTGGCGGCCTCGGCCGCCGACAGCACCTGCACCGCGCCCTCGTCCGTCGTCCCCGCCGCGGTCAGCGGCGAGGTGCGGGTGGCGCCGGCCGACTGCACTCCGCGCACCGCCCGGATCCGCTGCCCGAAGTCCGGGTTGGCGGAGTGGACGACGATCACACCGATCTGCTCGTACGCGATGACGACGCTGCCGCCGGCCGCGGCGATCGCCTTCTTCACCGACGCGATGGTGAGGCGGTCCGCCCGGGTGTTGACCACGTAGGAAAGGTTAGGGCCCTCCGCCGCCGTCACGGCGGGCGCGCCGGCCGGGGCGGCGGTGGCGACACCGGGCAGGAAGCCCAGCGAAGCGGTGAGCGACAGAACGACCGGCACGGCAAGGGCAAGACGGCGTCTGGAACGCAGATGAGCCATGGGATCTCCACATCATCCGGAAAACGGAGCTGCCCGAACACAGGTGGTGCTCGGGCAGGTACATGACGGAAATGGCGCAGGCTGAAGCTATCCTCCCGCCGCCCGGGCCAGCAATGACTTCCGGCGACGACTTCCGGAAGCGGGCCCTCAGGGCACGCGAGGACGGCGACTTCCGAAAGAATCCGGGGGAGTTGAACCGGCCCACGCGTGGCGCCGTGACCTTGGGCAGGGAGCCCGTGGACGATCGAGCCCCCTGCCGGATCACGGAACGGAGCCGCGGCCTCGCACCCCGTCACGTGATCCACATCACTGTGAGGTCAGCCGTATGCCCGTAGCCGAACCGACCCCATCCGCGAGCACCGGCTCGCCCCCGCCCACCGTCGCAACCGCACCCGCAACGCGAGGAGACACCGTGGCCACCGACGCCCCGCCACCCGCGAACGACGCCCCGCCGCCCGCGCGGACCGGCGCCCCCCTGCCGTCCACCGAGGAGTTCATCGAGGTCCAGCAGAGCGCCGAGTTCGGTGAACTCCGCCGCTCCCACCGCTCGTTCGCCTTCCCGCTGACCGTCGGCTTCATCCTCTGGTACCTGCTGTACGTCCTGCTCTCCAACTACGCGGGCGACTTCATGGGCACCAAGCTGTTCGGCAACATCAACGTCGCCCTGGTGCTCGGCCTCGCCCAGTTCCTCACCACGTTCCTCATCGCCTGGTGGTACTCGCGGCACGCCGCCGCCCAGCTCGACCCCAAGGCGGAAGCCATCAAGTCCCGGATGGAGGGCGGCGCATGAGTTCCGTACAGACCGGCCTGCACACGACGGTGCTCGCCGCGGGCGAGGCCAGTGAGCACCGGCCGCTGATCATCACCCTGTTCGCGGTGTTCGTCGCCGCGACCCTCGTCATCACCGTCTGGGCGGGCCGCCAGACCAAGGACGCCGCCGACTTCTACGCGGGCGGCCGGCAGTTCACCGGCTTCCAGAACGGCCTGGCCGTCTCCGGCGACTACATGTCCGCCGCGTCCTTCCTCGGCATCGCCGGCGCCATCGCCCTCTTCGGCTACGACGGCTTCCTCTACTCCATCGGCTTCCTGGTCGCCTGGCTGGTCGCCCTGCTCCTGGTCGCCGAACCGCTGCGCAACTCCGGCCGCTACACGATGGGCGACGTCCTCGCCTACCGGATGCGCCAGCGCCCGGTGCGCACCGCCGCCGGCACCTCGACCATCGTCGTGTCGATCTTCTACCTGTTGGCCCAGATGGCGGGCGCGGGCGTCCTCGTCTCGCTGCTCCTCGGCATCACCAGCGACGGCGGCAAGATCGGCATCGTCGCGCTCGTCGGCGTCCTGATGATCGTGTACGTCACCATCGGCGGCATGAAGGGCACCACCTGGGTCCAGATGGTCAAGGCCGTCCTGCTGATCGTCGGCGCCCTGCTGCTCACCTTCCTGGTACTGCTGAAGTTCGACTTCAACATCTCCGACCTGCTCGGCAAGGCCGCCGAGAACAGCGGCAAGGGCTCCGCGTTCCTGGAACCCGGCCTCAAGTACGGCGCCACCTCCACCACCAAGCTGGACTTCATCTCGCTCGGCATGGCACTGGTCCTCGGCACCGCGGGCCTGCCGCACATCCTGATCCGCTTCTACACCGTGCCCACCGCCAAGACCGCGCGGAAGTCCGTCAACTGGGCCATCGGCCTCATCGGCGCCTTCTACCTGATGACCCTCGCCCTCGGCTTCGGCGCCGCCGCGCTGATCAAACCCGACGAGATCATCGGCTCCAACAAGGCGGGCAACACGGCGGCCCCCCTGCTCGCCCTGCATCTCGGCGGCGTCGACTCCAACTGGGGCGCGATCCTGCTCGCCTCCATCTCCGCCGTCGCCTTCGCCACCATCCTCGCCGTCGTCGCGGGACTGACCCTCGCCTCGTCCTCGTCGTTCGCGCACGACATCTACGCGAACGTCATCAAGCGGGGCCAGGCCACCGAGAAGCAGGAGATGAGGGCCGCCCGCTACGCCACGGTCGGCATCGGCGCCGTCTCGATTTTGCTCGGCGCCCTCGCCCGCGACCTCAACGTCGCCGGTCTGGTCGCCCTCGCCTTCGCGGTCGCCGCCTCCGCCAACCTGCCCACGATCCTCTACAGCCTGTTCTGGAAGCGGTTCACCACCCAGGGCGCGCTCTGGTCGATCTACGGCGGCCTGGTCACCGCGGTCGGCCTGGTGCTGTTCTCCCCGGTGGTCTCGGGCAAGCCCACCTCGATGTTCCCGGACGTCGACTTCCACTGGTTCCCGCTGGAGAACCCGGGCCTCATCTCGATCCCGGTCGGCTTCCTGTTCGGCTGGCTCGGCACCCTGCTGTCTAAGGAGGAGCCCGACGCCGGCAAGTACGCCGAGCTGGAGGTCCGCTCCCTGACCGGCACCGGAGCGCACTGAGCCACCGGCACGGCGCGAGGACACCGGCACAGCACGGGCCCGTCGCGGACCGACTGGTGATCACCACTAGTAGGTCCCTACGACGGGCCCGCGCCGCGTCTCGTGGGATCGGGCCGCTGTCGTCACCCGGCCGGTCACGTAGGCTCGCAGATGTCCGGACCACGAGATCGGCATCGCGGAAGGAGGCCCACGTGCTCATCGACACCTTCGGCCGAGTGGCCACCGACCTGCGGGTCTCCCTCACCGACCGGTGCAACCTGCGCTGCACCTACTGCATGCCCGAAGAGGGCCTTCAGTGGCTCGCCAAGCCCGATCTGCTCACCGACGACGAGATCGTCCGGCTGATCGGCATCGCCGTCACCCACCTCGGGATCGAGGAGGTCCGCTTCACCGGCGGCGAACCCCTGCTGCGCCCCGGCCTCACCGGCATCGTCGAGCGGGTCGCGGCGCTCGCCCCCCGCCCCCGGATGTCCCTCACCACCAACGGCATCGGGCTGAAGCGCACCGCCGCCGCCCTGAAGGCCGCGGGCCTCGACCGGGTGAACGTCTCGCTGGACACCCTGCGGCCGGACGTCTTCAAGACCCTCACCCGCCGCGACCGGCACCGGGACGTCATCGAGGGACTCGAAGCCGCCCACGCCGCCGGCCTCACCCCCGTGAAGATCAACTCGGTCCTGATGCCGGGCCTGAACGCCGACGAAGCCCCCGACCTGCTCGCCTGGGCCGTCGCCCACGACTACGAACTCCGTTTCATCGAGCAGATGCCGCTGGACGCCCAGCACGGCTGGAAGCGCGACGGCATGGTCACCGCCGGTGACATCCTCGCCTCCCTGCGCACCCGCTTCGAGCTGACCGAGGAGGGCGCCGGCGAGCGGGGGTCCGCACCCGCCGAGCGCTGGACCGTCGACGGCGGCCCGCACCGGGTCGGGGTCATCGCCTCGGTGACCCGCCCGTTCTGCGCCGCCTGCGACCGCACCCGCCTGACCGCCGACGGCCAGGTCCGCACCTGTCTCTTCGCCACCGAGGAGACCGATCTGCGGGCCGCGCTGCGCTCGGACGCGCCCGACGAGGAGATCGCCCGGATCTGGCGGACCGCCATGTGGGGCAAGAAGGCGGGAGCGGGCCTGGACGACCCGTCGTTCGTCCAGCCGGACCGCCCGATGTCCGCGATCGGCGGCTGACTCCGCGACGCGATCGGCGGCTGACTCCGCGATCGGCGGCTGACTCCGCGATCGGCGGTGACTTAGCGACCGGACCGGAGATCGGCTGTCGGAGCCGGCCGGGTTCGGCCTGGAGACCACCCGTCGGGGCCGGGTTCGGCCCCGGGGCCCTAGCCCAGACACCAGGGAACAAGTAACCCGCCAGTAGGTTCCGGGGGTCGCTTCCCTGCCGTTTCCCGGTACCTGGTCGCATCGTTGGGCTGTCCGGGTGAATGCCCGGAGGGCCGACGACAAGGGGCGGGTGTGCAACAGGAGTGGTCGCCGGAAGAGCTGCTGGAGATGGGCAAGCGGCTCGACTTCGCTCTGCCCACGGCGCCCCGCCCCCGGACACCGGTCAGTGCCCTCGGCCAACCAGCAACGGAGCCCCGCCATGCCCGCTGAACAGTACGGACGCTGGATCAGCTGACGTACTTGTTTGCGATCCCGAGGAGTGGGAGCGAGGGCGCACGCACCGTTGTGACGGGGGCGAGAGCATGCGGAGCGAACATTCCGTGAGTGTGGAACAGGCCGTTGCACACATGGTCCCGCCAGGTTACGCGGGGTTCCCTGATCCGGAGTCGAGGCCTGAAGCCCGACGCGGCGGACTCTGGGAGGCGGCAAGCGCTCTCCAGGCCCCAGCCTCCAGGTAAGCGGAGTCTCAAACGGAGTCGCGGCGTCCCTGTCGGCGGTCGCCGACAGCGCGCACGCCGGTACGACAACATCACCGACAGCTACAACAACTGCGGGTACAGCGACTCGGTTGGCGCGAAGACAAACTTCTTGTCCGAGACCAGCTACGAGGCGGACGTCAACACCAGCTCCCAGTGCACCGACAGGGACGGGCTGAGTACCTGGGATGCAGGAGACCTCAAGAGCGGCGTCGTAGCCACGACCTGCTCGTGGACCTGGCCCATGCCCGGAGTCAAGAACGACCTGCGGGAGGCTGACGTCCGCTTCAACACCCACGACTACGACTTCACGAACAAACCGACCAGCAGCTGCTCGAACAAATACGACATCCGCTCCGTCGGTACTCATGAGGCCGGACACGTCTTCGGACTGGGACACGTCGGTTCGGGACACGAAAACCTCACCATGTACACGAACTCGTTCGTGTGCTCGACGAAAGCCAGGACGCTCGGCAAGGGAGACGTCCTCGGTCTTCGTAGCATCTACTGAGGAGAGGCTTGATGAGCTGGGTCGGGCGAAGCACGGCGCTAGTGGCGGCCGTGATGGTGTCAGCAGTCGCATGCACGGCGGGTAGCAGCAGCGACGGCGAGGAGTCAGGATCTTGTGAATACCGGATCCTGTACCAAGACCGAACGTACCGTGACGTTGCGAATGTGGAGTTCACAGTCGGAGAGAAGCTCGGCAAGGCCACCAAACCGCCTTGTGACGACACTGGCGGACAAGATGTATCCGAGGCGTCAGGGACGACAGAGACCGTCTACGAGGTCGACGGCATCTCTCCCAAGGTGGCCATCGCAGTCGGCGACACTCCTGGTGAAGCCAAGTTTGTCGCTGCCTACTCTGGCACGAAGCTTCCTCCCGAGGTGAAGAAGCTGACCGACGGCTCATAGCGCCGAGTGTGGGGCGTCGCAGCCCGGATAGTTGCGGCGCCCCGGCCGAGGCCGGCGGGGGCAGCCGGTCGCCTGTACCCCCACGTCGTCGTCCGCGGGACGCCCCCGCCGCCGATTGCCGCACGTCTGGTGGCGCAGTGCTGGGAACCCGCGAAGTTGTCGTATTGAGGTGAGTCTGCGCCCGGCCTGAGTGTCGGCAAACGAACGTCTGCCGACACTCGGCGCAGTGATCACGAACCCGCAGGTGGACAGTGTCGGCAACTCGCGTCGGCAATCAACGTCGGAGAACGGTCCCTCGGGTAGTTTCCGACGATGCTCATTGGCTACTGCCGCACATCGACGCCCGACCAGAACCCCGATCATCAGATCGACGCACTACTCCGCCACGGCGTCGACCGCGACAACATCCACATCAAGGTCGCCAGCGGCGCGAAGGCGTCGCGCCCGAAGCTCGATCTCGTCATGTAGCTGCTGCGCGAGGGCGACACTCTGAAGGTGACCGGCTCGACCGGCTCTCCCGCTCGGTGCTGCATCTGGTGACCCTCGGCGCCGAACTGTGCGAGCGGAGTATCGGGCTACACGTCATCGAGCAGGGCATCGACACCGCCACCATGGAGGGCCGCGCGATGTTCGGCATGCTGTCCGTACTCGCTGAACTCCAGCGTGAGCTGATCGTGGCGAACACAAACGACGGGCTCGCCTCCGCACGGGCCCGCGGCCGCGCGGGCGGGCGCCGGCCGAAGCTCACCGCGGACCAGGCCGCGCTGGCCCAACGGCTCTACGACGAGCGAGAGAAGACGGTCCAACAGATCGCCGACATGTTCAGCGTGCCGAGGTCGACGGTGTACGGGCACCTCGACAAGACCAGGACCGTACCTCGCCAGCCGAAGAAAACTGGGGGCACGAAGCCCTGAAAGCTACCGGCGGGTTACTTGTTCCCTGGTGTCCGGGCTAGGACTCCGGGGCCGGTTCGGCCGGGCGGCCGGCCGCCGCAGCCGTCTGGGGCCGCCCAGGGAAGAGCCCTCAGGCCTCCGGCGACTCCCACTCCTCCAGCCGGACCACGTCCTTCAGGAACCCGCGGATGCCGAGGAACTTCGACAGGTGCTCGCGGTGTTCGTCGCACGCCAGCCAGGTCTTCCTGCGCTCGGGCGTGTGCAGCTTCGGGTTGTTCCACGCGAGCACCCACACGGCGTCCGCGCGACAGGCCTTGGCCGAGCAGACGGGCGAGGAGGGGGAGTCGGGGCCGGAACCGGGCACGTTCAGCATCACTCCACCGACCCTAGCCGAGGCCGCGCCTGACGCGTCCCGCGCGGTCGGCCGACGTCCCCGGAGGGGCCCGGACCGGGTCCCCCGGCACCCCCACAAAGGCGACGCCGAGCAGCCACGGGGGGAGCTGCCCGGCGTCGGTCCGTCGCTCCGACGGGGGATGCGGAGCGCGTACGAAGTATGTCACGGCCGACCCGCCGCCCGGCACCTGAACAACATGATTGATCTGAGGTTTTCTTGAGCTTCGCGCGTGGCCGGATTCCGTTTCGGGAGGAACCCCCGGCCCCGTTTCAGCAGGCGTAACAGACCCCCGCGGGGGGCCGGCGGACCCGCTGTGCGTCAGCTCGGATCGTGCGGCGCGGGACGCGGCGGCGTCCCCGCGTCGGCGACGACGTCCTGCGGCACCGGACCCGCCGGACCGTCCTGCCGCGGCGGCGCGATCATCGGCCGGGAGGGCGCGGTGAGGAACGTGGAGGGGAGTCCCGGCGCGTTCTCGCGGCCCGCGTTGGCGATGACGACCGCGACGTAGGGCAGCAGGATGCCGAGGACCAACGCGACGATCGCCACATACCGCTCGACGTTCCACAGGGTGGCCGCGAGGATCACCGACACCGTACGGACGGACATGGAGATGACATAGCGGCGCTGCCGGCCGCGCACGTCCTCGTCCAGTCCCTGCCGCGCTCCGGTGATCCGGAAGACCTGGACGTCGCTCTGCTTCCTGATCACACTGCACCACCCGCCTGTCTCGGACGCTCCCCGGTCCGTACCCGGTACGAACCCGTCGAGAGCGGGCCCGGACAGCGTCCACGGTACGCCGCGGCTGCGCCGCCTTCGAGACCGGGGCAGGTCCGGTACGGGTGGATCGGCTGCGCCGTAGCGCGTATGGCCGTGCCCGACATGCGCCGTACGACGGACGCCACGACACTGGCGGTACTGCTCACGGAGAGCCGTACTAGGAGGCAGACATGGGCTGGTTGTGGGCGATCATCGTCGGGTTCGTGCTGGGTCTGATCGCCAAGGCGATCATCCCGGGCAAACAGCACAGCCCCCTGTGGCTGACCACGATCTTCGGCATCCTCGGAGCCATCGTCGGCAACGCGATCGCGCGCGGCATCGGCATCGCGGAGACCCGCGGCATCGACTGGGGCCGGCACGCGCTCCAGCTCGCCGCCGCGATCGTCATCGTCTTCCTCGGCGACATGCTCTACATGGCGGTGCGCGGCAACAAGGTGAAGGCGACCCGCTGACCGAGGCCCGGTGAGCCCGCTGACCGAGGTCCGGTGAGGCGCACGCCGGTACGGGACTTGCGCCCCGGGCGCGGCGCGGCGGTACGGCGAGAGGGGGCGGCCCCGTTCAGGGAGCCGCCCCCTCTCGCCGTCGTGCGCCGTCGTCCACGTACACCCCGAGGACGCCGTGCCGCGTGCGGCGGGGACCTCAGGCGCCGGTGATCTCAGGCGCCGGTGACCTCGACCGCCGCCAGGCTCTTCTTGCCCCGGCGCAGCACCAGCCAGCGTCCGTGCAGCAGGTCCTCCTTGGCGGGGACCGCGTCCTCGGCGGCGACCTTCACGTTGTTCACGTACGCCCCGCCCTCCTTGACCGTGCGCCGGGCGGCCGACTTGCTGGCCACCAGGCCGACCTCGGCGAAGAGGTCCACGACGAGACCCGGCTCGGCGACCTGGATGTGCGGCACCTCGGAGAGGGCCGCGCTCAGCGTCCGCTCGTCGAGCCCGGTCAGCTCGCCCTGGCCGAAGAGCGCCTTGGACGCGGCGATCACGGCGGCCGTCTGGTCGGCGCCGTGCACCAGCGTGGTCAGCTCCTCGGCCAGCGCGCGCTGCGCGGCCCGCGCCTGCGGCCGCTCCTCGGTCTGCCGCTCCAGCTCCTCCAGCTCCTCACGGGACCGGAAGGACAGGATGCGCAGGTACGTCGACACGTCCCGGTCGTCCACGTTCAGCCAGAACTGGTAGAAGGCGTACGGCGTCGTCATCTCCGGGTCGAGCCAGATGGCGCCGCCCTCGGTCTTGCCGAACTTGGTGCCGTCCGCCTTCGTCATCAGCGGTGTCGCCAGCGCGTGCACCCGCGCCTGCGGCTCCAGCCGGTGGATCAGGTCCAGGCCGGCCGTCAGATTGCCCCACTGGTCGCTGCCGCCCTGCTGGAGGGTGCAGCCGTACCGGCGGTACAGCTCCAGGAAGTCCATGCCCTGGAGCAACTGGTAGCTGAACTCGGTGTAGCTGATGCCCTCCTCGGACTCCAGCCGGCGGGCCACCGAGTCCTTGGTGAGCATCTTGTTCACCCGGAAGTGCTTGCCGATGTCCCGCAGGAACTCGATGGCCGAGAGGCCGGCCGTCCAGTCCAGGTTGTTCACCATGACCGCGGCGTTCTCGCCCTCGAAGGACAGGAACGGCTCGATCTGCGAACGCAGCCGCGTCACCCAGTTCGCCACCGTCTCCGGGTCGTTCAGCGTGCGCTCCGCCGTGGGGCGGGGGTCGCCGATCTGGCCCGTCGCCCCGCCGACCAGCGCGAGCGGCCGCAGCCCCGCCCGCTGGAGCCGGCGCATCGTGAGCACCTGCACCAGGTGGCCGACGTGCAGGCTCGCCGCGGTCGGGTCGAAGCCGCAATAGAACGTGACGGGACCGTCCGCGAGCGCCTTGCGCAGTGCGTCTTCGTCGGTGGACAGGGAGAACAGCCCCCGCCACTTCAGCTCGTCGACGATGTCCGTCACGGTTCTCGTATCTCCTTGGGTGGTCGCGTGGATCAGGTACGAGGTTATACGCCCTGGCTGACAGAGCTCATATTGAAGTCCGGCACCCGCAGCGGGGGCATCGCGGCCCTGGTGAACCAGTCGCTCCACTCCCGGGGCAGCGTCTTCTCCGTCCGCCCGGCCTCGGTGGCCCGGCCGAGCAGGTCCACCGGCGACTCGTTGAACCGGAAGTTGTTCACCTCGCCGACGACCTGCCCGTTCTCCACCAGGTAGACGCCGTCCCGGGTGAGCCCGGTCAGCAGCAGCGTCGCCGGGTCGACCTCGCGGATGTACCAGAGGCAGGTCAGCAGCAGACCGCGCTCGGTGGCGGCGACCATCTCCTCCAGCGACCGGTCCTCACCGCCGTCCAGGACGAGGTTCCCGATCGACGGCGCCACCGGCAGCCCGGTCAGCTCCGCGCTGTGCCGGGTGGTGGACAGATGCCGCAGCTCGCCCTCCCGGATCCAGTCGGTGGCCGTCAGCGGCAGCCCGTTGTCGAACACCGAGGCGTCGTCGCCCGAGGAGTGCGCCAGCACGAACGGCGCGGACTCCAGACCCGGCTCGTTCGGGTCGCTGCGCAGCGTCAGCGGCAGCTCGGTGAGCCGCTCGCCGATGCGGGTGCCGCCGCCCGGCTTGCTGAAGACCGTACGGCCCTCGGCGGCGTCCCGCGCGGCGGCCGACCACATCTGGTAGATCATCAGGTCCGCGACGGCGGTCGGCGGCAGCAGCGTCTCGTAGCGCCCGGCCGGCAGGTCCACCCGCCGCCGCGCCCAGTCCAGCCGCACCGCCAGCTCCGCGTCGAGCGCGGCCGGGTCGACGTCCTTGAAGTCCCGCGTCGAACGCCCCGCCCACGCCGACCGCGTCCGGTCCGGGGACTTGGCGTTCAGCTCCAGCGTCCCGTTCGGCTGGTCGTGCCGCAGCCGCAGCCCCGTCGACGTCCCCACGTAACTGGTCACCAGCTCGTGGTTGGCGAAGCCGTACAGCTCCCGGCCGCCCGCCCGCGCCCGCGCGAAGGACTCGCCGAGCGCCGGCGCGAAGTCGGCGAACACCGCGGAGGACGTCTCGGCCGGCGCGTCCGTGAAGTCGGGGGACTCCGGCACGCCCGTGACCAGCGGCCGGCCGTCCTCGGCGGGACCGGCGCCGCGCGCCGCCGCCTCCGCCGCCCGCACCAGCGGCTCCAGCTCGTCGGCGGTCACGGCCGACCGCGAGACCACGCCGGACGCGGTGCCCTCCCGGCCGTCGATGGTGGCGATCACGGTGAGCGTGCGCCCCCGGGTGACACCGTTGGTGGTCAGCGCGTTGCCCGCCCAGCGCAGGTTGGCCGAGGACTCCTCGTCGGCGATCACCACACAGCCGTCGGCCCGGGACAGTTCGAGGGCGCGCTCGACGACCTCGTGCGGCTTGTTGGTACGGGCGCTCATCGACCGGCCTCCTGCGTCGTGTTCAGAATGTTGACGCCCTTGAAGAGGGCGGAGGGGCAGCCGTGCGAGACCGCCGCGACCTGGCCCGGCTGGGCCTTGCCGCAGTTGAAGGCACCGCCCAGGACGTAGGTCTGCGGACCGCCCACCGCGGCCATCGAACCCCAGAAGTCGGTGGTCGTCGCCTGGTACGCGACATCCCGGAGCTGGCCCGCGATCCGGCCGTTCTCGATCCGGAAGAACCGCTGGCCGGTGAACTGGAAGTTGTAGCGCTGCATGTCGATCGACCAGGAACGGTCGCCGACGACGTAGATCCCGCGGTCCACCCCGCTGATCAGGTCCTCCGTGGACAGACCGCCCGGGTCCGGCTGGAGCGACACGTTCGCCATGCGCTGCACGGGCACATGCCCGGGGGAGTCGGCGTACGCGCACCCGTTGGAGCGGTCGAAGCCGGTCAGCCGCGCGATCCGCCGGTCGAGCTGGTAGCCGACGAGCGTGCCGTCCTTCACCAGGTCCCAGGACTGCCCGGCCACCCCTTCGTCGTCGTAGCCGATGGTCGCGAGGCCGTGCTCGGCGGTACGGTCACCGGTCACGTTCATCAGCTCCGAGCCGTAGCGCAGCTTGCCGAGCTGGTCGAAGGTGGCGAACGAGGTGCCCGCGTACGCCGCCTCGTAGCCGAGCGCCCGGTCCAGCTCGGTGGCGTGCCCGATGGACTCGTGGATCGTCAGCCACAGGTTGGACGGGTCGATGACCAGGTCGTACGCTCCGGCCTCGACGCTCGGCGCCCGCATCTTCTCCGCGAGCAGTCCGGGAATGCGCTCCAGCTCGTCGTCCCAGTCCCAGCCGGTGCCCCGCAGGTACTCCCAGCCCCGCCCGACCGGCGGCGCGAGCGTCCGCATCGAGTCGAACTCGCCGCTCGACTCGTCCACCGCGACCGCGGTGAGCTGCGGATGCAGCCGCACCCGCTGCTGGGTGGTCACCGTCCCCGCCGTGTCCGCGTAGAACTTGTTCTCGTGCACCGCCATCAGCGAGGCGTCCACGTGGTTGACGCCGTCGGCCGCCAGCAGCCGCGCGCTCCACTCGGCGAGCAGCCCCGCCTTCTCCTCGTCCGGCACGGAGAACGGATCGATCTCGTACGAGGAGATCCACGTCCGGTCGGCGTGCACCGGCTCGTCCGCCAGCTCCACGCTCCCCCACTGCCCGAGAGGCGTGGGAGGTGCCCCCACGCCGGAACCGGCCGCCTTGATCACCTGGGCGGACAGCTTCGCCATCGCCACGGCCTGCGAGGCGACCTTCGCCGCCGCGTCCATCGTCAGATCGACGCCCGACGCGAACCCCCAGGTCCCGCCGTGCACCACCCGCACCGCGTAGCCCAGGTCCGTGGTGTCCGACGAGCCGGCCGGCTTGGCGTCGCGCAACCGGAGCGAGGCGCTGCGCACCCGCTCGAACCGGAAGTCCGCGTGCTCCGCGCCGAGCGCCCGCGCCCGCGCGAGCGCGGCGTCCGCGAGGGCGCGCAGCGGCAGCGCCGTGAACGCTTCGTCGATGGAATGAGGCACCGAGGTCTCCCTGCTGTCGTGGCCTGTCGGGTCCGATCATGTCGCGCGGAACGGCTCCCGGGCCACGTCTTTCGCGGGACCGGGTGCTTTTTCGGCCGGGGCCGCGTCGGCTGTCCGACGGCTTTCTGTAGGGACCCGACAGCGGGCACCCGGACCCACTGTCGGTGCCCGATTCCCTCGGACGCGGGACGGACCGATAGGTTTTCGAGGAAGGCGCCTGCACACAGGGGGTGCCGCACGCGGGGGTTCCCGCACACGGGGGTTCCTGCTCGCAGGGTTTCAGTCCGCTATCGAAAGGGTGATCCGTTGAGCCGCTCGGTTCTCGTCACCGGAGGCAACCGAGGCATCGGCCTCGCCATCGCCCGCGCGTTCGCCGACGCGGGCGACAAGGTCGCGATCACATACCGGTCCGGCGAGCCGCCGGCCGCCCTGACGGAGTTGGGGTGCCTCGCGGTCAAGTGCGACATCACCGACACCGAGCAGGTGGAGCAGGCCTACAAGGAGATCGAGGCCGAGCACGGCCCGGTCGAGGTCCTCGTCGCCAACGCCGGCGTCACCAAGGACCAGCTCCTGATGCGCATGTCCGAGGAGGACTTCACCTCGGTCGTCGACACCAACCTGACCGGCGCCTTCCGCGTCGTCAAGCGCGCCAACCGCGGCATGCTGCGGGCCAAGAAGGGCCGCGTCGTCCTCATCTCCTCGGTGGTCGGCCTGCTCGGCTCGGCGGGCCAGGCGAACTACGCCGCCTCCAAGGCCGCGCTGGTCGGCCTCGCGCGCTCGCTCGCCCGGGAACTCGGCTCGCGCAACCTCACCTTCAACGTCGTCGCCCCCGGCTTCGTCGACACCGACATGACGCAGGCGCTCACCGAGGAGCAGCGCGCGAACATCGTCTCGAAGGTGCCGCTGGGCCGTTACGCGAAGCCCGAGGAGATCGCCGCGACGGTGCGGTTCCTCGCCTCGGACGACGCCTCGTACATCACTGGAGCCGTCATCCCGGTTGACGGCGGACTGGGAATGGGTCACTGATCACCATGAGCGGAATTCTCGAGGGCAAGCGCGTCCTGATCACCGGTGTGCTGATGGAGTCCTCCATCGCCTTCCACACCGCCAAGCTGGCCCAGGAGCAGGGCGCCGAGATCATCCTGACCGCGTTCCCGCGGCCGACGCTGACCGAGCGCATCGCCAAGAAGCTCCCGAAGCCCACCAAGGTCATCGAGCTGGACGTCACCAACGACGAGCACCTGGCCCGTCTCGCCGACCTGGTCGGCGAGGAGCTGGGCGGCCTCGACGGCGTCGTGCACTCCATCGGCTTCGCGCCGCAGGACGCGCTCGGCGGCAACTTCCTGAACACGCCGTTCGAGTCGGTCGCCACGGCCATGCACGTCTCGGCGTTCTCCCTGAAGTCGCTGACCATGGCCTGTCTGCCGCTGATGCAGAACGGCGGCTCGGTCGTCGGCCTCACCTTCGACGCGCAGTACGCGTGGCCGCAGTACGACTGGATGGGTCCGGCCAAGGCCGCCCTGGAGGCCACCAACCGCTACCTCGCCCGCGACCTGGGCAAGCAGAACGTGCGTTCCAACCTCATCTCCGCGGGCCCCATCGGCTCGATGGCCGCCAAGTCCATCCCGGGCTTCGGCGAGCTGGCCGCGGTGTGGGACTCCCGCGCCCCCCTGGAGTGGGACCTCAAGGACCCGGAGCCCGCGGGCAAGGGCGTCGTCGCCCTGCTGAGCGACTGGTTTCCGAAGACCACCGGCGAGATCATCCACGTCGACGGCGGCCTGCACGCCATCGGCGCGTAGCGCTCACGCCTGTACGGACGCCCCGTTCCCCGCGGCTCGCGGGGGGCGGGGCGTCCCCCGTTCGGCCTATTCGGCCGGGCGCCCCGGGTACCGCGGCACGCAGTCTGGGAGAACGCACCGCCCCGCAGCCGTACGGCCGAGGAGGTCCCCTTGTGCGCCTGTCCCGCCGCATTGCCCCGGCGCTCGCCGCTGTCGCCCTGGTGACGGCCGTACCGTCCGAAGCGATACCCCGGACCCTCGGCGACCAGGGCGGCGCGGGCCCCGCACGCTCCTCGCGGTCCCAGCCGTTCGGCGCCGACTGCCGGACCACCGTCACCGGCTCACACGTCGTGGCCTACTGCCACAACCCCTATGTCGACCCCGACAGCGTCCGACTGCACGTCGAGTGCGCCCGCTGGTGGGACATCGACACGGACAGCGCCCCCGCCGAGGTGGCACCCGCCGGCACCGTCCGGCTGACGGGGCGGTGCTGGAAGGAGATCCGCGCGGTCTGGATCACGCACGGCACCTGACGCCCCCGGCGAGGTCCTCCGGATCACGCACGGCCCCCGACGGTCGGCCGGGTCCTCACGGCCCCCGACGGCCGGCCGGGTCCTCCGGATCACGCACGGCACCTGACGCCCCCGGCCAGGTCCTCCGGATCACCGCACGCCCCCCGACGGCCGGCCGGGCCCGCCTTCGAGCCCACACGGCGCGGCACCTGTCCGCCCGGCCCTCCCCGCGCTCAGCCCCGGCGGGTCCCCGGAGCCCGGCGCCCGGTGTCCAGCCGCCCCGGCCGGCACATGAACGCGTAACTCCCCGCCTCCTCGGCCGCCTCCTCCGCCGCGCCCGCGCGGATCGCGTCCACGAGCCGGGCGTGGTCCATATGACTCTCCGGAGTCAGCTCCGCGCCCACGTCCTCGCGCAGCCAGTCGCGCAGCACCTCGCCCAGGTCCGCGTACATCGCCGTCATGACGTCGTTGTGCGACGCGGCCACCACCGCCAGATGGAAGGTCGCGTCCGTCGTCACGAAGGCCTCCGCGTCCCCCGACTCCCAGGCCTCCTCCCGGCGTACGAGGAGGGCGTCCAGCCCCTTCAGATCGCGCTCGGTGCGCCGCTCGGCGGCCAGTGCGGCGGCGCTCGACTCCAGCGTGGACCGCAGCTCGGCGATGTGCCGCGGATCGGCGTCCGCGAACCTGCGGTGCATCACGCCCGCCAGCTCGCTGGTCGTCACGACGTAGGTGCCCGAGCCCTGCCGGATGTCCAGCAGACCGTTGTGCGCCAGTGCCCGGACGGCCTCGCGCACGGTGTTGCGCGCGACCCCGAGCTGGTCGACGAGTTCCGGCTCGGTGGGGATACGGGAGCCCACCGGCCACTCGCCCGAGGTGATCTGGTTCCGCAGCTCGGCGATGACCTGCTCGGACAGCGCCGAACGGCGGGGATGGCTCAACGGCATGACGGTCCTTCGTACGGGCCCGGGTGCGGTCGGTCGCGCGGGCCGGAGATCCGGAGATTAACGCAGCGGGATTGGACAGCCAATCATCCCATGATTCTATGATGGGCCACATGGCAAGCGAGGAGACCCGGACGACGATGACGTCCCCCACCACACAGCGCCCCACCGAGAGCACGGCACCCCGGCCGCCCGCCCCGCGCGCGTGGGCGACCCGCCTCGTGGTCGCCGGCATCGTCCTCACCGCGCTGAACCTGCGCCCGGCCATCACCAGCCTCGGCGCCCTCCTCGAAGAGGTGCGCGACGGGCTCGGCATGAGCGGCAGCGTCGCCGGTCTGCTCACCTCCGTGCCGCCGCTCTGCTTCGCCGTCTTCGGCGTGACGGCCCCCCGGCTCGCCCGCCGCTTCGGACCCGCCGCCGTCGTCTGCGCCGGCATGGCCGCCATCACGGCCGGGCTCGCGCTGCGCCCCTTCGTCGGCGGCACGGCCGGATTCCTCGCCGCCAGCGCGCTCGCCCTGATGGGCATAGCCGTCAGCAACGTCCTGATGCCGGTCATCGTCAAGCGCTGGTTCCCCGACCGGGTCGGCTCCATGACGGGCCTCTACTCGATGGCCCTCGCGCTCGGCACCTCGGTCGCCGCCGCCGTCACCGTGCCCATGACCGACGCCCTGGGCGGCTCCTGGCGGGCCGGACTCGTGGTCTGGGCGGCCCTCGCCGCGGCTGCCGTCCTCCCGTGGATCGCGCTCGTCCGCGCGCGGGACACCGCTCCCGGGTCCGTCGCCCCGGACCCGGCGCCGGCTCCGCGGGGGGCCGCCGTACCGCGCATCACCCGCAGTCGTACGGCCTGGGCGCTCGCCGTCTTCTTCGGCCTCCAGGCCACCGCCGCCTACATCACGATGGGCTGGATGGCGCAGATCTTCCGGGACGCGGGCGTCGCCGCGGGCACCGCCGGACTGCTCCTCGCCGTCACCATGGTGATGGGTGTGCCGCTGGCCTTCGTCATCCCGCGCCTCGCCACCCGCCTGCCCCACCAGGGCCCCATCGTGGTAGCCCTCGGCGTCTGCGGACTCGCCGGATACGCGGGCCTCTACCTGGCCCCGGCGGCCGGCGCCTGGGCCTGGGCCGTCCTGCTCGGCATCTCCAACTGCGCCTTCCCGCTGGCCCTCACCATGGTCGGCATGCGGGCCAGGACCGGCGCCCGGGTCGCCCAGTTGTCGGCCTTCTCCCAGAGCACCGGCTACCTGCTGTCGATCCCCGGCCCGCTCCTGGTCGGCGTGCTCTACCAGCACAGCGGCGGCTGGGGTCTGCCGCTCGCGCTGATGGCCGGCCTGATGATCCCGCAGATCGGCGTCGGCATCCTCGCGGGCCGCAACCGGACGGTCGAGGACGAACTGACCGGCTGACCGGCTGACCGGCTGACCGCGCCCGGCGACAGGGCCCTGCGAACCGCGGGACCGTGTGAACCGCGGGCCCCGGTGACCCGGGCTCTGCGAACCGTGCCCCTTTTGAACCGGCCTCCGCGAATGAACCGGCCCGGTGCGAACGGGTGCCCGCGGACGGGTGCCCGTGAACCGGTACCCGGCGGCGCCGGGCCCGGCCCGGGGTGCGAGACTGACCGCATGCCTGTGCTCGACCCGAACCCCCAGAACGGCCAGAAGAAGCTGCTGCTCGTGCTCGGCGCGATGCTGGCCATCACGGTGATCATCGGCGTCATCGCCTCCATCGCGTCGCCGTGAACGCCCCGCCGCTCGGCCGGCCCGCCACGCCCGGAACGGGCCGGGGGTAGGGCTAACCCCCCGTCCCCTAGGGGGTGAGTGTCAGGGTCAACTGGGTGGATCACCGGATGGGTTGGGGCCCGCGCGCTCCGTACCTTCGAAGCATGGCCGCGAGAGGCGGCCGCGGACTCGAAGACCCACGGAGGCGGCATGTCGGCCCGTACGCACACCCGGATCCACCCGGCGACGCCCGGCCCCGTGGACACCCGCCTGCCCTGGTGGGCCCTCGCGCTCCCGACGCTCGCCTTCATCGCGCTCCTGCTGATGATCCTGAACCCCTCGGACGCGCACGCGACGAGCGGTGACCCGGCCATCACTCACGTGTTCGAGCGAATCCAGACGGTGCTGCACACGGCGGAGTGACGGGGACCTCTGACACATCCGACGGGGACCTCTGACACACTCGACGGGGATCTCTGGCACATCCCGCCACTACGGCATCACGCGCCACCCGGCCGGTCCATGCCACCGAGGCCACCCGGAGCGACCGCCGCACCGCTCTCGGGCGCGGCATCACCCCTGACGGGGGAGGCCGTCACCCATGCCGGGGGAGCACGTCAACTCCCTGCGCCTCGCGGCATGTTTCGTGCGAAGCTGGGACGCATGAGCGTCGCAGAACCCCGCAGGATCGTCCTCTTCCGGCATGCGAAAGCCGACTGGCCGCAGATGTCCGACCACGAGCGGCCGCTCGCCGACCGGGGCCGCATGGACGCCGCCGTCGCCGGCCGCAGACTGGGCGAGACCGGCATCCCCTTCGACCTGGCCCTCTGCTCCACGTCGGTGCGCACCCGCGAGACATGGAAGCACGCGGTCCAGGAACTCCCGCACCGGCCGAAAACCGTCTACGAGGAGCGGATCTACGAAGCCTCGCCCGGCGAACTGATCGCGGTACTGAACGAGACCCCGGACGACGTGCGAAGCGTGATCCTCATCGGTCACAACCCGGGTGTGCACGGCCTCGCCGACATCCTGGCCGGCCAGTCCGAGGACGACACCCGCGAACGCATGAAGGCCCAGGGCTTCCACACCGCCGCTTTCGCGGTGCTCTCGTTCGACGGCCCCTGGAAATCGCTGGAACCGGGATCGGCCTCCCTCACCGAGTACTGGGCGCCCACGGAATGACCCGCCGCTGACACGTACAGGGGCCCGGCACCACCAGGTGCCGGGCCCCTCGCCTGTGCGCGCGTAACGTACGGCGTCTCAGCGCGCGTCGGCGTCCTCGTGCATGTCGGCGGCCTCGACCTCTTCACGGGTGACGCCCAGCAGATAGAGCACCGTGTCGAGGAACGGGAAGTTCACCGCGGTGTGCGCCGCCTGGCGGACCACCGGCTTGGCGTTGAAGGCGACTCCAAGGCCCGCGGCGTTCAGCATGTCCAGGTCGTTCGCGCCGTCGCCGACCGCCACGGTCTGGGCCAGCGGCACCCCGGCCTCGGCGGCGAACCGGCGCAGCAGCCGCGCCTTGCCGGCCCGGTCCACGATCTCCCCGGTGACCTTGCCGGTCAGCTTGCCGTCGACGATCTCCAGGGTGTTGGCCTGGGCGAAGTCGAGCCCGAGCCGCTCCTTCAGATCGTCGGTGACCTGAGTGAACCCGCCCGACACGACGCCGACTTGGTAGCCGAGGCGCTTCAGCGTACGGATCAGGGTGCGGGCGCCGGGGGTCAGCCGCACCTGTTCGCGGACCTTCTGGACGACCGACTCGTCCAGCCCGGCGAGGAGCGCCACGCGTGCGTGCAGGGACTGCTCGAAGTCCAGCTCACCGCGCATCGCGGCGGCGGTCACCTCGGCGACCTCGTCCTCGCATCCGGCGTGCGCGGCGAAGAGTTCGATCACCTCGTCCTGGATGAGGGTCGAGTCGACGTCCATCACGACGAGGCGCTGGGCCCGTCGGTGCAGGCCCGCCGCCACGACGGCGATGTCCACGCCGAGAGCGGCGGCCTCGGTCACCAGCGCGGTGCGCAGCGCCTCGGTCTCGGCACCCGACACCGCGAACTCGACCGCCGTCACCGGGTACTTGGCGAGGCGGAAGATACGGTCGATGTTGCCGCCGGTCCTGGTGATCCGGGCGGCGATGGCGGCCGTGGACTCGGCGGTGAGAGGGTGTCCGAGGACCGTCACCAGCGAACGTCCGGAGCCGCGCGGGCGGTTGTCGCCGAGGCCGGAGATGATCTCCGCCTGCATCTTCATCGACTCCGCCCAACTGTGGACGGTGGCCCTCAGATCACCCTCCGAGCCCGGCGTCGGCTCGGTCACGAGCGCGCACAGCACCATGCGGCCACGGGTGACGACCTGCTCGATGTCGACCACGTCGACGGAGTAGGCGGCGAGGGTGTCGAAGAGTCCGGCGGTGATGCCCGGGCGGTCCTTGCCGAAGATCTTGACGAGGAGGGTGGGGACATCGGGGGTCTGCGAAGCGCTCATGGTGGTCCCACCGTATCGGGCGGGGTGTGGCGTCCGCCCGTCTGGTCCGCCTGACGGACAGGGAACACTCGGCAACATCCAGGTCCCCCGAGTGCCCCCGTCCCGGGCCCCCTGCTTCCGAGTCCCGCCCCGCTCCGCCGCACCCCCGGCGGAGCCCACCCCCCCAACCTTCTCTCGCCCCCTCCGCCCCTACCCAACCCGAACCTGGGGGCTCCGCCCCCAGACCCCCGCTCCTCAAACGCCGGAGGGGCTAATACTTTCGCCGCCGGCCCTTCAGACGCCGGAGAGGCTGAAACTCTCCGGCTGGAAATGTCGGCCCGCAGTCGCCCACCGGCGGGAGGGGCCGTGCCGGTACATCAGATGGTCGTCGCTTACGTTCGGATCGAGCAGGTCCCGCTTCTCGACTCACGTCTGATCCGGCGGCGACGACCGGATGTACCGGCACGGCCCCGACCCACCCACCGCCCCCGGGCGCTCGCCCGGCCTCAACGCCGAGGACTCCCCGGAGGAGGCGGAGGCGGAGGCGCCCCCGGCGGCGGCGGAGGCTCAGCCCCGTCCGACCGCCGCTTCGGCACAGGCCCAGGCCCAGGCCCCGGCCCCACGGGCCGCACCACCGTCGGCGCCCCGTACACATCCCCAGCCCCAGCCCCAGCCCCAGCCCCACCCCCGCCCCCTGCCCCCGACCCCGACCCGGACCCCGGGTCGGACTCCCGCCCCACCCCCGGCCGCCGATCCTCCGGCTCCGCCGCCCGCAACTCCTCCGGCACCCTCAGATAAGGATTCGTGTCCGGATTGGGCGCCCGGTACGGCCCCCGCGGCCGATAAGGCCCGGCCTCCTCACCCACCTCGGCGCTCACCCCCGATCCCACCTCGGCTCCCACCCCGGGCCCCACCCCACCCGGGGCCACCACCCGCCGCCCCGCCACCCCACTCACCCACGCCAGCAACGCCCCCACGCCCCCGGCCCCGGCGCCCCACACCGCGCCGAGGAGCAACGCCATCCCCAGCCGTCCGTGAAGCCGGACCCCCGCCCCGAACGCGTCGAAGCCGAGCACGGACAGCGACGCGTCCACCGACACGTCCGTCAGCCAGGCGAGCAGCGGCAGCGCCAGCGCGGTCACGACGCCGAGCCGGAGTGCGCAGAGACCGGCGAACCGCAGGGCACCCCCGCCCCGTTCATCGGTACGACCCGGTGCCCCCGCAGCAACGGCACCCCCACCCCGTACAACTGGCGTACGCACGGCCGTCAGGACGCCCGCGTACAGCATCATGAGCGCGGTCCCGACGGCCAACAGCCAGACGCGGCCGTCGAGTTCGGCCAGCCGGCCCAGCGTGACGGGCCGGTCGGCGGCGCCGTCGAGGAGGCGGTCGAGGGGGTCGGGCAGGAGCGTGGCGAGCGCGCCGGTGGCACGGCCGTCCCAGGGGACGAAGAGCCCGAGGGGGACGGCGAGCCACACCCCGTTGGGGGCGCCGAGCAGCGCCGCTCCCGCGATCCGCCGCGGATGCTCGTCACCGACCGCCGCGTACGCGGCCGCCGCCAGCCCGGCGAGGACCGCGACGAGCAGGACGGCGACGAGGGAGGCCACGGCGGGACGTACGACGCGGTGCACGGCGTCCCAGCCGGGCGGCAGGGGCGTGCGCCGGGAGGCGAGCAGGGCGATCAGCAGGACACCGGCGGCCCAGGCGGCTCCGCCCAGGAGGGTGGGCGCGGTGTCGACGGAGAAGCCGACGGCCGCCTTCGCCTTCACGAGGTCGCCGACCTTGCCCGGCAGCAGCCCCCCGAGATCGCCGAGTCCCCCCAGCCCGCCCGGCAGTTTGTCCGTGATGTCCCCGAGCCCGCCGCCCTTGGCCCCACCGCCGGTGACCTTGTCGAGCCCGAGCTTCCCGCCGTCGATGGTGATGACGTCGTGGCCGGCCCAGGCGAGCCCGCCCAGGGTGGCGACGAAGAGGACGATCACCGAGCCCGCGCGGGCGAGGAGTTCCGTCGGCGCGATCACAACTCCCGCCCCGCGCAAGGACCGCAGGAAGAGCCAGGCCATCAGGAGCGCGCCGACGAGCCCGACGCCGAGGGGCGTGATCTGGATCGCGGTGTGCGCCTCGGCCCCGTCGAGGCCGAAGGCGGACACGTCACCGGAGGGCGTCACCGAACCGTTCGCCCCGAGGGCCACGACGGCCGCGGTCATCGGCCCGAGCGAGCCCGCCGCGTCCGCCCCGAGCAGACGCAGCCCGAGCGCCGCGGTGCCCGCCATGCCGATCAGCGCCCAGCTCACGGCGGCGACCGCGGAGAGCAGCACGTCCCCCCACGGCACCCGCCCGGCACGCCCCCGTACCTGCCCGGTACCCCCCGGCACCCGCCCGGCGCCTGCGCCGTGGTGCACGGTTGTGTCGCCCATCGTCCGACCCCCCGATCCGCGCCGCGGTCTCCCCGCGGATGTCCCCCTCGCGGGGGATTACCACTCTCCGGGCCGGTTTCAACCCCGTCAACGGAAACGGGCAACCCGCCCGTACCCGTCGTTCCCGCGGCCCGACTTTCGGTCAGGGGGCTCCTACTGAAATAGTTCCCCACGATGTTCGACATCCCTAGACTCCCTGTGCTGGGGGTAACTCGGGGGACAACACAGTGGGGCTGGAGTGCCGGAACTCGTACTGGAATTGAATGGACGGACCTGGACGCTCGACGCCTCCAGGTCCTACGCCCTCGGACGTGATCCGCAGGGGGACATCGTGCTGGACGACGCCAGGGTGTCCTGGCGGCACGCCACGATCAGCTGGAACGGCCGTAGTTGGGTCATCGACGACCACGGGAGCACCAACGGGACGTTCGTACAGGGGCAGCGCGTCCACCAGACGGAGATCGGCCCCGGGTCGGCCGTACATCTCGGCAACGCGACGGACGGGCCGCGGCTGAGCCTGTCCGGCACGGCGGCCCCGGCGCAGCAGGCGCAGCAGCAGCCGTACGCGGCGCAGGGCGCGGGCGCCGGCTGGGCTCAGCAGCCGACTCCGCAGCAGGCTCCGGCCCAGGGCGGGCAGCAGCCGCCGCGGCAGGCCGCGGGCATCCCGCAGCAGCAGGGACCCGGTAGTGGCGCGGGGGCGCCGCCGGTCTACGGCGACCGCAGCCCGACGACGTTCCACCAGTTCTCGCTGGGACGCGTGATGCGCATCGGCCGTGCCCTGGAGAACGAACTGGTGGTCTCCGACCTCCAGGTCTCCCGGCACCACGCCGAGTTCCACGCGACGCCGGACGGCCGCTTCGAGATCCGCGACCTCGGCTCGCACAACGGCACGTACGTCAACGGCATCCCGATCGCCAAGGGCGGCTCGGCGCTGCTCGGGCCGAACGACATCGTCGGTGTCGGCCACTCCACCTTCCGGCTGGTGGGGGACCGGCTGGAGGAGTTCGTCGACACCGGTGAGGTGTCCTTCTCGGCCCGCCACCTGACGGTCACCGTCGACGGCGGCAAGCAGATCCTCAAGGACGTCTCCTTCGGCGTGCCCGAGAAGTCGCTCATCGCGGTGATCGGCCCGTCGGGCTCCGGGAAGTCGACGCTCCTGAAGGCGCTCACGGGCTACCGCCCCGCCAACCAGGGCGACGTCCTCTATGACAACCGCAACCTCTACAAGCAGTTCGCCGAGCTGCGGCAGCGCATCGGTCTGGTCCCGCAGGACGACATCCTGCACAAGGAACTGACCGTGCGGAAGGCCCTCAAGTACGCGGCCAAGCTGCGCTTCCCCGCGGACACCACCGGCCAGGAGCGCGAGGCCCGGATAGACGAGGTGCTGCGCGAGCTGAAGCTGGACATCCACAAGGAGAAGAAGGTCACCTCCCTCTCCGGCGGCCAGCGCAAGCGTGTGTCGGTGGCCCTGGAGCTGCTGACCAAGCCGTCGCTGATCTTCCTGGACGAGCCGACCTCCGGCCTGGACCCGGGCATGGACCGCGACGTCATGCAGTTGCTGCGCGGCCTCGCGGACGACGGCCGTACGGTCCTGGTCGTCACGCACTCGGTGGCCGAGCTGGCGATCTGCGACAAGCTCCTGGTGATGGCCCCGGGCGGCGCGGTGGCCTACTTCGGCCCGCCGGAGGAGGCGCTGAACTTCTTCGGCTACGACACCTGGGCCGACGTGTTCTCCGCGTTCGAGAACTACCGCGACTACGACTGGGCGGGCCGCTGGAAGGGCTCGCAGCACTTCCAGATGTACGCCGCGGACATCGACGCGGTCGCCCCGCAGTCGACGCAGATGCCGCCGGCGCAGGCGATGAAGCCGCCGAAGCCGCAGAGCTGGGGCTCCCAGCTCACGACGCTGATCCGGCGCTACGCCTCGGTGATCGCGTCCGACAAGGGCTTCCTGGCGCTGACGGTGATCCTGCCGGCGGTGCTCGGCTCGGTGAGCCTGCTCATCGACAACGGCAAGACCCTGCTGGTCAACGAGAAGGTGCTGCCCTCGGGCGTCCATGTCGCGAACGGCACGGCGACGACGGTCCTGCTGATCCTCGCGGTCGGCGCGTGCTTCGCGGGCGCGGCCAACTCCGTCCGTGAGCTGATCAAGGAACGGGTCATCTACGAGCGGGAGCGGGCGACCGGCCTGTCCCGGTCGGCGTATCTGATGTCGAAGGTGATCGTCCTCGGAGTGATCACCCTGCTCCAGGGTGCCCTGGTCGGCGCGATCGGCTTCGGCAGCCGTACGGTCCCGGACGAGGGCCTGATCCTCAAGAGTCTGCCCAAGGTCGAACTCACCATCCCGATCATGGCGCTGGGCTTCGCCTCGATGATGTTCGGCCTGGTCATCTCCTCGCTGGTGAAGACCGCCGAGAAGACGATGCCGCTGCTGGTCATGTTCGCGATCGTCCAGGTCGTCTTCACCGGCTGCCTGTTCATCCTGAACGGCACTCCGGGCGTCAACCAGTTCTCGTATCTGATGCCGGCCCGCTGGGCGGTCGCCGCGTCGGGCACCACGCTGGACTTCAACAACATCTTCCCGAACCAGGACGATCCGACGAACACGGACCCGCTGTGGGACCACACGGCCGGGGCCTGGACCATGGACATGATCGCGCTGATCGCGCTCGGCGTGGCCTGCGGTTTCCTCGTGGCGCGCTTCCTGCGCCGCCACGAGCCCGAGGTCATGCGCAAGTAGGGTCCAGGGTCCGCCGCGCGGCGGCGCCGGACAGAGCGCGAGGGCGGCACCCCGGTCCGGGGTGCCGCCCTTCGGCGTCTGTGACGGGAGCTCCGCGCTCGGCCCTCAGTACGCGCTGTTGACGTTGTCCATCGAGCCGTACTTGTCGGCCGCGTAGTTGGCGGCGGCGGTGATGTTGGCGACCGGGTCGTAGATGTTCCACGACGTGCCGGCCACGTGGTACGCCTTGAAGGTCGGCGGGATGACCTGCAGCAGACCCTTCGAGGGGATGCCGTTGATCGCGTTGATGTCCCAGTTGTTGATGGCCATCGGGTTGCCCGAGGACTCCCGCAGGATGTTGCGGTGCAGCCCGTTGTAGGAACCCGGGATGCCCTTGGCCTTCATGATGTCCAGGGACTGGCGGATCCAGCCGTCCAGGTTGTTCGCGTACGTCTTGGCGGCGACCGGCTGGACCTTGACGCGCTGCGAGGAGCGGCTCGCGGCGGCCTTGGAGCGGGCCTCGTCGGCCTTCTTCTTCGCGGCGGCCTGGGCGGCGGCCTTCTTCTTGGCGGCGGCCGCCTCGGCCGCCTTCTTCTTCGCCGCGGCGTCGGCCGCCTTCTTCGCCGCGTCGGCCTTCTTCTTCGCAGCGATGGCCTGGGCCTTCAGGTCGGCGCCGGCCAGCTGGTCGGTGACGCTCGCCTTGACGTCCTTGATCTGCTGGTCGCTGTAGGCGACCTTCGCGGTGGCGGCGGCGTCGTCCGTGGTGGTGTGGGAGTTGTCCGGCACCAGGGAGAACGCGAGGGTGGCGGCACCGAGGGTGGCCACACCGGCGATCGAAAGCTTGTGGAGCTTGGTCAGCTTCGGACTATGTCCAGGAGTGGTGATGTTCTTGGGCATGACTGTTGACCTCTTCGAATAGCGCGGAGGTCGCTCGCGGTCCGAGGGGACAGTGCTTCGTTGCGTTTCCGGACGAACGCCCCGGGGCGGAACCCGAGGCGCTGAGCGACGAGGGCAATTCTTAGCGGCCGCAAAATGCTGAGGCAAAGGTGTGACGTACGAAGCCCGGTAGTGGAGACGGAAAGGGCAAAACGGGGCAGACTGGCATGTCTGCCCCGCTCATTCAGGGTCCGCTTGTCTCCTATGTCCGTTCGTACGTGATGTGCACCCTATGTGCGGGCTCACATCGGGCAGGGCTCCATCTCACCAAGAGTTGCTGGCGCAACGCTCTGTGTGAGGGGCCTCCTCCGGGAGGATGAGGTGCACGTCCCCGAACTCGTGCCAGAGGTAGCGCCCGGCCAGCGCCGCCTCGTAGCCGAGGTCTACGGCGGCCCGCCCGGCGACCGCCTCCAGCATCAGCAGATGCGAGGCCTCCGGCTCGTGCAGCCCGGTCAGCAGCCCGTCCACCACGCGCACCCCCCGCTCCGGGGTCACCACCAGATCCGTCCACCCCCGCGCTGCCCGCACCAGCCCGTCCGCCCCGGCCGCCGACTCCACGGCCCGCACCGCCGTCGTGCCCACCGCGACGATCCGGCCCCCGCCGGCCCGCGCCGCGTTGATCAGCCGGGCCGACGCCTCGGGCACCGCGTACGGCTCCGGATACGGCGGCTCGTGCGCCTCCGCCGACGCCACCCCCGTATGCAGCGTGACCGGCGCGAACTGCACCCCCCGGCTCACCAGCTCCGCCACCATCCGCGCGGTGAAGGGGCGCGCCGCGCTCGGCATCTCCGCGCTGCCCGCCCCGTCCTCGGACGGCAGCGCGAACACCGTCTGGTACACCGACAGCGGCTGGTCCCGCTCCGTATAGGAGTAACGGATGGGCCGCCCGAACCGGCGCAGCACCCCCAGTACGTCCGCTCCCGCCGCCACCCGCGCCCACCACAGCCGCGGCCCGCGCGGACTCAGCGGCTCCTCCAGCACCAGCCGTACGGCCCCGGGCAGCCGCACCACTGTCCCCGCGGGCCCGCCCGCACGCGCGCGCGTGGTGCCCGCCCCGTCGGGCTCCCGCAGCTCCACGGCCCACCGCCCGTCGTCCCCGCGCGTCGAGAAGTGCACCACCACGCGCGCGTGCCCGACGAGCCCGTCCACCGCCGCCGCCAGGGTGGCCGACGTGTTCACGATCAGCAGATCCCCGGCCGCGAGCTGCCGCGGCAGCTCCGCGAACGCGTGATGCGACACCGCACGGCCACGCGACACCAGCAGCCGTACGGAATCCCGGTCGCGGCCCGGACCCCGCTGCTCGGCCGGCACCCGCGCCGACAACCCCTCCGGAACCGGCCCCCAGGTCCGCCCACGCCCCGCCCCGGGCACCCCCGTCGCCGTCGTCACCGCTCCTCCAGCAGCGCCGGAGCCGCGTAGCGCCCACTGGCCGGCCGTTCGTCGAGCAGCCGCAGGAACGCCGGGACCACCCGCTCCGGCGACGGCCGCGGACCGTCGTCGTCCGGTACGGCCGCCCGGTAGAGGTCCGTCCCCATGTCCCCGGGGTCCACGGCCCAGACCCGCAGCCCGGGCTCCTCCACGCCGAGCACCGCCGACAGCTGGTCCAGGGCGGCCTTCGAGGCCCCGTAACCGCCCCACGTCTCGTACGCCTCCGCCGCCGCGTCCGAACTGACCGCGACGACCGCGCCCGCCCCGGCCGCCCGCAGCAGCGGCAGCGCCTCCCGCACCAGACCCAGCGCGGCGACCACGTTCACCTCCAGCGCCCGCCGCAGCCCGGCCAGATCCAGCTCCTCAAGGCGTACCAACGGCTCGGCGCCCAGCGCGCTCGCGTTGTTGACCAGCAGGTCGACCCCGCCCAGCTTCCCGGCCGCCGCCACCAGCGCGGCACGGTGACCGGCGTCCGTCACATCCCCGGGCACCGCCTCCACCCGCGTCCCGTACGCCGACAGGGCCAGCGCCGTCTCCTCCAGCAATGGAGCCGTCCTGGCGTCCAGCACCAGATCCCAGCCGCGCTCCGCCAGGGCCGCGCCCAGCGCCCGTCCCAGTCCCTTCGAGGCTCCCGTGATGATCGCTACCGGCATGACGTCCGTCCCCTCGTCCACGACCCGCCCTCCGGCGGATGCCCTCACGCTAGGAACCCGGCCCGCCCCGACGCCTCGGACGCGGGCCGCAACGATCAGGGGCCCTTCGTCCTAGGACCGGACGGGCAGCCGACCGGAGGTGGACCTAGGTCCATCGGCCCAGGCCGGCGCCATCACCGGCCCGATACGCGCTGTCACCGCCCGCCGGTACGTTGGGGGCATGAGCCAAGGACCCCGGTCGGGCCTGTACGCGGTGAGCACCGCGCTGCTGGCCATGAGCAGGCACCTCGAAGTGCGCGACGTCCTCAAGACGATCGTCGCTTCGGCCCGCGAGCTGCTCGACGCGCAGTACGCGGCCCTCGGCGTGCCCGACGACCACGGGGGCTTCGCCCAGTTCGTCGTGGACGGTGTCAGCGACGCCCAGTGGAAGGCCATCGGCCCGCTCCCGCGCCAGCACGGCATCCTTGCCGCGATGCTCGGCGAGACCCGCCCCCAGCGCCTCGCCGACGTCCGCGAGGACCCCCGCTTCGAGGGCTGGCCCTCCGCCCACCCCGATATGTCCGACTTCCTCGGCCTGCCGATCCGCGACGGCGACGAGACCATCGGCGCGCTCTTCCTCGCGAACAAACGCCGGCCCACCACGGGGGAGGCGGCCACGGGTTCCGAGGCGTCCGCCGCTTCCGGGCCGTGCACGTCCTCCGAGGGGTCCGCCGCCTCCGAGGGGTCCGCGGCCTCCGCGACCGCGGGCGCGGGCGCCGGCTGCGGCTTCACCGAGGACGACGAGGAACTCCTCACGATCCTCGCCCAGCACGCCGCCATCGCCCTCACCAACGCCCGCCTCTACGAGCGCAGCCGAGAGCTGACCATCGCCGAGGAGCGCTCCCGCCTGGCGCACGAACTGCACGACGCCGTCAGCCAGAAGCTGTTCTCCCTGCGCCTCACCGCCCAGGCCGCCGCCACCCTCGTGGACCGCGACCCCTGCCGCGCCAAGGGCGAACTCCAGCACGTGGCCGCCCTCGCCGCCGAGGCCGCCGACGAACTGCGCGCCGCCGTCGTGGAGCTGCGCCCCGCCGCCCTCGACGAGGACGGCCTCGTCGCCACCCTGCGCACCCACATACAGGTCCTCGACCGCGCCCACTCCGCTCGCGTCACCTTCGCCGGGCGCGGAGTGCGGGCGCTGCCCGCCGCCCAGGAGGAGGCGCTGCTGCGCGTCGCCCAGGAGGCGCTGCACAACGCGCTGCGCCACTCCGGCGCCGAGAACGTCGACGTCACCCTGGAGAAGCGCGGCCCCGGCGCCGTCCTGCACATCGTGGACGACGGCAGCGGCTTCGACCCCGCCGCGACCCGCACCGCCGGCCGCCACCTCGGCCTGGTGTCGATGCGCGACCGGGCCGGCGGGGTCGGCGGCACGCTCACCGTGGAATCGGCGCCCGGAAAGGGCACCACGATCGAGATGGAGGTCCCTGGTGGCTGACGCAATCAAGGTGCTGCTCGTCGACGACCACCAGGTCGTCCGCCGGGGCCTGCGCACCTTCCTCGAAGTGCAGGACGACATCGAGGTCGTCGGAGAGGCGTCCGACGGCGCCGAGGGGGTCGCCCGCGCCGAGGAGCTGAGGCCCGACGTCGTCCTCATGGACGTCAGGATGCCGGGCATGGACGGCATCGACGCGCTGCGAAAACTCCGCGAACTCGCCAACCCCGCCCGCGTCTTGATCGTCACCAGCTTCACCGAGCAGCGCACCGTGGTGCCCGCCCTGCGCGCCGGAGCCGCCGGCTACGTGTACAAGGACGTGGACCCGGACGCGCTGGCCGGCGCCATCCGCTCCGTGCACGCCGGACACATCCTCCTGCAACCCGAGGTCGCGGGCGCCCTGTTGTCCCAGGAGGAGGCCAACTCGGGCCAGGGGAGAGGCGGTTCCCTCACCGAGCGGGAACGCGAGGTGCTCGGGCTGATCGCGGACGGCCGCTCCAACCGGGAGATCGCCCGCGTCCTCGTCCTCTCCGAGAAGACCGTGAAGACCCACGTCTCGAACATCCTGATGAAACTCGACCTCGCCGACCGCACCCAGGCCGCGCTCTGGGCGGTGCGCAACGGGATCGCGAACTGACCGCCGCGCGCCCGTCACCAGCGAGACCGCGCTCCGGCGCACCTCTCGCGCACGCTCCGGAACCGCCGGCCGCCCGTCCGGTTCCGGGCCGGAATGAGATTCATACCGTCGGGTGTATGTCCCCCGAACGGCGCAACCTCCCCGAGGGGCCGCCGTTCTCCATGGTGTGCCGCGGCGATCCTGCCGCGGTGTTCGCAAGGAGGGGTTTCAGAAGTGAAGAACCTGAAGAAGGTCACCGCTGTCGCGATGGTCGCCGGTGGCCTGGTCGCCGCCGGTGCGGGCATGGCCTCGGCCAGCGACGGCTCGCTGGCGCTCGGCAAGGCGCAGGGTTCCCCGGGCGTCGTCTCCGGCAACGTCATCCAGGCCCCGGTTCACGTCCCGGTGAACGCGGTCGGCAACACCGTGAACGTCATCGGCCTGCTCAACCCGGCCTTCGGCAACCTCGGCCTCAACCGCTGACGTCGGTCACCGGACGGTTCCGCCCACCTGCCCCCGGGGACTTCCCCGAGGGCAGGTCCGTTTGTCGGCTTATCGCGGTAATGCATCGAACGGGGCAATCGAGGCGGCCCCCCGTGCCGTCCGGGCCTCCCCGGCGTTGCTCAGCGTACGACCCGCGGGCCGGGTCGGTTTCGTATACGCAGGAGGAACGCTTCTCATGAACATCGCCAAGAAGGCCGCCCTGGCCATCACCGTCGCCGGTATCGCCGCTGGCGCTTCCGCCGGTGCCGCTGTCGCCGACTCGGGCGCCGAGGGTGCGGCCATCGGCTCGCCGGGCGTCGCCTCGGGCAACGTCGCCCAGCTCCCGATCCACATCCCGGTCAATGTCGTGGGCAACTCCGTCAACGTCATCGGCCTGCTCAACCCGGCCTTCGGCAACGCCGGCGTCAACGGCTGACATGCCCCCTGGAAGAGCCCCGCGGCCGAACGCGCCGCGGGGCTCTTCCGCGCGCCCACCTCCGCCCGCGGACACCGGGACGAGAACCCCCGGAGCGGTCAGTGCTGCACAGGCCCGCAGCGGGCGGTGCTCAGCGCGCCCCCGGAGAGTCCGACGCTCAGCGCAGGCCCGGCCGGGCGGTGCTCAGCGCATCCGCGCAGGGGCCGACGTTCAGCGCAGGCCCGGAGCGGACAGTGCTGAGCGCCTCCCGGGGCGGACCGCGCTCAGCGCCCCCGAAGCGGGCGGTGCTGCGCATCCCCGCAGCGGGCGCGCTCAGCGCAGGCAAAGCGCCGGGACACGCTCAGCGCACGCCCCGCTCGCGCTCCTCCACGAACGCGTTGTACGCGGCCACCTGCGCCCGCCGCGCCGTCCGCTCCACCGGCCGCAGCGCCTCCGCGCGGGCGGCCATCTCCGAGGCGCTCACCGCCCCGCCGTGCCCGTTCTCGTACGCGACCGAGATCAGCAGCCCCACCCGCTGGGCCAGCTCCAGCACACGTACCGCACGCGCCGGGTACCCGGGCGCCAGCACCTCCCGCCCGCGCTCGGCCCGCGCCCGGTACGCGTCCACCGCCGCCTCGGCGACCGGCCCCGAGCCGGCCACGTCCAGCCGCGACAGCACATCCGTCGCCTCGCGCAGCGCCTCCGCCAGCTCCCGCTCGGCCTCCCCGAGCGAGGGCACGTCCGCCGGCGGCGCCTCACGGACGGCGAGGCAGTGCCAGACCACCTCGACATGCACATCACCGGCGGGCCCGGCCTCGTACACCTCCGGAACGAGCCCCAGCGCCGAGCCGTGGCACACGACGGCCTCCTCGGCTTCGAGGGCCCGCGCGTTGAACGCGGGCGGCCCGCTGAGCCCGAGGGGATGACCCGGCGCGGGCAGCGCCACCCGCAGCCCGGTCACCCCGAGCGCGCGCAGCCGGCCGAGGGCGAGCGTGAGCCCGACGGGCCCCGACTCGCCCGGCAGCCCGTCGACCCGGTGCACGGCGTCCTCCCCGACGATGGCGAGCACGGCGTCGTCCGGCGAGACAAGTCCGGCCAACAGGGCGTTTCCCCATGCGGCGAGTTGTCCTGAGCGTGGTTCCGAGAGCATGCCTCCACCCTAAGGACCGGCCGATGGAACGGTGTGGCCGACCGGTGGCGTAGGTTTTCCCTGGGGGCTGCGTCCACAGACGTAAGCGACGGCCGAGACTGCAATGGGAGACAACGCGCTCATGAGCGATGTACTGGAGCTGGAGGACGTATCCGTGGTCCGCGAGGGCCGGGCTCTGGTGGACCAGGTCTCCTGGTCGGTCAAGGAGGGGGAGCGCTGGGTCATCCTCGGTCCCAACGGCGCCGGGAAGACCACCCTGCTCAACGTCGCCTCCAGCTACCTCTTCCCCAGCACGGGCACCGCCACCATCCTCGGCGAGACCCTCGGCAAGGTCGACGTCTTCGAACTGCGCCCGCGCATCGGCATCGCCGGCATCGCGCTCGCCGAGAAGCTCCCCAAGCGGCAGACCGTCCTGCAGACCGTCCTCACCGCCGCCTACGGCATGACCGCCGGCTGGAACGAGAACTACGAGGACGTCGACGAGCAGCGCGCCCGCGCCTTCCTCGACCGCCTCGGCATGAGCGAGTACCTGGACCGCAGGTTCGGCACCCTCTCCGAGGGCGAGCGCAAGCGCACCCTGATCGCCCGCGCCCTGATGACCGACCCCGAGCTGCTGCTCCTCGACGAGCCCGCCGCCGGTCTCGACCTCGGCGGCCGCGAGGACCTCGTGCGCCGGCTCGGCCGGCTCGCCCGCGACCCGATCGCCCCCTCCATGATCATGGTCACGCACCACGTCGAGGAGATCGCCCCCGGCTTCACCCACGTCCTGATGATCCGGCAGGGCAAGGTGCTCGCCGCCGGCCCCCTGGAACTCGAACTCACCTCGCGCAACCTCTCGCTCTGCTTCGGCCTCCCGCTCGTCGTGGAGCAGGTCGGCGAGCGCTGGACCGCGCAGGGCCTCCCGATGGCCTGACACCACCGGCGTACGGACGCGCACATCCCCACCGCGGCAGGCGAGTTGATCGCGCGCCCTGTCCGCGCGGGGGGCGCGGACCTACCATGACCACGTGGACGACATCGACGCGTGGGTGTGGTGGCTGATCGGCGCCGTGGGACTGGGTATCCCGCTCGTGGTGACCGCGATGCCCGAGTTCGGCATGTTCGCCGTGGGCGCCGTCGCCGCGGCGGTCGTGGCGGGACTCGGCGGCGGCATCGTCGCCCAGGTCCTCGTCTTCGTCGTCGTCTCGGTCGCCCTCATCGCGGTCGTCCGCCCCATCGCCGCCCGGCACAACGCACAGCGCCCCCAACTCGCGTCCGGAATCGACGCGTTGAAGGGCAAACAGGCCGTCGTCCTGGAGCGCGTGGACGGTTCGGGCGACGGCAGGATCAAACTCGCCGGAGAGATCTGGTCGGCCCGCGCCCTCGACGCCGGACAGACCTACGAGGTGGGCCAGCAAGTCGACGTGGTGGACATCGACGGAGCCACGGCGATCGTCATGTGACCTCGTACAACGCAAGTCAACCGAACGCCCCACGCGGCAGACGACGTTCTGTCAGACTCGTCCAGCAAGATCTTCAACAGCCTTAAGATCTTTCGGAATTACCGAGTGGAGAAGGGTACGGGGAGCATCGATGGAACCGATCATCATCGTCCTGATCATTCTGGTGGTGTTGGTCTTCATCGCCCTGATCAAGACCATCCAGGTCATCCCCCAGGCGAGCGCGGCCATCGTGGAGCGGTTCGGCCGCTACACGCGCACACTGAACGCGGGCCTCAACATCGTCGTCCCGTTCATAGACTCGATCCGCAACCGCATCGACCTGCGTGAACAGGTCGTCCCCTTCCCGCCGCAGCCGGTGATCACCCAGGACAACCTGGTCGTCAACATCGACACCGTCATCTACTACCAGGTCACCGACGCGCGCGCCGCGACGTACGAGGTCGCCAGCTACATCCAGGCGATCGAGCAGCTCACCGTCACCACGCTGCGCAACATCATCGGCGGCATGGACCTGGAGCGCACCCTGACCTCCCGCGAGGAGATCAACGCGGCCCTGCGCGGAGTCCTCGACGAGGCCACCGGCAAGTGGGGCATCCGCGTCAACCGCGTCGAGCTGAAGGCCATCGAGCCGCCCACCTCCATCCAGGACTCGATGGAGAAGCAGATGCGCGCCGACCGCGACAAGCGCGCCGCGATCCTCACAGCCGAAGGTATCCGGCAGTCGCAGATCCTCACCGCCGAGGGCGAGAAGCAGTCCGCGATCCTGCGCGCCGAGGGTGAGGCCAAGGCCGCGGCCCTGCGCGCCGAGGGCGAGGCCCAGGCCGTCCGTACGGTCTTCGAGGCCATCCACGCCGGAGACCCGGACCAGAAGCTCCTCTCCTACCAGTACCTCCAGATGCTCCCGAAGATCGCCGAGGGCGACGCCAACAAGCTCTGGATCGTGCCCAGCGAGATCGGCGACGCCCTCAAGGGCCTGAGCGGCGCCATGGGCAACTTCGGCGGCCTGGGCGGGAGTTCGGGCAACAGCGGATCGTCCGGGAACTCCGGCGGCGGCACCGAACGCCGCGAGAAGCCCTCGATCACGGACTGACGCCGCACGCCGGACGCCGGACGACAGTGGGGCCCGCCTTCCCAGCAGGGAGGCGGGCCCCGGTCGTTCACAAGCCCTCGTTCACAAGCCCTCGTTCACAAGCCCTCGCTCACGGGCGGCCGTTCACTTGCGTACGCTCACGGGCCACGCGGATTCACCGGCTACGCGGCCGGCTGGGCCAGCCACTCCGGAAGCGCCTCGAAGTCGTCCTGCCCGAGGGCGAGCAGCATGGCGTCGGCCGGCGTCGGCTCGAACGGCTGCCGCAGCAACGGCATCTGCGCCTGCTCCGGCGTACGCGCCGCCTTGCGGTGGTTGTCCTCGGCGCACGAGGCCACCGTGTTCAGCCACGAGTCCTGACCGCCCTGGGCACGCGGCACCACGTGGTCCACGGTCGTGGCACGGCGACCGCAGTAGGCACACCTGTGCCGGTCGCGTATCAGCACACCCCGCCTGGACCACGGCGCTTGTCTTCGGAACGGCACCCGGACATAGCGGCAGAGCCTGATCACCCGCGGCACGGGGATGTCCAAAGCGGCCCCACGCATGCGCAGTTCGGGGTGAGCCTGCTCGACGACGGCCTTGTCCGTCAGCACCAGCACGACGGCTCGGTTCAACGTCACCGTCGACAGCGGCTCAAAGCTCGCGTTCAGTACCAGCGTGTCCCGCATCCCGCCCACCTCCTCCTGCGCACCGGCCCACCCGCGGCGGGCTGGGATCAACTCTGGCCGGGCACGCCGAGATGGACAACGCAATAAAAATGCCCGCCCCTGATCACTTCCAAGACCAGAGGCGGGCAAACGTTCCGTGAACGTCAGTCTTCCGCGGGAGCCGCGTACTCACCGATGAGCTGGGCGCGCGCCAGCGTGTGGAACCGCAGGTTGAAGCCCACCACGGCCGGCGAGGCGTTTGCGTCGGGGCCGAGCTTCTCCTGATCCACGGCGTACACCGTGAACACGTACCGGTGGGCGGGGTCCCCGGCGGGCGGCGCGGCGCCCCCGAAGTCCCGGGACCCGTAATCGTTGCGCGCCTGGACCGCGCCCTTGGGCAGCCCCTCGAACGAGCCACTGCCCGCACCCGCTGGCAGTTCCGTCACGGAGGCCGGGATGTCGAACACCACCCAGTGCCAGAACCCGCTGCCCGTCGGGGCGTCCGGGTCGAAGCACGTCACGGCGAAGCTCTTGGTCTCCGCCGGGAACCCCTCCCAGCTCAACTGGGGCGAGGTGTTCCCGGCGGCCTGGACCTGCGCGTCCTTCAGCACGGCACCCGGAGCGACATCCTCACTGGTGACCGTGAACGCCGGAACCGGCGGATGGAAAGCGTGCGGGAGCGGCGCCCTGTCGAACTCGGTCACGTCATACCTCCTGAACGGCGGAATCTGTGAGTCCGAGCCTAGGACAGTCCTAGAACCAACTGCGCTTGCTGCCGACCTCGGACAGCCACTGGTTCAGATAGCCGGCCCAGTCCGTGCCCTGGAAGTCGTGCAGGCCCACCTGGAAGGAGCGGTAGGAGTCGCTGCCCTCGCTGAAGAGACCCGGCTTCTTGTCCATCTCCAGGACGACGTCCATCGCACGGTCGTCCGCGACGAAGCTCAGCTCCACCTGGTTCAGCCCGCGGTACTGCGACGGCGGGTAGAACTCGATCTCCTGGTAGAACGGCAGCCGCTGACGGGTGTTGCGGATGTGCCCCTTCTCCATGTCCGCGTTCTTGAAGCGGAAGCCGAGCTGGATGAAGGCGTCGAGGATCGCCTTCTGCGCGGGCAGCGGGTGCACGCTGATCGGGTCGAGGTCACCAGAGTCGACCGCGCGGGCGATCTCCAGCTCGGTCGTCACCCCGATGTTCATCCCACGCAGGTGCTGCCCGTCGATCGTGGTGATCGGTGTCTCCCACGGGATCTCCAGACCGAACGGCACCGCGTGCACCGCACCGGCCTGGAGCTGGAAGGCGCCCCCGAGACGCAGCTTCGCGAAGTCGATGTTCTGCTTGTACTCCTGGTCGTCGTGGCCCTCCACCTCGACCCTGGCCTGCAGACCGACCGACAGACCCTCGATCGCCTGGTCGACCGAACCACCCTGGATCCGCACCTCGCCCTGGACGACGCCGCCCGGCACGGTGTTCGCCTCGGTCAGCACCGTCTCGACCGAGGCCCCGCCGGCCCCCAGGCTCGCAAGCAGCCGCTTGAACCCCATGTCACTTCCTCCCCAGGCAACGCCTGTTCCGTCCTGTGTCCGTGTGGATCCCTTGATCCCTACAAACGCGATCCGGCCCCGGCCGGTTCCGTGCCGTCACCCTTCCAAGGGAGCGGCCCCCTGACCAGCCCGCCGGCAGCGCGCGCCTCGGCCCTGCCACCACCGCCCGACGGACCGGACAGGCTGCACTACGCTCGGACGCCATGATCGCGGCCCCTGACCGTACGCCCCTGACACGGGACTTCTTCGACCGCCCCGTCCTGGAGGTGGCCCCTGACCTCCTGGGACGTCTCCTCGTACGCGCCACCCCGGACGGTCCCATCGAACTGCGCCTCACCGAGGTCGAGGCGTACGACGGACCGAACGACCCCGGCTCACACGCCTACCGCGGTCGCACCGCCCGCAACGCGGTGATGTTCGGACCGCCCGGTCATGTGTACGTCTACTTCACCTACGGCATGTGGCACTGCATGAACCTGGTCTGCGGTCCCGTCGGCCGGCCCAGCGGCGTCCTCCTCAGGGCCGGCGAGGTGACGGCGGGCGCGGAACTGGCCCGCGAACGTCGGCTCTCGGCCCGGAACGACAGGGAACTGGCCAAAGGACCGGCCCGCCTCGCCACGGCACTGGACGTCGACCGCTCGCTCGACGGCGCGGACGCCTGCGGCCCCGAGGGCTCACCCGTGACCCTGCTGACCGGGACGCCCGTGCCTCCCGACCAGGTGAGCAGCGGCCCTCGCACCGGCGTCTCGGGCGACGGGGGTGTCCACCCCTGGCGGTTCTGGATCGCCAACGACCCGACGGTGAGCCCCTATCGGGCCCACGCACCTCGCCGCCGCTCAACTTGACGCGCCCTTGCGGGAACCGTAATGTAGCCCGAGCCGCTTGAACCGGGTACGGCGATCAGCCAGCAGCCGGAAGCAGCCAACCCACTACCTACGACTTCCCCTCCGCCGGGGCATATTCGGCATGTCCGCATGCCTGAATTCGAACTCGCGGAACTCGATTATGAGTCATCGAGGGAATCGGCTAACGTAGTGAATGTCGAAAGGCCGACGAAACGCGAAAGCTTTCCACGGCCCAAAGACACCCGGCCGACCGGGAATCGGGCCCGAAAGGATCTGATAGAGTCGGACTCGCCGGAAAGGGAAACGCGGAAGCGGAAACCTGGAAAGCGCCGAGGAAATCGGATACGGAA
>NZ_JBEYFY010000065.1:0-38052 GCF_040703595.1 Streptomyces sp. NPDC007084
GGCCGTGGCGAGGGCGGCCTCCGTGTCGGCGTCCGCGAACACCAGATGCGGCGTTTTCCCGCCCAGCTCCAGCCCCACCCTCTTGAACCGGGACGCGGCGGCCTGGGCGACCAGACGCCCGGTGGCGGTACTGCCGGTGAAGCTGATCACCGGCACCCGGGGCGATTCGACCAGCAGCCGTGCGACGTCGGAGCCCGACTCGACGACGACGTTCACCACGCCGCTCGGCAACTCGGCGACCGAGGCGAGGATCTCGCTCATCAGCGCCGCCGTCCGGGCCGCCTGCCCAGGCATCTTCACCACGGCCGTACAGCCCGCCGCGAGCGCGGGGGCGAGCGCGCGGACGCACAGATAGGCGGGAGAGTTCCACGGCACCACGATCCCCGCGACGCCGACGGGCTGCCGGATCGACATCGCCATCCGGCCCGGCTGGGTGTCGGTGACCCGGCCGTGGGGCTGAACGGCCAGACCGGCCGCGAACCGCAGCGCGCGCAGGATGAAGTGCGCCTCGAAGCCCGCCTCGTGCCGGAGCTTGCCGTTCTCCTGGCACAGGGTCGCGATCACTTCCCCCATCCGGGCGTCATAGGCGTCGGCGAGACGGCTCAGCGCGGTCGCCCGCAGCATCGGGTCCAGGCGCCATGTGCCGTCCCGGAACGCCCGGTCGGCCGCGTCGACGGCGCGCCGGCCCACCTCGGCGTCGGCGTCCGCGTACGTCCCGATGACCTCGCCCGTGGCGGGGTCGATGCTCTCGCGCGTACGGGCGAAGCCGACCCACGCGCCGTCGATCCAGTGCCGTACCGATGTCTCGTCGCTCATGCCGGGACTCCTTGCTCTGTGCGGGTTGCCTGGAGGGGGTTCTGCGGGAGGGATGGGTGTGCTGGAACCGGGTCTAGAGGCCGAGCAGCCGCTCGGCGTTGAGGTGGGCGATCTTCGCCCGGTCCGCCTCGCTGACGGGCGCGGTCCGCAGGAACGCGGTGGCCGCCGCCATGTCCTCGAAGGGATGGTCCGTGCCGAAGAGGATGTGGTCCGCGCCCAGGGCGAGCAGCGCGCACAGCAGCGGCGGAGCCGAACAGACGCCGCTGGTGGTGATGTACAGATTGCGCCGGACGTACTCCGACGGCCGGCCCAGGGCGAGTTCGACCCCGTGGTGATGGTGGTAGTCCCACCGCGAGTCCAGCCGCCACAGCATGTACGGCAGACCCTCGCCCATGTGCCCCAACAGCACCTTGGCGCGCGGGAAGTCGTCGAGAACGCCGCCGAAGACCAGGCGCAGGAAGTGCGTCGCGGTCTCCGTGCCCCAACTCCACATGGGTCCGACGAGTTCGGGATGCCCCTCGATGACGTGCGGGGTGCCGACACCGTTGGCCGGATGCAGATACAGGGGTACGTCCAGCCCCTCGGCACGCTCCCACACCACACGCAGTGCCGGGTCGTCCAGGTAGCGGCCCTGGGTGTGCGCGTTCACCAGCGCGCCGCACAGGCCCAGTTGGGAGACGGCGCGCTCCAACTCCTTCGCCGCGGCCTGTGGATCCTGCAACGGCAGCGCGGCGAATCCGGCGAAACGGCCGGGGTGGTCCGCCACCACCGAGGCGAGCAGGTCGTTGACCGCGGCCGCCCGGGCGACCGCGGTCGCGGCGTCCGACTCGGCCTGGATTCCCGGGGCGTTGAGGGACAGGACCTGGGTGTCGAGGCCCGCGGCGTCCATCTCCGCGAGGCGCTCCCCGGTGAGGTCGAGCAGCCGCCGGGACGCTTCGCGCCACTTCTCCGGCTGGATGATCGAGGCCGACGAGGCGCCGTAGCCCACCAGTTCCGGCGTGACGAAATGCTCCTCAAGCCCGATGGTCCGCATCGCGACCCCACTTTCGAGTTTCACGTATATGCATTGACTTCATGGATGGTGAAACCTACGTTCCGTGAGTGTCAACCCTCTGGAGCGTGCGAACAGATGGAGGTACCCGATGACAGACGCCGGGGACAGCGCGGCGGAGCCGGACCCGGCCGCGGCGCCGGTGGACGTGGCCGTGGTGCCGGTGGACGTGGCCGTGGTGCCGGTGGACGTGGCCGTGGTGGGCTACGGGCCGGTGGGCATGGTGACGGCGGGCCTGCTGGGGCGGGCCGACCACCGGGTCCGGGTGTTCGAGCGGTACGCGGGCCTGTACAACCTGCCGCGGGCGGCCAGCTTCGACGACGAGACGATGCGCACCCTCGCACGCCTGGGCGTCGCCGACGAACTGCTGCCCCGCGTACGGGTGCAGCCCACCTACGAGTGGCGCAACCGCGACGGCGACCTGCTGATCGAGCAGCACTTCGCCGCGACCGGACGGAGCGGCTGGGCCGAGTGGCACATGATGTACCAGCCGGACCTGGAGGCCGCCCTGGACGGCGTCTGCCGGTCGACACCCGGGGTGGACGTCCGGCACGCGCACACCGTCGTCGCCCTCGAACAGCACCCGGACCACGTCACGCTCACCACCGAGGGCCCCGACGGACGGGAGACCACACACGCCCGGTACGTCGTCGGCTGCGACGGCGGCAACAGCTTCGTACGGTCCGCCCTCGGCGTCGGGACGCACGACTACGGCTTCTCCGAACCGTGGATGGTGTGCGACTTCCGCTTCCGCCGCCCGACGGCGGTGCCGCCCGCCCTCCAGCTCGGCGATCCGAGCGGCCCCACCTCGATCATCTCGCTCGGCCCCGACCACCACCGCTTCAGCTTCATGCTCGACTCGGCGGAGGACTTCCCGACCGAACGCGACCCACAGCGCGTCTGGAAGCGCGTCGCGCCCTACCTCACCCCCGACGACGCCGACCTCATCCGGGTCGCCACCTACACCTTCAGATCGCTCATCGCGCACGACTGGCGAGCCGGCCGGGTGCTGCTCGCCGGCGACGCCGCCCACCAGATGCCGCCCTTCCTCGGCCAGGGCATGTGCTCGGGCTTCCGCGACGCGCAGAACCTCGCGTTCAAGCTGGACCTGGTCCTGCGCAACCACACGCCGGACACCGTCCTCGACACGTATCAGCAGGAACGCGAGCCGCATGTGCGCGCGGTCACCGAGAAGGGCATCGAACTCGGCCACCTGCAGACCCTGCGCGACCCGGCACGGGCGGAAGAGCGCGACCGGCTCCTGCTGGCCCGCCGAGCCGAGGCGAAGGCGCCCGAGGCGGTGCGTCTGCCGTCCCTCGCCGAGGGCCTGTTCGCGCAGGTGTCGGGCGCCGGCCGGGGGCACCTGTCGGTGCAGGGCGTGGTGGACGACGGCACCCGCCGCGACCGCCTCGACCAGATCCTGGGCCCCGGCTTCCACCTCCTCCTCGCGGCCGATCACGTGGAAGCCCTGGAACAGACCGGCCTGCTCGACGAACTGGCCGGCACGGGAGTACGCGTCGCCGCACTCGCCGTACGCGGCGAACAGCCGGCCGCCCACCAGCGGGCGACCGTCGTCCACGACGTCCACGGCACCTACCACGACTGGTTCGCCGAACTGGGCTGCTCGGCCGTGCTGATCCGCCCCGACTTCTACGTCTACGGCACGGCGAACGGCCCCGAAGCGGTGACCGTCCTGGCCGGGGAACTGCTGACCGTGGTGCGCGGCGACACCGTGCCGGCCGAGGCGGGATCGGATGCCTGAGCCCGCGTCGTCCGCGTCGTCACGCTCCCGGAAGGGAGGCCGAACCGTTCAGGACGACCGCTCACTACGGCCGGTAACTATGATCGCCGCTGTGAGAAACCAGCGTCCCCCAGAACCCGAGACCGGCGAGGCGTCACCGGCCCGCCAGGGCATCCAGTCCGTGGAACTCGCGATGACGGTCCTGCTGGCCCTGGAGGAGGGGCGGGGCCCGATGAGCCTGACCCAGCTCGCCACCGCCGCCGGCATGCAGCCGAGCAAGGCCCACCGCTACCTCGTCAGCCTCGCCCGGGTCGGCCTCGTCGCCCAGTCACCCAGCTCCGGACGGTACGACATGGGCCCGGCCATGCGACGGCTCGGCGTGGAGTCACTGCGCAGGATGGACGAAGTAGCCCTGGTGAGCGAGCACTTGACCGGCCTGCGGGACCGCACGTCGCACGCGGTCAACCTGGCGGTGTGGGGCGACCACGGACCCGTCGTGGTGCGCTGGGAGTACGGTGCGCACGCCCTGCCGATCACGGTGCGGGTCGGCGCCACCATGCCGCTGCTGAACTCGGCGATGGGCGGAGCGTTCCTCGCACACCTGCCCGACCAGATCACCGAGCCGGTGCTGTGCGCGCAGTCGCAGACGGACCCCCTGGACGCGGCGACCCGTGAAACGGCCGCCCGGATCAAGGAGGAGGTGCGCCGCGAGGGGGTGGCGACCACCGCCGGCGGCGTCATCCCGGGCGTCACGTCCCTGGCGGCACCGGTCTTCACCGCGGGCGACTCCTTCCCCCTGGTCGTCACCCTGGTCATGCCGACACGAGCCCCCACAGCCCAGGACATCCCCCACCTGACAACGGAACTGCTGAACGCGACACGGACCATGTCGGAGATGCTGGGGCATGCTGTGGGGCGCTCCTAGGTTCTGTTCGGCGGATCATTGACGGAGCCAGAGCCGGATCGCTGCGGCGGTGATGGTTCCATGGAAGACGTAAGCCCGCTTGTCGTAACGGGTCGCGACGGCGCGGGAGTTTTTGAGCCGGTTGATGGTCCGCTCGACCTCGTTGCGCCGGTAGCGGTCGTGGTCGAAGCCGGCGGGCCTGCCGCCCTCTCTGCCTCTGCGCCGCCGGTTGGCCCGCTGGTGCTTCGGCTCGGGGATCGTGTGCCGGATGTGGCATCTTCGCAGGTAGCGGCGGTTTCGGGGGGAGCTGTATGCCTTGTCGCCGCTGACGTGATCCGGCCGGGTTCGGGGTCGTCCGCCCAGTGGTCGAGGGACCCGGATCCGGTCCAGGATCTCGACCATCTGCGGGGCGTCCCCCCACTGGCCCGGCGCAAGCAGGAGAGCCATGGGGCGGCAGCCGCCTTCGCCGGCGAGGTGAATTTTGCAGGTCAGGCCGCCCCGGGACCGTCCGAGTCCCTCGTCTCGGCGGTGGTGCCGGGGCGTCGACCTTTTTTCCGGACCCGCGGCCTGGCCTTGCGCGCGCCGGCCGCGTGCTGATGGGCCGGGCAGGACGTCGAGCCGACGCCGACCATCGACCAGTCGATCCGTCCCGCCAGGTCTGCATCGGCCTGGACCGACTGCAGGATCCGTTCCCAAGTGCCGTCCGCCGACCAGCGCCGATGCCGTTCGTAGACGGTCTTCCACGAGCCATAGCGTTCCGGCAGGTCACGCCACGGTACACCGGTCCGGATCCGGAACAGGATCCCGTTGATCACGGTGCGGTGGTCGTTCCACCGGCCGCCCCGGCCACCCAGAGGAGGCAGACGCGGCTCCAGGAACAACCACTCGCGATGCGTCAGATCCCCCCCGACTCATGACCGAACCAACGAGCGACCGGCCAGAAAGTCACATGATCCGCCGGACAGAACCTCATCCCGCCAACACCCAGCCGAAGAGCATGACCCCAGCGCATACTCCCATGCTGGGAAGCCCCATAGCCCGGGTCTGCCAGGGAGCAGGATCCCGCGGACGCAGGGCATGCGCGGAGGCGGTGCCTGGCCGCACGTCATGACGGTCCTCGTCAAAGTCCACACCGCTCAGGTCCGGCTGCAGGCGAAGCGCGGCCAGAGCTTCCTCGCGTGTGCCTGGTCCTTCCAGGCGCACCTGCCGGTGCAGGTCCGCTGCCCCCACCTGCACCCACAGCCGTGAAGCCCATCCGGGTCCTCGCTCGGTCTTCCGGTACATGTGCCAGGTACTGGCCGCCGTTCGTGCCTCTTCGGGCTTCAGCAGCGTGGCGTCACCAATCTGTGCCGTGACCCGGCCTGCCAGTGCCGCCATGACACGCCGTTCAGCCTCGCTCAACGCGCCCCAACGGCTTCCCTGCAGGCGCGCCTCCACCCGGTAGAGTGCCGCCCTCCCGTCGACCTGCTCGGAATCGTCAACTCGGGAGAACAGCAGCCCGCGCTGCTCCCACTGCTCGCGTGCGGTTTCCTCCTTCTCGCCGCAGTGCACCGTCACCGGGCTACCCTCCGGCGCACTGATCTTCGATGACGTGCCCCAGGGCACAGCCATTCACCGGCCCGGCTGCGACAACAGCGGCTGGACGAACAACGGAAGCTTCTCCTTCGACTTCGGCAACAACGGCAGCGAGAGCGTCTACCCCTCCAAGGTCGATCTCCACCAACTTGGCGCCGGCTTCGGCGGCCACTCCTGGTTCGGACACACGCGCGCCGACGACGCCCAGGGCAACCATCTCAAGATCAGCGGCACCTGGAAACTCAACAAGTCCCTCGACAGTCAGGCGACCGTCATGGTGCACCTTCCCGACCACGGGGCCCAGACCCATCTGGCCACGTACGAGATCACAGTGAACGGTGGCACCCGCACCTGCACGATCTCGCTGGACGGCAGCACCAACAGATGGGTGCCGCTCGGCGCCTTCCGCTTCAACAACGTCCCGCAAGTCAAACTCACCACCATCGCAGCCAACGGGACGGGGGACGAGGCCATCGCCTTCGACGCCGTCGCCTTCGTACCCGGGCACCACTCCGGCGTCGACATCACTCTGCCGGAGCCGAATCCGGACGCGCCCAATGTGGACTGGGACAGCATCAACAAGGCCCAGGACATGCAGGCCCCCGACTACGAGATCGTGCCACCCGATCCTGCCGGCCCCGGTGCCTCGTCCCGAGCTGTGAACCCTGACGCCGAGCCCTACCAGCGCAAGGGCTGGTCCTGCGGGACACCCAATGCCAAGGGCATCGCAGGATGCTCCAGAATTGTGGCGTCCAAGGACAAGATGACCAAGCTGCCGCCGTTTTCCCCGCCAAGGCAGAACGTCGCTCGGGTCGCCTCCACCTTCGACCCCATCGTCTCCTGGTGCACCAACACCCGGGGCAGCCACAAATACACACGTTTCGAAGGCTGCTTCCACAGCACCTACGAATACATCGCCGTCGACACCGAAGACGGCTCCACCTTCGCCGAGCAGGACTTCGACCTGTTCCAGCAAGTGAAGCTGAACCAGAAATCCCGCTACTTCACACTTCGACGCGGATACCTGCGCCTCCGAAACCGAGCAGTGGAGTTCATCGCTCACCTGGCTGCCTGGTGACCCGCACATCGCCACAGCGGTCAAGGAGCGTCGCTGGAGCAACTTCTCCAGCGAGCGCGGATGGGACATCCTCGGCTTCAACTGGAAGGTTCAGGGCTACACGCCCGTCGCCGGTCCGACCGCTGTCAAGATCTATGCGCCGGATCTGCTGCCGCAGTGCGACAACTTCGCCATCAAGAACACTGAAGGCTGCAGCTTCGGCACGTACCAGCCTACTTATCAGTTCAACTCGGCGAAATATCCGGCCGCTGCGGCGCATGCCTGGCTCATCCAGGAGGCACTGCCCAGCCACGCGGGATCCAAGAAGTACAACTCGCCGATGAACTACCTGCCCGACAAGAAGAACCAGTTCGGACGCCCCACGCAGAAGAACCGGGACGTTATCTGTCCCAGCTCGTACCAGTACCACGACGACACGACACTCCTCCCGGAACTGGTCGGATCGGGTGGCGATGACGTCAAGTCCTGCGACGAGTACGCGTTCGCCTCGACCTATCAGTCCGCCGGGATGCCCAGTGCGATGAACGGCCGTAACCCGGTCGGGTCGGGCGACGCCTGCGTGCAGACCTACGCCACCCGGGTGCAGCAAGGAACGTGGAAGCTGTACGACGATGACCGGTATCCGCTTCCCACCTTCAAGGAGGTCTGCGGACGCTCCTCGATGTCACAGTGGCAGAACGGCGGTTCCATGAACCGCTTCGCCGGCTTCGCCTCGTACTTCCGCCTGCTCGACTCCGACTCCTACTGGGTCGACATCCCCGGATTCGACGGGTGTACCGCGAAGGCGCCGTTGGTGCGTTGCACCATGACGCCATAGCCGAGCTGCAGTGAGGGGGTCGGTTTCCGGAGGCACCCCTCCGGGGACCGACCCCGCCCTCAATCCCAACCGAGGGCTTCGCCGTGCACGGCCGGCGTCTCGCCGAAGAACGGCGTGCCCTCCTCCACGGCGTCGACCAGAGCCACCAGGAACGCGGTGAGCGAGGGCCAAAGTTGTGCCTCCCGGCCTGCTCCTTGAAGAAGTAACCGACGCTGCCCCGGCCCGGTGTCAACGAAGAGGCAGCTCGCCCCGTCGTGGTTCGCCGCCCACGGGACCCAGTTCCGGCGCCACCAGTCGGCCTCCACATCCGGCCCGTCCACCAAAGACATCAGACGCGCGCGCAGCGCCAAGGCCTCGTCCCTGCCGAGGAGACCGCAGCCGGACACCAGGAAACGCCCTGCCTCGGTGGGGAGCGCGCCGTCACAATGCGAGTACATCTCGCTCAGTTCCGGCGGGAGATCCTCTCTGGCGACAGCCCGGCCGCACAGCGGCCAGACTCTCCGGGGCCATCACTGCCGGCCACTCCGTCAGCCGCGTCCATGCCTACCCGAACGCGTCCTTCTTCGTCATGCTCACTCCTCCATAAAATCCGGCCTTGACGCTGGGCGGACGCCTCGTCTCACCGGGTTCCCCGCGGGTGGAGGCAACCTCCCGCATGATGGCCCTGGTGCCGATGTGTTCCCAGCGGAGCAGCTCACGACGTGCCCGTCGTCCCGGGAGTGTTGGAGACTTCCCGCCGCGTGCCGGGGCGGGAATGTGCCGCGGAACGCAGCGACGGTGAAACAACCGAATGAGAGAGCATGCGGTAGGCACGCCAGGTTTGACCAGGGCATACAGGTTGGGCTTGCGGCCCGAAGCTATGGCCGGTCGCCGAGATCGGCCGGCCGCGGAGCAGGCACTGATCGGCAGCCCGACCGACGCGGTACGCGTGGTGGCCAAACTGCTCGCCGACGTCCTGGCGCTGCCCGCGGACCGCACGACCGGCTATCAGCTGCTGGGAGAGCCTCTGGTGGTGTCAGCCGCTCCCGGCAACCGCCACCAGCGGGTCAGCATTCGGCTGCACGGCGTCCTCGACTCAGCCGGCGGTCTTCGAAGTCAACGTCGTCTTGCCTTCCGGCCTGGTCGTGCCCGACCTGGCGGATACCGACACGGGAGCTGCCGCCGCGGACACGGTCAGCGTGGACGCGGACGCGGTGGAGCTCGTCTGGCCCGGCAACAAGACCATGCACCGCAAGGTCAAGCCGCTGCCAGACGCGGAGGCCGCGATCCCGCACTTGTGGCGTTGGAGTTCGAGCCCGCACACCGCCTGATCGTCAGTGAACTCCGCGGCAACCGCTACGTTGGAACGGGCACTGTCGTCGCAGGCACCACCACCAGGCCACCCGACCCAGTCCCTCTTCGCCAAGGAGAGCCCATGACGGCATCCGCTGTGCTCTCCGCACCACCACCCGCACCACGGCGCCCCCGCCGCGTCCTGCGAATGGTCCTGGGCCACCTGGTACGAGGCCTCGCCTACGGCACCGGCACCGGCGTACTCGCACTGGATCCAGCAGCACCTAGAGCCCACCGCCCTCCACGCCGCGAACACGTCACGCCCCCGCTCACGAGGGATGCCCATGCCGTCCCCAACGCCCCGCCCCGCCTCTGCTTGCAGCCGCCGACGCCGCAGCGAAACTGCCCGCCCGCCCCGTCGCCTTGCCGAACACCATGGCGTACACCTGCGCGCTACCTCCGCCCTCGCCCGCCCGCTTTACCAGGTCGAGCTCAAGGCACTGATCCTCACCAGCAGCAAGGACGAAGCCGCGCTGGGCCCGATGACCGCAATCCACCAGGACATCCGTCGCCTGTGCCGCACTGCCTGATCGTTAGCCGACGTTTCCGCGCTCCTGGAACTCCCGCTCGGCTCAGCCCGTCTCCCTATGTGCAGCTGAGGCACGCCGACGAACACAGCTGTGGCTGCTGCCCGGCAGCTGACAGGGCGCGCAGACTTCAACAGCATTCGTCGGTGCACGGCGATCCGGATCTGCGGATCGTAGGGTTGTCGCATGAGTGACGACCTCGATGCTGTCCTCGACCGCCTCGAAGAGTGGTTGGAGGGCAACGCGCCAGCGGACCAAGCCGCTTTGAACCCGCCGGCAGCGCAGGTGGACATCGATGCCATCGCCGACCGTCGGTTCCGTCTGCACCCCGATCTGGTGGCGTGGCTGCAACGTCATGACGGAGTCACCGCTACCAGGGGCCACGACGGCCCCGGCATCATTCTCCCCAATGGGTTCATCTTGCATAACGCTGCGGGAATGTGTGCTGGTCAGCGAGCGCAAGAGGAAGCGATCGCTGAATGGGTCGACGAGAACGAGTCGGAGGACCCCGATCTGCGGGACATCTATGACGGGGTGTACGGGTACTTGTTCCATGTCCGATGGGTGCCGATCGCGACGGACAGCACCGGAGGCAAGCTCCTCATCGACCACCGTGGTGGAGACGGGTTCGGAAACGTGCTCTACGGTCTGCACGCCGGGGACACGGACGGGCCGGTGAAGGTTTGGGACAGTCTTTCGCACATGTTTGGAGACCTCCTCAGCGCCCTGACCGAGGGGACGGAATTGCGCCTTCCTGGCTATGCCGATCCCGTGACACCGCGTCTTTCCAGCGACAGTCAGGCATTCGTAAGGTGGGGGTAAGGCAGAACGGCGGTCCAAAGCACGGATGCCTCGGACCGCCGCTCTACCAAACCGGGTCAGTAATTACGGGGTGACTACGCAAATCTCATCGGGCCGGCAGTTCTCCAGATCCGGTGCCGCGATGTAGAAGCCGTCGTTGTCAGCCATGCGTGCCTTCGTGTAGAAGGACGAAAGGCCTCGGCCTGCGGCCTCGTTTTGCTTTGCAGACATGGAAGCGCGGCCGCATACTTCCTTCCACGTTGGCGGCGCATAGTCGTCGTCCGCATACATGCGCCATTTTCCGTCGTTGTCGCTCTTCTGGGCATACAGCTGGACGCACTCGTCTCCGTTCGTTATGGACTGACCGCCGCTTTCCTTCGTTGCAGCGAACGGGTACTCGTCGCACTGCCGTCCGTCTGGACTGTTTGTGGTTGCCTCGGGTGTCGCCTTCGTCGTGGGCGTGTACGAGTCGGGACAAATCTTCCGCCTGTTCGCTGTTCGCACCGCCGCGTCTCTTTCCCGGTGCAGCGGCGTGTTGTATTTCTTGCTACCCGGGTGCGACGGCAATTCTTCACGCAGCAGCCAGTAGTAGGCGGCCGCGGCAGGGTACTTCGCGTCGTTCAGTGTGAACGTCGGGATATGCTTATAAAAAATGCAGCCGGTTGAGTTCGGGACTGATACCCCGTTGTCACACCGGATCTGGTCGAACAGGGCCACCTCTGGCTTGTCGACCGGAACGACGCCCTGCCATTCGGGGCTGTCAGCCTTGAAGCTCAAGAACACGCCACGGTCGAACGCCTGGGAAGTGCTATCTGTCGGCGCCGTCCATGTGTTGGCCTTCGTCGCACTTGCCCAATGCTTGTCGAGCAGGCCCGTCCACGTTGCGTCACTCCAATTCGTGGAGTAGGTGGCATCACAGTCGGGGGTACAGGGGGTATCCCAGTACTCCAGCGAAACGGCACCGAGATCAGAATCCATATCAACGGGAACGATGGACATGCGTTCTGTGAACGTTGCCTTGTTCTCCGTTTTAGTCTCGACGAAAATGTTGAAGGCCGCAGAAGCGGTGCTCGCCGGCCTCGTCCGCGCGGCCCAAGAAGCCGGCGACATCGCCCCGGACCGCGACCCCGACCTGGAGGCCCAACTCCTCTTCGGGCTCGCCGACTCGCAGGGGCCTCCCATCGTCCTCGGCCTGCGCACGCCCGAGCAGGCCGCCGCCGCCATCGACTACTACCTGTACCGGCTGTTCCTGTGACCGCCCTTCCCCCGGCGTCAGAGGTGCGTGGACGAGGTCGGAGCGGACGGCGCGGACGGCGCCGCGGGCGGCGCCCCAAGGCCGTCTGCTCCTGCGCTCCGGCCCGGTCCGGCGGACCATCCCTCCCCGTGCTGCTCGACAGCTCTGCGCGCCAAGGTCGCGAGAGAGGTGCCGAGTCGCCATGCCTGGGCCACGTCCACCGGTCCCTTGGGGCCGGCCAGCGTACCGTCCGTTCGGACAGCGCCGACCACGCGACGGGAGTGGGTGGCCACCAGTATGCGCGGTGCCTTGGTCGCCGACACCTCCCAGCCGTGGTCTGCCCACCACCAAGTCAGGGACTCCGGAAGCTGCGGCCGACGGGTAAGGACATGAACGCCCGCTGTTCCGTCCGGAGCGAGACTCGCCATCTCGGCGACGAGCGAGAAGGCGAGATCGAATCTCGCTTTGCCGCGCCGGTGAAAGCAGCCCAGGTGGCGTCGAGTCGGCCATACGACGGCGTTCAGCCGCCGCAGGGCCTCCGAGCGGAACTCTTCCCATGTCCGCCCCTTCGTGTCGTGGACCCACTCCCGCACGTCTCCGGTCAGGCCGAGTCGTCGCTCTCCCTGCCGGCAGTGGGGCGTACGCAGGACGTGTGGTCCGTCGAGTTGATCGAGAGCGGGAGGGTGGGCCTCCACGCCGATGTCGTGGTAGTAGCGCGCGTGGATGTCCAGGACAAGTCGGCGTTCGATCCAGGGGATTGCGGCTTCCTCGCTGAGGAGCCGCCCCCGGTCGTCGACGGTGCGATGCAGCCAGGTGGTCATTTCCTCAGCTCTTCGACATCGGACAGCCGCGGCAGGCTGCCGAACATCTGGACCTTCGCCGCCGCCACGTACTGCGCGTAGGCGGCGGCTGAGATGACGTCGTCTCCCGCGGCGCGGCGGCTCATGAATCCCGCCACGAAGGCATCGCCCGCGCAGAGGGGGTCGACCACGTCGGCCGGTACGGCGGGAAGATGCTCCGTACCGTTCGCCGTCGTCACCATGACCCCATGGTCCGCGAGGGTGGTCAGTACAGTCGAGGCACCTTCAGCCAGGCACAGCTCCTGAATGCTCTCTCTGACGGTGGCGGAGAGACTCGCTCCGCTCACCACCGCGGTGTCGACAGCGTCTGCGATATCAGTGATATGGGCGGCCAGGCGGTCGGGTTGAGAAAGAAACGGGATGTACCCGACGTCGACGACCATGCGGTGCCCGTTGCTGGACAGTTCCTTGATCACGGGAACGAGCGCAGGAAATCCTGTGACATAGACGAGTCCGGTCGTCGGCAGGGGCAGGTTTTCCGGACCGATCAGGGCGTCGGCCGCCGAGTCCGCGGCGAGTTCGACCTGCCCGTCCGCGACGCCGGCCACGATGCGTCCGGTGCGACCGGCGCTTCGCACGAACCGGCAGTCGACCCCTGCTGTTTCAAGCGCCGTACGGAGGAAGTCGCCCGCCGGATCGACGCCGACCTGGGACACGAGGGTGGGCGTGTTGCCGAGTGCCGCGAGTTGCGCCGCGACGACGGCCGCGGGTCCGCCGATGGCGAGTTCGACGGTTCCGAAGCCCACGTCCGCCGCGGGCCGGGCTGAGGTCACCACGTGCAGAGAGGTCTCGCCGTAGACGGTGACATCGGTGCTTCTCGGGTTCATACGAGGGCCGTCACGGTGCGGCATGTCTCCTCCTCGGAAAGGCCGTACGGGAGCCAGGCTGCTCTGGCGCCCGCTCGAAGGGCGCCTTCGACATCGGTGTTCACGTCGTCCCCGATGTGCACGACTTCACGGACATCGACGCCGAGAGCGGCGGCGACCGCGGAGAACGCGGCAGCCGAGGGCTTTCCGGCACCGGCGTCCGCGGAGGACACCGCGCAGACCAGTGAGTCGAGGAGCCCCACGCGCCGCAGCACAAGAGGCAGGTTGCTCTGCCAGTTGCCCAGCGCCCCCACGGGCAGCCCACTCCGGTGCAGGCGTCGGACGAGTTCCGCCGCTCCTGGTTTCAGGACCCAGTTCTCCGGAGCCGTGTAGTGGCGGACGACCACGTCCTCGTAGCCGTCCGGGAAGCCCAGGGCCGCCAGTGCGGCGCGATAGTACGCGTGGAGCGCCCCGTCGATGGCATGGTCGGTGGACCATACCGAGGCGGGATCCGCGAGCAGGTGGCGGGCGTCGTCGAGCGCCGCGTCGATCCGGTCGTCGGTCATGCTTTGGCCGCGCTGCACGGCGAGTTCTCCGATGAGCGTCCCCGGTGCCCGCAGATGCTCGACCAGGGTGAAGCCCACGTCCAGGCTGAAGGCCGCCGGTGCCGCGGAAGTGGAGGCGGGCACACGGGCGATGACCGGCAGCAGCCGGTCCAGACGGTCCACGGAGGGAACCGTGAGACGTGCCGCGCCGGGCGGTTTGCCGAACGGACCGCTCCGTGCCACGGCGACGCTCTGCCATCCGGCTGCTTCGGCTCCGTGCCAGTCCGCCGGGCTGTCGGAAACGTACCAGGTGTGCGAGGGCGACAGCTCGTACCGTCTCGCCAGGCGGGTGAACGCCTCGGGTGCCGGCTTCGGCGTGGGACTCGTGTGGGCGTGCTCGACGAAGTCCAGGTGTTCGGGCGTCACTCCCATGGCCGCGAGTTTGCGGATCGTCTTGGCTCCGGGGCCGTTGGACAGCACGCCGACCGCCAAGCCGGCCGATCGCGCCTCGTCGACGACGTGAGCGAAGTCGCAGAGTGGTTCAACGGGGATCTCGTCGGCCAGTGAGTCGTACGTTCTGCTGTAGAGGTCGAGGTCCACTCCTGGATGCCACGTCTGGACGCAGGTGAGGAAGTCGACACGGCCGTACGAGCGGGCGATCTCTGCTGCCGACGGGGCTCGGAGACCGAGGAGGGAGGCGCTTCGGGCGCACTTGCGCACACCAGTGGAGAATGTGTTGACGAGGGTGTCGTCGACGTCGAAGACGACCGACCTTTTCCCGGTCATGGGGCGACCAGCCCCAGTGCGGCCCTGTCGGCGGCGAGCACACTGGCCTCGACCAGCAGGTCTTGGGCTGAAAGGCCGTGTTTGACCTGAAGCTTGTGCAGCCGGGCCGCGCGAGAAGGTGACCAGGGCAGTGCCACCTCGGTGGTGTCCTTGCCGGACGCGCCCGCGGTGGTCCAGCGGGCGGCCGCGACCCGGGCGAGTGCCGGGCCGTGGGCAGGTGCTGTCGGATCCGGGACGGCGGACACCCACTGGCCGGGCAGATACTGGGCGGTGTGCACCGCGTTGCCGGCGGGGGCCGTGTCCACCTGTATCCGGTATCCATGGCCTCGGGGGAAGGACCTGGTGGTGAGGGCTTCGAACACGACGCTCTCGTGCAGGCGCCGGAAGTAGAGCACTTCTCGTGCTTCCACGCCGCTGGAGTCGATCGCATCCCACCGTGTGGGTGTGCCCTGGTCGGCGCCCTGGTCCACGCACCAGTGCCACAGCCCTCCCAGCTTCTCTTCGAGAGCATCCAGTCCGACGGTCGTGACGCTGTCCCATGACGCGCCGTGTTCTGACAGGTATGTCACGACCGGGGAGGGCATGGTGAAGGGTTCGGTGGCCGGTGTCCCGGTCCATTGACGCACCGTGTTTCGTTCTACCTTGGCTTGGAACTGTGCCTCTCGGGCGTCCGCCAGCAGCGTCCGCGCCGCCGTGGCGGACGCGGCAACGGCATGTCCGACACTCGCGGTGATGGCCACCGGCCGGGGAACGCGGGTCAGCGAGAACGGTTGTGCCGCAATCGCACGGCGTACGTTCTCGGCGGTCACGGCACCCGCGCCCGCCGCCTGTCCCGGGAGCACGACATGGGTTTCGTCCCGTGTTCCGCTGTCCAGGAGCACGGCGTCATCGGGCAGGGCTTCGCGGATGCGGTCACGCGCGGAGAGGACGAGCTCCACCTTGGCTTCGATGCCGGCCCGGCGAACGGTGGCGGAGCCGTCCAGGTCCACCATGACGGCGGTGGCCGGGAATTCGATCTTCCCTTGGTCGAGCAGCTTCGCGATGTGTGCCTGGCCTTCCCTGATCCTGACACCGTCGCGGAGTATCCGCTCGATGTTCTTCTCCCGCGTCTCTTGAAGGAGGTCACCGGTGTCGTGCGAGTGCATGGTCTCCCGTCCAGATCTTTCGGTGTTGGATACCCAGGGCGAGGGCCTCGGACAGCAGTGATTCCGTGCCGCGTCGGCCGGGGGCCGCTGTGCGGCGCAGTGCGTGCCCGGCCCACGGGCCCAGGAGCGGCGCAGGCATGGTGGGGGCAGCAAGGGCGTCACCGGTGATGGCGTGGTGTATCTCGGCGACAGAGCGGTCGTGGTCGTAGGGTGAGGCGGCGCCGCGGTTCCCGCGTCGCATCACGAGCCAGCGGTTCGCCGGGCCCGGTGTGACGAAGTCGAACGCGGCCGGATCGGGACGCTGGTCCAGCCCGGTGACGGTGACGTCGAAGCCCTCCGTGCGCCAGGACCGGAGTACCGACTCGGCCACGGCCGTGGACACGAGCAACGTGAACACGTCCTGGGCGGGCCGGGGGATCCCGGGCACCGGGACGGTCAGGCCGGACAGGGCTGCGCGGATGTCCGTCGCGCGCTCGACGGCCCAGTAGTGAAGGGGGCCGCGTTTCTCGCTCAAGAGGTCCAGCCCGCGGCGGAGTTCGGGACTCAGTCCGCTTGCTCCTCCCTCCGCGACATGAACACTGTCGCGTTTCTGTTTGGCGATCACCACGGCGTCTCGGGCGCGCTCCCAGGCAGCGTCGGCGGAACAGGAGCCGGGCAGCACCGCGACGCCGACACTGGCGGTGATGGAGACGGGCGCGTGACGAGGGCCGATGGAGACCGGTGCGGCAGCGATCTCCCTGCGGACGCGTTCGGCCACCTCGCGTGCTCGGGCGCTGTGTTCAGCCTGGATGACGACGTAGGTCTTGTCCCTCTGTCCTGCGTCCAGGATGACCTGCGGGTCCGCGACCCGTGCGATGCGGGCGCGGACCGCGGCGAGGAGGGCGCGTTTGGGGCCGACGCCGAGTCGGCGCACCGCCGTGGAGCCGTCGAGATCGATCAGCAGCATCGTGACGGGAGCGTCGGCGCCTCTGGCGCGCAGGTACGCCGCGAAGCGCATTTCGCCCTGTTCAAGGCGCCATCGGTCGGCCAGAATCGCGTGCAGGCTGGTCTCGCCGACCTCGGCGAGGGGGTGAGCCCCCTCGGGTCGGCTCTGTTCAACCGGTGCCACGGCACATCTCCGCTCGGGTTCCCAGGAGGGCGCCCAGTTCCTCGCAGAAGACGGCAAGGCGCGTCTGTGCCGTGTCCCCCGACGGGCGGCCGTCGGCGGTTGCCCTCTTCAGGAGGGGCTCGCCCCACCAACGAGGGTGGTCGTGGTCGGGGAGCGAGGCTTCAACGTGGGCGATGTCGTCCAGCGTGGCGCGGGCGAGCCGGACTTGCGCACGGTCGAGGTCGACGGTCCGGCCGGCTCGCTCGACCTTGGTGTAGGGCGCGGTGGGTGCGGCCGCCGGGCCCGTCCAGTGGTAGCGGTGCCACGCCTCCGCGCCTGTGGGGTGGTCCCAGAAGAGAATCAGCGCGGGCAGCAGTCCCCTGTCCTGGTGGAAGACGCGTGTGAACTGGTCGCGCGAACGGCCCGACAGCAGCTGGGCCCGGCCTCGGGAGGCAAGGGCCAGGTGTACCGCCGCGCCGGCCGTGGCACGAGAGGTCAGGTCGGGGGTCGCGGAGGAGAACCAGGCGGCGCTGGGTCGCCGCAGCCCGTTCTGAACGGCCTGGTGCAGCCAGCGGGCCTTCTCGCCACGCAGTGCCGGCGTACGTCCGTTCACAGGAAGGTCAGTTTCGTCATGACGTCGGCCAGGAACTCAAGGTCCGCGACGGCTTCCCCCAGGGGGGTGCGCGGCGCTCTCTCTTTCCTCACGACCTGCCGGAAGTGCGCCAGTTCGCGCCTGAACGCGCTTTCCCGTGCCACCTGGGTCTCGCTGCTCACGTGGTCGGAGTCGGTCGCGCCGCGCCGGCGGATGAGCGTGGGTTCGTGCCACAGGAAGGGGGAGCCGAAGACGAGTTCCGTGGACTGTCCGGGGTGGAAGACGGTGAGTGTCTCGTCCCATTCCCGAGCACTGCCGAAGTCCGGTAGCACCTCGAAGGTGCCGTTGACGGGACCTGCCTTGAATCCGATGTTCACGCACCAGCCGACGGCGGTGCGATGGGCGGTCGCGGTGGTCGCGGTCAGCGGACCGTAGAACGCGCCGACGAGGTTGATGTGGTGGATGGCCAGTTCGGCGATCAGCCGGTACACCGCCGCGCTGTCCTCGTTCGTTCCCGCGGCTGATGCGATCTGCTCGGCGATGGAATCGTCTTCACCGGTTCCCGGGTTTTCGTCCGGGCGGGCTTTCGTCACCGGGAAGAGCCGTTCGTGACGGTGACGGCCTCCTGCGAAGTTGTGCGCACGGACCCACAACGGAGTGGTCATGTCGGCGGATTCCGCCAGCAGACGTTCCACGGCGGCGTCATAGCGCTTCATGTATCCGACCACGACGGGGGTCCCGGTGCGTTCCTGCACTTCTCGCAGCGCGTGTGCGTCGGTGAGTGTCCAGCACAGGGGCTTCTCGACGAAGACGGGGATGCCCGCGGCGCAGGAGTCCCGCACGATCGGCAGGTGGTCGCGGTTGGACACCACGACCGCGTCCAGGCCGGCGTCGAGCAGCGTGCGGTAGTCCGTGGTCGCTGCCCGGTCCTCCAGTCCGTGACTGCGGGCGACGCTTCGCGCGACGTGTTCGGACAGGTCGCAGACCCGGGAGACGCGAAAACCGGGCAGGGACGCGAGATTGGGCAGATGGTGGGTCTGCGCGATCTTGCCCAGGCCGACGACCCCGACGTTGAGGAGCGGAGCATGGTTCATACGTGTGCCCCGCTCGCCTGTCCGGGGAGTGTCTGGCGCTGCGCGAGATGGCGCAGGCACTGCTCAAGGACCGCGGTCGCGGGCGATTTGCCCCGCACCGTGACAAGTCGTGATGTGGCAGCGTAGAAGTCGAGCAGCTCGGCGGCCTGGACCCGGTGGGCGTGGACCCGGCGCTCGAAGCTCTCGCCGAGGTCGGAGGAGCGTCGGCTGACCGGGGTGCCGCACCCGCGGCATCGTCCGCGTTCGTCGCTGACGGCCTGGTGCGAGCCTCCGTCGCACTTCTGGCACACCGTCCGTCGGCCGGCTCGCTCGACGCAGACCTCCGTCGGGGTGTCGACATGGACCGCGGCGTCGAGGGACAGACCTCGGTCCAGGAGTGCCTCGTCCAGGAGGGCGGCCTGGCGGGCGTTGCCCGGCATTCCCTCAAGGATGAAGGACGCGCGAAGGCGGGCGTCCAGCTCTTGCGCGACGCCTTCGACGACGATGTCATCGGGTATCCACGCGTTGCTCTCCACGTAGGGGCGTGCTCGACGCCCCAGGGGTGTTCCACGGTTCAGCTGCTGCGCGAAGAAGCGCCGCACGCCGAAGGTCTCGATAGCGGGGTCGCCGGCGACGAGCAGGTCCGTCAGGGTGCTCTTGCCGGAGGCGGGGCCGCCGATGATGACGATACGGATGGCCGGCTCCTCAGAGTGTCGTGGGTTCATCGGAACACGCGCGGGCGAGGACGTCACGCAGTCCCTTGAGGGACTCCTGGTAGAGGGACTCGTCTCCCATGCCCGCGGCCGGGTCAGTGGCGAAGACCTCCAGCTCCCACCAGCCCCGGAATCCGGACGCGATCAGCCCGCCGACATGTGTCGGCAGATCCATGATCCCCTTGCCGGGGATTTCCCTCTGGTGTATCCGCGTGGGCTCGGCAGGCCAGTCGGACACGTGGATCATCTCCCCTTCGCGAGCGTGGTCGGAGGCGATCACGCTGAAGTCGGGGTCCGTCCACATGTGCCACAGATCCAGCAGCAGGCCCGTCCCGGGCGTACTCCGGACCAGGGAGACCGCGTCAGCCAGGCTTGTCACCGCCGAGAGGTGGACAGCCGCGGGGTGGAGGGGCTCAAGGAGCAGCCGGCCGCCTCCGTGGGCGGTGTGACGTGCCAGGTCGGCGAACTGGGTGGCGAACTGGGCGCGGGCGTCGGCAAGGGGTACGTCCGGGCTCGGACCGCCGGGGACGATGACGAGCGGGGCTCCCAGTTCCGTCGCGTGGTCGGCCGCCCGCCGGGCGTCGTCGAGCAGAACCCGCCGCCGCGCGGCGGTGGGGGCGACCAGGCCGAGGAAGACGCAGACGCTCGTGGCCGCGAGACCGGCGTCGTCGAGGATCCCGCGCACGGTTCGCGCTCCCAGCCGGTCCAGTGTGTCGCGCAGGACACCGATGCCGCCCAGGCCGTCACGTGCGCACCAGTCGGCGAGTTCGCGCAGGTCGGTGTCCGGGACCATGAACTGGTTGACCGACAGGCGGGGTTCATCGGACACGGGTCGCCTCCCGGCCGGTGCGATCGGCGACGCGCTCCGCGAAGGCGGTGAACCGGTGTTCGTCCAGCCCGTCCGCGCCGAGTTCGGTTCTGCCGTTGGCGTGATAGTCCGATCCGCCGCTGGCGAGCAGGCCCAGGCGGCGGCCGGCGTCGTGCAGAGCCTTGTGGTCGTCGAGGGGCCGGTGATGGTACGACCGCGACTCCACGGCGTCGAGTCCGTGGGCAGCCAGGAGTTCGACGTCCAGAACGGCCTGTGAGATGTCTTCCTCCGTGCGGCAGCGCCACAGGGGGTGTGCGAGCGAGGTCACGGCTCCCACCTCGCGAGCGAGGCCCAGCACCTCCAGTGCGGGGAGGTATTGGGGGGCTCCTGGCGACGCGGGCACCTCGGCTTCGGCGTGGGCGTCGCGCACCACGTCGTAGGCGGCCTCGAAGGGAAGGCCCGCGCGTGCGGAGACGGCTCTGGCCAGTGCTGTCCGGGAGACGAGCAGTTTCTCTGGCGTAGGCGTCGTGCCCGGCACTTCCTGACGTCGGACGGTGTCCAGGTCCGGGAGGTCGAAGCCGCGTCGGATCAGCTCCCGGCGGGTGCGTTCCGCCTGGTCGTTCTTGTACCGCACCGGGGCGAACAGCCAGTCGCTCTGCTCCTGGTCCAGAGTCAGCAGTCCGGGCCCGTAGAGCAGCAGGTGGTGGCGCCGGCCTTCGAGGGTGGTGCTCACCTCGACTCCGGGGAACGGCATCGCGACCCCCAGCGATGCCGCGTACTGCGGCAGGTCTCCCCAGGTGACCACCGAATGGTCCGTGACGACCAGTACCGGCAGTCGACGTGCGGCGGCCTCCTCCACCAGCTCGCGCGGAGCGGCGCGGCCGTCCGTGACCGTGGTGTGGGTGTGCAGGTCGGCGTAGGCGCTCATGTGCCGGCTCCGGCCAGCTCAAGGGCTCGGTCGAGCAGCGCCATGCTGCGCAGATTGTCCTCACCGGTGAACGGGGGTGAGGTCCCCTGCTGCCGGCAGGTCAGCCAGGTGTGCAGCAAGGAGGTGTTGAGTACCTCCAGCGGGACCGGCTCGTCCTGGACGGCGACGCCCTCGACGGGCCGGCCGTCCAGGAACAGTCCTCCGTTGTCCACCCGCACTGTTGCCTGGTCGGTGACGATCTCCCAGCCGGAGTCGAACCGCACGCCCTCCGCGTCCTCCGCCGGGGCGAACGTGGCCTCGTAGACGACCGGGACGTTCTCCGCCGTGCGCAGCAGCCCGGTGACGGTGGCGTCACCGGTGAAGGGGCTCCAGGGCGGGTTCCAGGACACCAGGCTGCCCAGGGTGAGTTCACTGGAGAGGACCCAGCGCATGAGATCGAAGTGGTGGATGCCGGCTTCGTGGAGCAGCGGCTGCTCCAGGCCGAGTCGCCAGTGCGTGCCGGGCTCCCAGCCGCGCCCGTCGAGGGCCATGCGGATGCGCACAGCGCGCAGCCGCCCCAGTCGGCCGCCGGTGATCAGGTCACGTAGCGCGAGGAAGCACGGGAAGTAGCGCATCTGCTGGGCCACCACCAGCTCTCGCCGTGCGGACGCGGCCGCGGTGACCATGTGCCGGGCCTGTTCGAGTGACACCCCCAGGGGCTTGGCCGCCAGCACGTCGGCTCCCGCCGCGAACGCCTTGCCGACGTTGCCCGATCGGTGCGGGAAGGGGCTGGAGTCGATCACTATGGTCGGCTTCCATGCCGACAGCTCGTCCTCCAGTTCAGCGACGGCGGCATCCGGGCCCAGGCCGTAATGTCGCCGTCCGCCGCTACGGGCCTCGGGATCCGGATCGACGATGCCTATGACCGTGAGCTGGTCGGACACCGACTCCAGCGGCTCCCTCCAACATTCTCCGAAACCGCCGGCGCCGATCAACACCACACGTTCCATGGAACACCTCTCAGTTCAGCACAGGCAGATTCTCTTTGGCCACAGAACGTTCAACGACCGGACGGTCGTCCGTGAACAGGTTCGATGTGGGGGAGATCCAGCTCGTATAGACGACACCGTCGGGCATGACGTTCAGACGCCGGATCTTGTCGTCGGGGTCCAGCTCCTCGCTCGACTCATCCAGGTCGATGACGGCATCACGCCAGTGGAAGACATCCACTTTGGAGTCCGACTTGCGCTGCCTGAACACCAGCTCGGCGTCCAGAAGGCTCTGGAACTCGCTGCTGAGCGGCTCGATGGAACGAGTATTGCGATCATTGTAGGCGGAGAAGTCGGTCGGCTTCTTGTACCCGTCCGGAATATCCGAGCAGGTACGGAAGATGAACCGGCGGTAGCCCAGGCCGTAACCCCACTCCAGGTATGCCGCCATATCGGCGACACTCGATACGCCATCGTGTGTCATCACGCAACTCAGGCGCGGTGTGAAGGATGCGTCAGCCCGCGAGGCTATGTCGGCGAGGGCATCGTCACTCATTCCGCCCCAGGTGCGTGGGAGCGCCATCACCCGCTTGTTGGTCTCCGTGTCATGGTGGGCCACGCTCACGGAAATTCCCGTCAGACCCGCTGATATGAGCGCCGGCAGCAGCTCTTGGGTGACCCCGTTGTGCTGCACGGGCTTCGACAGACCCCACCCGTTGGTATGAATCCGCGACCGGCGGAAACCCGGGCTCATGGCACCGACGAGTTCCAGCAGTTTCTGCGGATGCAGCGTGGGCTCGCCTCCGGTGTAGGCCACTTTGGTGACACCGCTCAGCAGGGCGAAGTCCTTCACCCTCGCCAGGCGGTCATTCCATTCGAGGAACGGCCCTGAGGGCGTGAAGGTGATCTCGTTGGAACAGAAATGGCAGCCTGCGTTGCATGCCGCGGTCACCACCAGGGTCAAGATGGCGCGATGGCTGAACACATACCGGACGTCATCGAACTCGACCAGATTGAAGTTCTGGTACCAGGTGCCGTCGATCTCAGCTCCCGCCTCGCCGACAGTCCTGACAATGCGCCCGCGTGTTGATACATCGGCAGCCCTATCTACAGCATGAAGAGAACCCATGAAACCCCCAATTGCTGACTGTCCCCGATGTCTCGCATAGCGATCGAGGTGGAATCGCCGCCGACAAATCCCATCCGGGGCGTCGAACACGGCATCAGATACAACCCCACACGACTGGATCACGTCAAGAGAAAAAATTTTCTCGATTCCACCGCCGATGAGGCATGCGCCGTCCGGCGGCTAAGCACACCGGGTCCGCACTCGCCCGGAATTGTACCCGCCGCCATGTAGAGTTTCATGAACATCTTGTTTCATCATGCTGGCTGGAACTCGTCACCCTGGCCGGAAGCCACCCCTCGGGGAATCTTTCTTGACATTCACCAGTCTTCGATCAAGCATGAGTCGCGCACGGCCGCTCTCCGATCGCTGCCCGGCCGTAGGGCGCCGGCAACAGTGCGCACAGCAGAAACGCGCGCAGTGGCTTCAGGCCGAAGAGCAGCGGGATGAAATTCCCTCTGCCTGTTCCGAGAATCAGCCAAGGGGGAATACGTGTGAGATTTCGGAACTTCGCGGCACTGATTCTTCCGATCCGCCGCCTGGGGTCTGTGCACCCGACTGCCCGGATCATGTGTGCCGCTGTTCTGGTCAACTCGCTGGGCAGCGGCCTGTTTCTGCCGTTGAGTGCTCTGTACTTCGCCACCGTGGTCGGTCTGGCCCCGGCCGACCTGGCGGCCGGACTCGGGATCGGCGCACTGGCCGGCGCGCTGGCCGGCGTACCGTTCGGGGTCGTCGCGGACCGGTTCGGCGCACGGAACGTACTGATCGTCCTGTTGCTCGGAACCGCCGCCGTGATCCCGCTCTATCTGGCCGTCACCAACTTCTGGCAGTTCACCGTCACGGTCTCCGTGATCAGGGCCCTCGATCGGGGGGTCTCGGGCATCGCGGCCGCAGTGGTCGCGAACGTCATACCGGGTGCCGCCGAACGGACCGAGGTACGAGCGGTCCTGCGGACGTGCCTGGCGATGGGACTCACCACCGGCTCGGCTCTTTCCACCATCGCGCTCTCGGTCGACTCCCCGGCCGCGTACAGGATCGCGATCCTGGCCGACGCGCTCACCTTCGCGCTGGCCGCCCTCATGTACCTGCGCCTGCCGGCGCAGAAGGTGCCGCCGAGAACCGCCGGCACCTCAGCCGTGGAAGTCCTGAAGGATGTGCCCTTCCTGGGCATCACCGCGGCGTTCAGCCTGCTGGGGGCCTACAACTACGCAGTCGCCTTCGCCCTCCCCATCTGGGCGGTCAAATACACTTCCCTGCCTCATGAGTTCATCTCGGCGGCGTTCATCGTCAACACCGCTGGGCACCTCCTGCTCCAGGTCCCGTTGGCTCGCCGGGCCAAGACCCTCGGAAGCGCCATACGGATGACCGTGGTCGGCGGCGCGCTGCTGTCGGCCGCATGTCTTCTGTTCTCATGGACATCGACCGGCCCGACACCGGTCGCCGCCGCGCTGCTCCTGACCGCGGTGCTCTTGAACCTGGTGGGCGGCCTGGGCATCACCTCGGCACAGTTCTTCATCACCAGCGACGTGGCACCCGAATCGGCCCAGGGGCAGTACCAGGGGTTTGTGAGCACCGGGATGGCCGTGTCGGGAATCGTCGCGCCCACTGTGTTCGCCGCCCTGCCTCTGGCACACGCCGGGCTGGGCTGGACAGTCATGGCCTTGTTGTTCCTGCTTGTCGCGTCCGTCGTCCCGTCCCTGGTCCGTGCTGCTCTGCGGCGCTCGGCCGGGCAGCGTCTCGAGTCCCCTCTGCAAGGAAGTACCCATGGACCAGGATGAAGACTGGCGCAATGAGCTCGTGGCAGAACACCTCGCTGTCGCCGGGAAGATCCTGGCGGCTCGCGGCCCCGGCATCGACTCGTGTCTTCTCATCGGAAGCCTCGCCGCGGGCTACGGGACCACGCGCTCCGACGTCGATCTGCTGACGTTCACAGGCGAGGCAGATTCGCTGCCCGGTGCCAGTGCGGGAGAGTACTCCGGTGAACGGCGGGTGGACGTCGAGCACTTGCGACTCTCCGAAGCCCTGGCACTGATCGAGAGCCTGGGCTCGTACCAGGTCCTGGAATCCGATGTATCGCAGCTCTACCGCGCGAACGACGCACTGGAACTCTTCTGTCGGCTGATGTCGAGCCCGAGGGTTCTGCGCGATTCGGCTGGTCTGCGGTCGTTGCTGGCTCGGTGCCGGTCGGTCGCGGAGTCGGCCACCAGAATTCGAGTGTCCAGAGCCACATTGCTCGCGAACAACACACTCGAGGATGCGCTGGGGTTTCTGGAGATCGGAGACGTCCGCAGCGCTCTGCATTCGAGTGGCACGATGCTCCATTTCGGCATGGACGCCCTGTGTTCGGCGCTCGGGGACACGTTCTTCGGGCAGAAATGGAATGTGCAGAGAGTCGGTTCGGTGCTGAGCCGGAACCCGGCCTACCGTCAGGGGCTCTTCGCCCTCCTGGACTCCGGTGACACGCAGACGCCCTCGGCCGTGCTCCGCCGTATCGAGATCAGCCAGCAACTGCTTGCCGTCGCGAACGTGACCGTCTGGGAGCCGGCCACCGTTCACCTTCGGCTCCCGCGGTTCGAGGCGCCGCGCAACGCCTACCGCCGCGACCGTCACTGGTACTTGCTGAAGTACGACGCGCGGTGGGCCATGTCCGACGGCCGCAGGTCCTACCAGGTTCCCTGGACCGCGGTCCTGGTGTGGGGGCTCGCCGGTGGTCTGGCGGAGGACGAACTGGTCGAGGCGGGGCGAGAGGAGATCGGACGAGCGGTGGGCCGACAGATACCGTCGGCCTTGCCGCTCTCGCTCGTTCACCGGCTCCGGGAGCTGGGGGCGCTCACCACTGGCGCCGGAGGGCGATGACCGTGTCATCCGTCCTGGTTGATTCTCCGTTGGGTGTCAGCGTCCCAGATGTCGTTGAACACGGCGATTCCCGTGTGGTAGCCCGCAGTGGCCGCCGCGGTGACGTTCCCCGCGGGCGGGTGGTCGTCCACGCGGGCCACGTCACCGGCCGCGTAGACGCCGGTGACCGTCGTCCGCCCCTGGGCATCGACCTTGACACGGCCGTCGCTGGTCAGCTCGCAGCCCAAGGAGACCGCCAGTTCCGCGCGCGGCCTGGGCACCGGCTGTACGAACGTCACATCGACCGGGTGGCTGCCTGCCGCGGTGTGCACCAGTTGCGTCCCCCGTGCGGCGGTCACGGAGACGATCCGGCCGGAGCGAGTCGCGATCTCGAGCGCGCGGAGCGCCTTGGCGGTGTGCGGAGCGATCGGCTCGTCGGAGTCGGTGAACAGCGTGACCTCGCAGCCCAGCCATGCGAGCCGCATCGCCACACCCACCGGCAGTCGGCCATCGCTCGCGAGTACTGCGACAGATCGCCCCCGGACCTCCCATCCATGGCAGTAGACGCAGTGCAGGACGCCTGTTCCCCACTGACCGGCCAACCCGTCGATGGCGGGCAAGAGATCTTCGACTCCGGTGGCGACGAGGAGCCGGCGGGCGCTGAATTCGGCGTCGGCGGACCGTGCGACAAATCGGTCCAGCGTGCCGTCGGCCCCAGTGATCTCCGCAGACCTGATGGAGACTGTCGGATAACGAGTCAGCTGATCGAGTGCGGACGAATAGAAGCTCCCAGGAGAGGCCCCGTCGTGGCCGAGATAGCCATGCATGCTTTCGGACACCTCGTTTCTCCGGTTTCCTGCGGAGACGACCATGACGTCGATGTTCATTCGTGCAAGTGAAAGTGTCGCCGCGAGCGCCGCGCTCCCAGAGCCAATCACCACTACGTCAGCCACTTCAACTCCTCGTCTTCTCCGACTTTCGCTGCCCTCATAATCACCCGCCACACCCGTCCGAGTAAAGAGATAATTGCCCTTGACTTGTTCCGCAGGAGCTGAATACGATCTCTTCGTCTCCATACAGGAGACAATCCCGCCTGCTGCTCATTTCCCTGTGCGGCGAAGTAAGGCACGGGCGGGATTCCAGCCGGAGAAGAAAGAAGGAGAGCTCATGACCACCGCAGAGATCGAACAGCTCGACATCGAGGAAGAGCTGGCATTTCTGAGTGGCCTTGCCATCTCGGACATCAGTGACCAGGGAATGGTCCACTGCTCCACCGGCGCCTGCGTATAAGGCTCTGAAGGCTGATTCCCCGCATATTGGTGCGGGGAATCAGCCGTGGCGGAGGAATCATGACGGTGCTTTCCCCCTTCATGGACGACCCTTGGTACTCAGAGGATGTTCTGTGGGGATCCGATGAAATATACCGAAGCGTCGCCGCGTCGGTCATCGGGGAATTCCCTCGATATCGGCAAGGGGTGTTTCTGGGGTCGTCCCACATGGCATTCAATTGCTTGACCACCCCCGAGTCAACTGATCTTTGCATAGCTTCTGACGAGGACTCTGCACCACAGGTTCTGCGTCACACACTTCGCTGGGCACATGCACACGGTGTTCCGTTCGTGTTCGCCAACTCCCCCGATGCGCTCCGTTGGGTCAACTCCCGGGCTGCCACAGCGGCTTGTGCCGGCCGCTTCATCGCGCTCCGTCCCGACGGCTCCAGCAGGTCGGACCTCGGCGCTCTCCGCGAGTCCCTCACATCCTTCCGGGGTCCTCTGCCACCGGGATCGGTCCCGCTCGCCCGTGGATCGATCATCCATCGCCATTCTTCCGATTCTGCGCCACCGCCGGTGGAGGCAGCGGCAGAAGAGCTCGGTGTGAGGATCTCCGAAAGACTCGCCGAGAGTACGGCCGGCGCGGTGTTCTCCGGAGTCGACCTGCGCACGGGCGAGCATGTGGTCGTCAAATTTTCCCGGCGCGGTATTCGCACAAGCGCTGCGGAATCGGCGGATGCTGAGACTCTGCGTCGCCACGATCACGCACTGCGCTCCGAAATCGACGGGGCCTTCGACTGCCCACGCGCTCTCGCACTCCAGGAGTTGCCCGAGGGTGTCGTGACGGTCGAGAACAAAATCGAGGGTGTTCCGCTGGCGGTTCTCATCGAGCGCAGAAATCTGCTCTACCATGGGTACGGATCTGGGCCCTCGAATCCAGTCGCTTACGCCCGTCTGGTGTGCCGGACCATGGTGTCCTTGCTCGAAGTGCTGACGAGGATGCACGAGAGCGGCATAGTGCACGGCGACATCACACCGGCGAACATCCTGCTGAAGACCGAGGGCAACGGTCCCGTGAGACCGGTTCTGATCGATTTCGAGTTGGCAGTCGGAAAGGCCGGGGAACGTCCGGCGCACGGCCGTACCCCTGGATATGCGCCGAAATGGACTCCGCGTGATCGACAGGCGATGGTCGCTTCCGATCTCTTCGCATTCGGAAGGGTGGTTCTGGCCAGCTTCGCCATGGTCCAGAATCTCGGCGAGATCGATGTCGAGGCCATGGTCAGGGTTTTCCGCGGCGTAGCGGATCTGTTCGAGATTCCGGAACGGGCGGTCGACGCGATCGCGGAACTGCTGCGGACGGACGAACCCGGCGAGGAGGACCGCGCGACCTGGTTCGCCACGTTGCGCGCGCTGCTCGACCACCTCTCGGGTGAGCGGCAGAACCGGTCTGCCCGTCGGCCGGACGTCGTGATGCCGTCCCACGAGGCCGTCGCAGCCCAGATCATCCGCAGCGCCGACGGCTCGTCACCGGACCGCCTGTTCCCCGGACCTCTGGCGTACGCGGGACCGGGTGCCTCGCTGGGACACGGATCGGCAGGCGTTCTGTGGGTGCTCGCCCAGTGCGGAGCTGAGATCCCCCCGGAGTGGATCCGCTGGACCATCAGGCACGCGGGCACGTTCGGTGTGCGGAAACAGGGTCTGCGCGACGGCGCGGCCGGGCTGGTCTGGTCCATGTCGGAGCTGGCGGACTCCCACCAGTGGGAGACCCTGCTGTCGCTCACGGAGCCGTTGTCCGCCGCCGGCCGTATGCCTGCCTCCACGGCCGCGGAACTCGCGGCGCTGCACCTCAAGCTGGCGGCCGACGGCTTCACCGAGGCTGCCGCGCCGGACCTCGTCCGGCGTACGTGCGACGGACTCCGCGCCGAAGTCCCCGGCGTGAGTACCGCCTCCGCCCTGCTGCTCGCCCACCACAGGTTCGCCGACGCGTCCTATCTCGACGCTGGGCTGCACCATGCCCGGACGATGCTTCAGGGGTGGCTCGGGCCGGACCGGGACCGGCCGGCGGCCGCTTCCCTCCTGACCGGTGGTGCGGGTGCGCTGGCCGTGGGCGTCCGCTACGCGGCGCTCGTCTCCGACGAGCGGATGCTCCAGCAGTGCCTCGAGATCGGTGCGGCTGCCGCCGCGGCACACCCGCTGCTGGTCGGCATCGACAACGGGCTTTCCGGGCTCGGCCTCGCGCTGTTGGACTGCCGCGACGTCTCCGGGGACACGAGCTACGACCCACTGGTGGCCGAGGTTGCCCGAAAGCTCGCCGAAATGACGGTGCCCACCGTGGACGGCCCCGCGTTCCCCGGCCCGACGTTGACGCGCTTGAGCAACGACTACGCCACCGGCGCCGCTGGTGTTCTCGCATTCTTCCACCGGCTGGCGCTCGGCACGGCGTCCCTCACTCACCCGATTCTGGCCGCAGTGGATTCTGTGGCCGCCGACCCGTCTCCGGTCGCATGAACACTCATCGGCTCCTCCAAGGCTTCACGCTCGCGGACCCCCGGTTCTTCGACGACATCGGCCGCCACCCTCCGCTCGGTGACCTCGAACGGCAGGTGGGCGCCCTTGGGCCGGTGGGGCAGACGGTGTCGAAGCGCGGACCTTGGGTCTCCTGCCGGCCTGTCGATGTGCCGGTACCCCCGCATGGGTGGAAGATTCATGTCTCGGTCATGGCCGAGCAGGCTGTGCCCGTACTGGACATCCTGCTGGCGGAGTTCGTGCGTGACGCGTTCCACTTCAAAGTCCTGCGGGACACTTCTCTCGTCCTCGCGGCAGCGTCCCCTTGGTGGCCGCCCGGCCAGGTCGGCAAGATCGCCGTCATCTACCCGACCGGCGCCGACCACTGCCTCGAACTCCTTGAGCGCCTCCACCATCTCCTCGACGGGTTCGCCGGTCCGCGGGTTCTCACCGATCGCCGTTATCGGGACTCCAAGTGTCTGTTCTACCGCTACGGCGAGTTCTCCGGGCAGCACCGGACCCGCCCCGACGGCACGTCCGCCGTCGTACTGCACGGCCCAGACGGTCAGGAATGGGCGGACGAGCGACTTCCCGTGTACCGCAGACCGCCGTGGGTGCGGGAACTCCTCCCCGCGCCGCGGAAGGGGCCGGTCTCACGGCAGATACACGGCTATGTGGTCACTGCGGCGGTGCGGCACAGCGGCTGTGGCGGAGTCTATGCCGCCCGTCATGCGGACCGCCCGGCCACCGTCCTGCTCAAGGAGTCGCGGCCGCGCACCGCATTCGATGGAGACGGAGTCGATGGTCCGGCGCGGCTGCGCCGTGAGTTCGACACCTTGACCAGGCTGCGCGACTCGGGCGTCGGACCTGAGCCGTTCGACTTGTTCGAGCACCACGAGCATCTGTTTCTGGCCCGGGAGAACATCGAAGCGGTGTCCCTGGCTGACTTCGCCGCGGAAAGATCCCCGTTGACGCGAAGCAGCCCACGCGACGAAGACCTCTCGCTCTATCGACATCAGATCCGAACCATCTCGGCCAACCTGCGGGCGAGCGTTGCCGCAGTGCACAGGGAAGGTGTCTTCCACGGGAATCTGTCGTCGTCCGACGTGCTCGTCGACCCGAAGTCCCTCGCGGTTCGCCTGGTGGGCTTCGGATCCAGCAGACCATTTCACGAATGGACCGGCACGTGTCCCGCCGAGCCCGGGTTCCGCCCGCCGCCACAGTCGACGGCATGGGACGATCCGCGGCGTTTCGACATGTTCGGTGTCGCATCAGCCGAGCTGGCCCTGATCACTCCGCACGGCGCACTGCGCGATGTGGACCCCCACGCCGTGGTCCGCTCGGCCCGGCGCGCCGCGGCTCTGCTGCGGTACCCGCTCGGTGACCTCCTGGCCGGGCTGGAGCTGCCCGAGGACAGCCCCGAGCCGCAGAACCTCGGGCTCGTGGTCGAACAAGCGGTTCAGTTCATCGAGAGCACGCTGACGCCGGATCGTTCCGACCGGCCGTTCCCTTCCTCGCCTGAGATGTACGCGCGCAGTCCGTGGCCGGTGGCTCACGGAGCCGCCGGTGTCGCTCGTGGACTGCATACGATCACAGGGCGTGTGCACCCATCGCTACGGCAATGGATGGACGCCCACGCGGCGGGGCTCGACAGGCTGCCTCCTGGGCTCTACCCGGGACTCGCCGGAGTGGGGTGGACGCTGCTGGACATCGGGGAAAGCGATCAGGGTCTCGACCTGATCAGCCGGGCCAACCTCGCTGCTCCCGGAGACCTTCCGGCGAAGGTGTCGGACGGTGCGGCCGGTCTGGGGCTGGCAAGTCTCGCCGCGTGGCACCGAACCGGGCAGGCCGAGTTCCTGGAGGCGGCAGCACGCCTCGGCACCACCCTGGTCGGCAGGGCATCCGACAGCGGTCTCGGTCTCTGGTGGCCCGAGGCAGGCACACGGACCCGGTCGTTCGGGTACGCGCACGGATCCTCGGGGGTGGCCGCATTCCTGCTCTACCTCCACTTCGCCACGGGTGACCGGCACTTCATGCTTGCCGCCCGCAGGGCCCTGGACCACGACATCGGCCGGGTGAGGCTGAACCGCTCCGAGCGGCGCGAACCGTACTGGGAGCGTGGATCCGCCGGCTTCGGCGGCGTGGTCGCCAGGTTCTGCCGTGTCACCGAAGACCCGGGGCTGCGCGATGTCCTCGCTGACGTCACTGCCGGTGCAGTACGCAAAATGACGCCCGAGACAGGGCTTTTCGGGGGGATGGCCGGGCTTGTCAATTTCGCACTGGACTGTCGAGATCTGCTGAATGACCCACAATACGGGGAGCTGGCCGCGGATCTGGCCCGATCCCTCACCGTACTCGCCTGCCGACAGCCCGAGGGGATCGCCTTCCCTGGGCGCGGGCTCCTCCGTCACAGCAATGACTTCGCCCATGGAAGTACCGGTGTCACGCTTGTGCTGGACCGGCTGCACCGTGGCGGACGCGACTTCAACTACACACTCGACGAACTGCTGCCGGTGGCCGGGTGACACTCCGTCAGGTGCACGCCGCCTCGCGTCCGGTGTGCGTCTGATCACCCCTCAGGCCCTTCTCCGCACCGAGTTCCCCGAGAGCGAGAGGTCCGGCGACGGGATGCGCGTCGTCACCACGGACCAGCCCCGGCACGCCGGTACGTCCGCGAGCGTCGAGTACGCCCGCACGGACGGCCACCCCTTGCGCGCACACGTCCTGACCCCTCCCGGAGGCGACTCCTCAGCAACCGCACCACGGCGCCCACGCGCCTCACGAAGACCGACCAGCACGTCACGACGAGCCGCCGAACATCCGCCGCCTCATGGACTGCTACGGGGCCCACCGGCATCTCCCGGACGGACGAGGAGCCCCCCCGTCATGGACCACATCGGGCCCGGCAGAGCCGAGGGCGTGCTGATCGGCGTCCTCGGCGCACCGGAGCATCCCGAACGGGTGGCACCGGCCATGGCGATGAACCACGGGCGGCCGACCCCCGGACTCAGGCCCCTGCCCATCGTGCACGGCAGCCGAGGACCGGCTCGTCTCCATCGGCCAGTGTGTGCTGCTGCACGACGCGCTCGCAGGACCCGCGCCGGCACCGGGCGTCCGACCGGGCCGGGCGACGTGCCCGCGGCCGGACCGGTCCCGCGGCCCGAACCGGCCCGCGTGTCCTGGGTCGGTCCATCGGCCCGGTGTCGCAGGACCGGCGGCTGGGCAGCCCGGTCCGCCGGAGGACGCCTCGAAAAGACGCGCTCAGGAGTGGAGTTGTCTGCGCGAGGACACGGAGAGCTTGCGCATGGCGTTGGCCACGTGGTGTTCCACGGTTGGCTATGTCGGTGTTTTCGGGCTCTGGCCCACTTGTTGTGGCCGCGTACGCTGAGTGACTGTTGATCTTCTCGTGATGGTGGCTGAGATCGCCTGAAAATCGCCCGGCCCATGGGCAGTGTGGCCGACAGTGCTACGTCGTGAACGCAGTACGGCCGCAACTCGACGAGTTGCTGTTCTCCTCGGTGGAGCACGTGATGGTGGAGTCGGTCGAGGTGACCGACACGGTCGTCCGGGTCGAGGCCCGGAGCACGGTCCGGCAGGCGGCCTGCCCGAGGTGCGGGCGCCGGTCGGAGCGAATACACGGTTCCTATCAGCGGTTTCCCCGTGATCTGCCAGCGGCGGGCAAGTTCGTTGTGGTGGCGTTGAGAGTCCGGCGGTTCGTCTGCGCGGAGGGGTCCTGTCCACGCAGGACCTTCGTCGAGCAGGTGCCTGGCCTCACCCGTCGCTTCGGCCGACGAACGGAACGGCTGCGATCGACGCTCATCTCGGTCGGTCTCTCGCTCGCGGGCCGGGCCGGGGCTCGGATGGCGGACGTGTATGGAACTCCGGTCAGTCGGAACACCCTGTTGAGACTGGTCGTTTCTCTCCCCGAGCCACCCGTCGTCACGCCCCGCGTGGTCGGCGTCGACGAATACGCCCAGCGCAAGGGCCGGATCTACGGGACCGTGCTCGGCCGCACTCGCTGTTCGCCCAGCTCCGTCGCGAGGGCACCCCACTGCTTTGTTTCTGCCGGGTCCTCGAGGTACCCGGAGCGCACGAGGATGGAACAGGCGTCAGCGAACACCCACCGTCCGGCCGGGCCCAGGCGTTTGCGTATCCGGTTCAGGCGCTGCTGCGCGCGCACGACTTCCGCGAGCTCGCCAAGATCGATGTAAGGGTGCCTGGTGCTGCGGGAGTTGTCCGTCCAGCGCCGGTGGCGCAGGCACACCTGCCAGGGGTCGGGAAGGATCAGCCAGGCGGGCGAGCGGGTACCGCGGCGCGCCGCACACAGGGAGCAGGCCTGCACGATGTAGCCGGCCCGCGCGTCCCAGGGCCATTCCCAGTCGTCCTTGGCGTTCTTGGGCATGAGGAATTCGTCGCGCAGCCCGATCAGACGCTCCTGCATCTCGGCCACGGTGTAACCGGCCAGGGTGGCCAGCCGCTCGCGCGCGTAGCGGCTGACGTACATCTCGGTGTACTGGGGATCGACCGGCACGGGGCCGGTGCCCATGCTCCGCAGTACCTCTTGCGCAGGGCGGTTGTTGCGGGCAGCCAGCCGCGTCACGTACGAGCCGGTGGACTCGCCCTGCAGAAACCGCAGCCGCAGGTGCATCCGGCGCCGCCCGAGCCATTCGTCTCGCTGCTCCGCCACGGCGGCGCTCCTTCCGGGGTGTCTGGCTGCGGCTTCATCTAACTCCCGCTGCCCCTCGGCAGGCAGCCCGGGCTGACGAAACAGTCCCATCTGGCGCACACCCGGTCCCGGAGGCGACCTCTTACGCACGCGCGAAGAAAAGAAAGAGCAGCTTCGGTCAGTGTCGGCCGGACCCTGTGGCAAAGCTGCCAGGCTTTCCACTGCAAACAGGCTGGTGAAGGTGCCCCGCGGGCACGCAGTTTCACTAGGAGGGAGTCAGTGCGTCACATGCCGGGCCGTGTTGAGCTGCGTCCCCACCAACGAGAAGCCGTCGCCGCAGGAGTTGACGCCCTGAGCGGGACGCGGCACGCGGCCGCGACCATCATCGCCGCTTGCGGCACCGGCAAGACCCTCATCGGCAAGCGCGTCGCGGAGCACTTCGCTGAGCGCGGCCCCGTCCTCGTCCTCGTCCCGACCCTGGAACTCCTGACCCAGACGGCGGCTCGCTGGCTGGCCGACGGCGGCTTCGACCAGCTCATCGGCGTCTGCTCACTGCCGGGTGTCCACGACCGCAGCCTGCGCGGCCATCTGCTGCTCACCGGAAGTGCCCGGGTGCTGGCCCGCCGTGTCGCCGGGGGAGGACGCATCGCGGTCTTCGCCACCTACGCCTCCCTGCCCACCATCGCTGAGGCCCACCGCGGCGAACAGCTGCCGCCCTGGGTCTTCGCCCTGGCTGACGAAGCCCATCGCACCAGCGGCGACTGGGACAAACGCTGGGCACTCATTCACGACGACCGCGCCATCCCGGCCGCGCACCGCCTCTACATGACCGCCACGCCCCGCAACTGGCGCACCACGCAAAACCCGAAGGCGCGCACCCGCATCGAACGACTCGCCTCGATGGACGACCCCACCATCTACGGCCCCGTCGTCTACAACCTGGACCTGGCCCAGGCGATCGAACGCGGCATCCTCGCCGACTACCAGCTCATCGTGCCGGAAGTCCACGACAGCATGCTGCGCGGCATTCTCCACGACCCCCTGCCCACCCCGCATCAGGACGGGCTGCGTCTGGCCGCGATGCAGGCAGCCCTGCTGATGTCCATGGCCGAACACGACGCACGCCGAGTGCTGTCCTTCCACGGCCGGATCGCTGCCGCCCGCGGCTTCGCCGCCTCTCTGCCCGAGACCGCCGACGTGCTCGCCGACCGCACCGGCATCCGCAACCCCTGGGCACAGGCCCTGCACTGCCACCAGGCGCCCTGGCGACGCCAGCAGATCTTCCACGAGTTCGAGCACTTCTCCACCCACACCCAAGGGAGCACCGCCGGCAGTCACGACTGCGCCGTGCTCGCCAGCGTCCGCGTGCTGAGCGAAGGTGTCGACGCCCCCGACACCGACGGCATCCTGATAGCCGATCCGCGCCGCAGCCCCAACCACATCGCCCAGAGCATCGGCCGGGCTCTGCGCAAACCCCCGGGCCAGGCCAAGTGCGCATCCATCTTCATCCCCGTCTACATCGCACCCGGCCAGTCCACCCGACAGGCCATGGAATCCTCCTCGTTCTCGGACTTCTGGCGCTTCTTCAACGGCCTCGCCGTCTACGACACCAGCCCCTCGCACCGCGCCCGCACCGTGCCGGCGAGGTCACCCGCACCCTGAAGCTGCGCACCCACAAGGCCCCCAACAACGCCTTCTGGAAAGACGGCCTGCAGGCCGCCCAGGCCTTCCGCACCCGCCACGGTCACCTGAATGTCCCCAGCGAACACGTCACCAGCAACGGCCTGGCTCTGGGCCAGTGGATCGGCCAGCAACGCTCCCTGTACGCCGCGGACGCGCTGCCGGCCGACCGCATCGCCGCGCTCACCAGCATGGGACTGTCCTGGCCGCATCCTCCCGAGAGCTTCGAACACCACCTGTCCCAGATCACCGCCTGCGCCGCCCGCCACGGCACCCTCGCCCTGGGCAAAAACGCCCACGGCGGCGACCGCCGCCTGGCCGCCTGGCTGGAGACCATGCGCTGCCGTGCCGACACCGGCCAGCTCGCCCCCGCCCGCATCGCCGCCCTCAACGCCGTCGACCCCTTCTGGAACCCACCCTGGAGTTTGCGCTGGCAGTACACCTACGCGCAGATCAGACGCCGCCTGACCACCAGCACCTGGCGGTGCACCTACCACCGCCACGACAGCCGTGACTCCGCCTGGGACAGCTGGCTGGACCGGCAGATCACCCACTCCCACCTCCTCGATCCCCAGCAGAAGCACCTCCTGGCCGCACTGGCCCGCGCCTGCCCCGACGCCCACCCCCACAGCATGCTGCTGACCCGACCCACCGGCCTGCGCGAGCGGGCCTTCAACCGCGGCCTGCGCGCCGCCCGCCAGTACCACCAGCGCCACGGGCACCTCGACATGCCCAAGGACCACACCGAAGAGATCCTCGGCGACCAGGTCCACCTCGGCGCCTGGCTGATCCGGCGGCGCAGGGACAGCGCCCAGATGACACCCCGCCAGCAAGCCGGCCTCAAGGCTCTCGGCTTCGAGACGATGCCCGTCTTCCTGCCGCCCGCGCAGCCGCTTCGGGACACGGCCGCCTGAACCAGCGATGACACTCCGCCGGACGGGCGAACGTCAGCCCCTACCCATGCCGGCCGAGAAGTAGAAGACGCGCGAGCCGCGCTTGGACCGCCCGACCCGCCCCTGCGCGACCAGCGCTTCCAGCGCGTGACGCATCGCAGGCTCCTTGATCCTCCGGCCCGGGTGCGCCCGGGCCAGTGCGGTGGCGACGTCGTGCGACGAGCAGGGCTCGCCCCGCCTTTTCAGCTCATCGGCCACCAGATCCCGAAGCGTCGGTGCCTTCTTCCCTGCCTCCGGTGCCCCGTCACCCCGGCCACAATCCCTAGCGGCACCGTCGCCGGTGTGCGGCACTCCGTCGGACACAAGCGGAGCGGCAGGACTGCTGCCGGTCGTGGCTGCACCGTCCGGCCCCGGCTCCGGGCAGGCGGCGGGGGAGTGACCCGACAGGGCCTCCCGCATGCTCAGTAGCAGCGTGTGATTGCCCTCCAGGGTGTGCAGCTGATCCTGCAACGCGGTGATCTCCGCACGGACACGCTCGCGATCCTTCTCGACGAGCTCCAGGTCGGCATCGACCTTGGCCGCGTAGTCCGTTCTGAGAGTGAGAAGTTCCGAGACCGCTTCCACTATGACGTCCAGCCTCCCGCAGAAGTGCGCACTCCGGGGGACGCTAGCGGCCGCACGGCAATGCCCGGCCACTGAGAACGAAGGGGACCGCTCTTTGCCCGACCATGCGCGCAACGTGGTCAGTTGTCGTCACTGTTCGGCCGGTTCCATATACCGACCGGGTCAGGCGGCGCCGAGTTCGGGGGTGTGTAGCTGCTGCGTGGTTCCGAACACCTCGTCGAATGCGAGGGAGCATCTCGTGGGCACCAGGTGGTAGGGGGAG
>NZ_JBEYFY010000066.1:0-37339 GCF_040703595.1 Streptomyces sp. NPDC007084
TTCTCCTCCAGCGACCCCGGCCGCCTCTTCCTGCCCACGATCATGGACCCCGTCTACGGCTACCAGGTCACCAACGTCGAAGCGTCGATGTCCTCGCCTTCCTCGCTGCTGCACTGGACCCGCCGCATGATCGAGATCCGCAAACAGAACATGGCGTTCGGGCTCGGTTCCTACACCGAACTCCAGTCCTCCAACCCCGCCGTCATCGCCTTCCTGCGGGAGTACAAAGACGACCTGGTGCTGTGCGTGCACAACTTCTCCCGCTTCGCTCAGCCCACCGAACTCGACCTCCGCGAGTTCACCGGCCGCCACCCCGTCGAACTCATCGGCGGCGTGCGTTTCCCCGCCATCGGGGAACTGCCGTATCTGCTGACCCTCGCGGGTCACGGGTTCTACTGGTTCCGGCTGCGGACGGACGCCGTCTAGAAGCCGGGGGCGGGGCGGTTTCCGCCGCCCCGCCCGGGGCACCCATCAGGAACACCCCCGACTCGCCCGGTATCCGGGAACCCGGGCACTGGGGAAAGGACGCGACGCCCATGTCGGAAGCCGTAACCCACTCCGCCCCGGCCCCGCTCGCACGCCCCGAGTTGCTCGCGTCGCTCGATCCGCTGCTGCGGGAATGGCTGCCCCGGCAGCGCTGGTTCGCGGGCAAGGGCCGTCCGGTGACCGGGTTCTCCCTGGTGGCCGCGGTGGAACTGCTGCCGCCCACCGCCCAGTTGGGGCTGATCCATCTGCTGGTGCGCGCGCATCAGCCGCTCACCGCGGCGCACGGCGCGTCCTCGCGGCCCGGGGACTGCTACCAACTGCTGATCGGCGTACGCGAAGCCCTGCCGCCGCATCTGGCGCCGGCGCTGATCGGGCATCTGGAGGACGGTCCGCTGGCCGGCCGCACGGTGTACGAGGCGCTGTACGACGCGCGGCCTGCCGGTGTCCTGCTGGAGGCCCTGCGCACCGGGGCCCGCGTCGGCGACCTGCGCTTCGAGCGCGACCCGCGCCAGGAGATACGCGAGGACCTCGTTCCGCGCCTGGTCACGGCGGAACAGTCCAACTCCTCGATCGTGTACGGCGATACGTTCATCCTGAAGCTGCTGCGCCGGGTGGTGCCCGGCGTCAACCCGGACCTGGAACTCCCGCTGGCGCTGGCCCGTGAGGGCTGTGCCCGGGTCCCGGCGCCCGCCGCGTGGATGCTCGCGGACCTGGACACCGAGCCGTATGTGCTCGGGGTCCTCCAGCCGTTCGTGCAGGGCGCCTCGGACGGCTGGGAGCTGGCATTGCGCGAGCTGGCCAAGGGCGAGGACTTCACCGCCGAGGCCCGCGCGCTGGGGCGGGCCACCGCCGAGGTGCACACCGCGCTGGCCCGGGCGCTGCCCACGGTGACGCTGGGCCACCGCCAGATGGCGCCGCTCGTCGCCACGATGACCGAGCGGCTGGAGTCCGCCGCGCAGGCGGTGCCCGCTCTGCGGCCCTACGCGCCGGGCCTGCGCACCGCGTTCGAGGCGCTCGCGGACCTGTCCGCCGAGGGCAACACGTGGACCGCGCAGCGCATCCACGGCGATCTGCATCTCGGGCAGTGCCTGCGCTCGCCCGACGGCGAGTGGTCGCTCATCGACTTCGAGGGCGAGCCGTCCAAGCCGCTCGCCGAACGCCGGATGCCGCAGCCGCCGGCCCGTGACATCGCGGGCATGCTGCGCTCCTTCGACTACGCGGCCCACTCGCTGCCGGCGGCCACCGGCGCCGGTCCCGCCGAGGGCACCTTGGCGCGTCCGGCGTCCGGCTGGGCCGACGCCTGCCGGGCCGCGTACTGCGCCGGGTACGCCGAGGTCTCCGGAACCGACCCGCGCACGGCCCCGGTCCTGCTGCGCGCCTTCGAGACGGACAAGGCGGTGTACGAGGTCGTGTACGAGGCCCGGCACCGCCCGGACTGGCTGCCGGTTCCGCTGGCGGCGGTGCGGCGGCTGGCCGAGTCGTCCTGAACACCCCTGTGCCGTTACCCCGTTCACCTCCCGAGGAGGCCCTGCCCGTGACGCCCCGCCCCCCGTCCGACGACAGTCCGAAGAAGAACGGCGCGAAGAAGCCGGCCGCCGGCAAGAAGTCCTCCGCCACGAAGGGCTCGAAGAAAGGCGTGAGCGCCACGGCGAGGATTCCGGAGCCCGCGTTCACCGAGACGGCCCCTGTCCCGCCGGAGGCTGCTCCGGCCCCCTCGGCGGAGCCCCCGGTGGAGGAGTCGCCGGTGGCGGAACCCCTGGTGGAGGAATCCCTCACGTCGGAGCCCCCGGTGGGGGAATCCGTCGTGGCGGAGCCCCCGGTCGAGGAGTCCCCCGTGTTCGCCGGGGTCGACGCGGCCGACCGTGAGCGGCTGCTGGACGGCACGCACCACAATCCGCACGGAGTGCTGGGCGCCCACCTGATACCCGGCGGCGTCGCCTTCCGGGTGTTCCGCCCGTACGCGCTCGGGGTCACCGTCGTCACCGAGGACCTGCGGGCCCAACTCCAGGACGACGGGGGCGGGTTCTTCTCGGGCCTGCTGCCGCTGCGCGCGGTCCCGGAGGCCTACCGGCTGCACATCGCGTACGAGGACACGACGGTGGAGGCCGAGGACCCGTACCGGTTCCTGCCGACGCTCGGCGAGCTGGACCTGCATCTGATCGGTGAGGGCCGGCACGAGGAGCTGTGGAAGGCGCTCGGCGCGGAGCCGATGGAGCGGCAGGGCGTCGCCGGGACACGGTTCACGGTGTGGGCGCCGAACGCGCGGGGGGTCCGGGTCACCGGCGGCTTCAACTTCTGGGACGGCTCGGGATATCCGATGCGCTCACTGGGCGCCACCGGTGTGTGGGAGCTGTTCGTGCCCGGGGTCGGTGAGGGCGAGCTGTACAAGTTCGACATCACGCGGCCCGACGGTTCGCACACGCTGCGGGCCGACCCGATGGCCCGGCGTACCGAGGAGCCGCCCAAGACGTCCTCGGTCGTGCACGCCTCGCACCACGAGTGGCAGGACGCGGAGTGGCTGGCGAAGCGGGCGGAGCGGCCGGCCCACGAGGCGCCGCTGTCCGTCTACGAGATCCATCTCCCGTCCTGGCGGCCAGGCCTGACGTACCGTCAACTCGCGGACCAGCTCCCCGCGTACGTGGCCGACCTGGGCTTCACGCACGTCGAACTGATGCCCATAGCCGAGCATCCGTTCGGCGGCTCCTGGGGCTACCAGGTCACCGGTTTCTACGCGCCGACCGCGCGCCTGGGCACCCCCGACGACTTCAAGTACCTGGTCGACGCGCTGCACCGGGCGGGGATCGGTGTCCTGATGGACTGGGTGCCGGCCCACTTCCCGCGTGACGAATGGGCCCTGGCCCAGTTCGACGGGCGCCCGCTCTACGAGCACGCCGATCCGCAGCGGGCCGACCACCCGGACTGGGGGACCCTGGAGTTCGACTACGGACGCCGTGAGGTCCGTAACTTCCTTGTCGCCAACGCCACTTACTGGTGCGAGGAGTTCCACATCGACGGCCTGCGGGTCGACGCGGTGGCCTCCATGCTCTACCTCGACTACTCCCGTGAACCCGGCCAGTGGAGCCCGAACGAGTTCGGCGGCCGGGAGAACCTGGACGCGGTGGCGTTCCTCCAGGAGATGAACGCCACGGTCTACCGGCGCAATCCCGGTGTCGTCACCGTGGCCGAGGAGTCGACGGCCTGGGACGGCGTCACGCGGGCCACCCACCACACCGGCCCCGGCGGCTTCGGCGGGCTGGGTTTCGGGCTGAAGTGGAACATGGGCTGGATGCACGACTCGCTGGACTACATGGCCCACGAGCCCGTTCACCGCAAGTACCACCACAACGAGATGACGTTCTCGATGGTGTACGCCTACAGCGAGAACTACGTGCTGCCGATCTCGCACGACGAGGTCGTCCACGGCAAGCGGTCACTGGTCTCCAAGATGCCCGGCGACTGGTGGCAGCAGCGGGCCAACCTGCGCGCCTACCTCGCCTTCATGTGGGGCCACCCCGGCAAGCAACTCCTTTTCATGGGACAGGAGTTCGCGCAGGGGGCGGAGTGGTCCGAGGCGCACGGCCCGGACTGGTGGCTCCTCGACCCGGCGTACGGGGCCGAGGCCGATCACCGGGGTGTGCGGGACCTCGTCCGGGACCTCAACACGGTCTACCGGCAGGACCCGGCCCTGTGGGAGCGCGACACCGATCCGGCCGGGTTCGCCTGGATCACCGGTGACTCCGCCGACGACAACGTCTTCGCGTTCCTGCGGCACGCGGCCGACGGCACGCCGCTGCTCGCCGTCTCGCACTTCTCCCCCGCCGTCCGGCACGGCTACCGCCTCGGCGTCCCGGAGGACGTCCCGGCCTGGCACGAGGTCCTCAACACCGACGCCCAGCGCTACGGTGGCGGCGACGTCACCAACCCCCACCCGGTCAAACCGGAACCCACCCCGTGGCACGGCCGCCCGGCCAGCATCCAGCTCACCCTGCCACCTCTGTCGACGGTGTGGCTGCGGCCGGCCTAGACGACTCGGCCGCCGGCCGGGGGGAGGTGATGCGCATCGCCTCCCCCCTGCGGTCGGGGCCCGGGGGGGATCAGTCCTGGGCCGGGGTGGCCGGGGTGATGTCGTATGCCTTCTGTACGAGGGCGGGGCGGGTGCCGTCGTTGAGGCGGCGGTCCCACAGGGCGTCGACCTGCTCGCGGACCTGTGGCTCCGTCTCCTCGGGGAGCACGTTGCGGTAGCGCCGGTCCTCGCCGAGCAGGACCCGCACCGTGCGCTCGTAGACCGGTTCGGGGTCGTACTGCTCGTGCGGGAAGGCCAGATCGGCGTAGTCGTAGAGGCGGGCGGCGGGGTCGTCGCGCCATTCCTTCCACGTCTCGAACATGGTGTCGTTGAAGCCGGTGAGGAAGGGGCCGGGGTTGATCGTGGCCACCGTGACGCCGAACTCGGCCAGCTCCTGGTCCAGCGCGTCGGCGAACGCCTCGACCGCGTGCTTCGATCCGGCGTAGGCGCCGGTGAACGGGTCGACGGTGAGTCCGGCGACCGAGGACATGAAGACGATGCGCCCACCGCGGCGCGCGGCCATCCGGCGGGCGATGCCCTGGGTGAGCAGGACGGGCCCGAAGACGTTGACCTCGAACTGGCGGCGCAGCCGTTCCTCGGGGATGTCGGCGGTGGCGCCGCCTTCGGAGACGCCCGCGTTGTTGAGGAGGATCTCCACGTCCCAGGTCCAGGCGTTCTCCCGGTCGCCGGGGTCGGTGACGTCCAGCTTCTCGACCCGCAGGTCGACGCCCCGCGCCGCCGCCTCGGCGCGGACCGCGCTGACCTGCGCGATGATCTCCACGCCCGCGATCACCTGGTGTCCGGCCGCCGCGAGCCGCAGCGCGACCTCCTTGCCGAAGCCGCTGCCCGCTCCGGTGATGAGAATAGGTCCCGCCATCGTGGTTCGGCCCTCCTGTGCTGGGGCCCGGCGGTCCGCTGCCGCGGCACCGGGCTGGGCTGTGCCTAGCAGAGACGGTACGTCCCCGGACGTCGGGACGCCTCCCGGCGGGGGCCGGCCCGGGTCCCGCGTGACCCTTACCTGTCGGAGGCGGATGTCGGCGCCGATGACGCCGGGCCGGTCGCTGCGCTGTACGTACGGGCGCAGCAGCCCGTCGCCGTGCACGAGGAACGGGTCCTCGTCGTCACCGGGTCCCGACAGTTCAGGAAGTACAGCAGCCGTCGGGTGACGTCCGCTTGCTGCTCGCGGTCCTCGGATCGGCCACCGATGCGTTCATGCGGGGCACTTGTCGTCTCTCCCGTGGTGGCGGGCACGGAGAAAACCCCTCCGCCGGAACCTGAACCGGCAGAGGGGCTTCCCGTCGTACGGGGCCTACTTCACGGAGTCGACAAAGACCGACCAGGCGACGGGCCCGAAGCTCAACGCCAGCCCGTCCTTCGCCTTGGAATCGCGGACGGGGACAACGGGGAGCCCGTCAACGACCTCGACGCATGTGCCGCCGTTGCTTCCGCTGTAGCTCGAAGAACGCCATCCGCCCTCGGGCAGGTCGTTTGGAGAGATCATGCGAGTCCCTTCATCACGCTGGCGACCCTGAACCGGGCCGGACGGCTTCCCGTCGTACGGGGCCTACTTCACGGAGTCGACAAAGACCGACCAGGCGACGGGCCCGAAGCTCAACGCCGGCCCCTCCTTCGCCTTGGAATCGCGGACGGGGACAACGGGGAGCCCGTCAACGACCTCGACGCAGTTGCCGCCGTTGCTGCTGCTGTAGCTCGAAGAACGCCATCCGCCCTCGGGCAGGTCGTTCGCGGAGATCATTTAGGTAGTTCCTTCATGATGCGGGCAATCAGGTCGACTGATTTGCGGACAGGGAGGGCCGCTCCCAGCAGAAGATCATAGGTCCGGTTCGCCGTCTTGAGGTGACCCGGGTCTGCCAAGAGCTGACCCTGAATGAAACCGTCGACGTACACAACTGGATTACCCTTTTCGAAAGCCAGGGTGGCGAACGGGCCTTCAATCCCCGCATGACAACCCGACTCTGACTGGATCACCTGCACGACCGTGGCGGGCTGCTCGGCAGCGTCGATAATCCGCTGTAGCTGCTCCGCCATCACGTCGGCGCCTCCGATCACCCGGCGCAGGGCCGCCTCCTCCAGGATCACCCACAGCTCGGGCGGAGTCTCGCGCTCAAGGAGAGCCTGCCGCTCCATCCGAACATCAAGAAGAGTCTCAAGGTTGGGGCTGCGACTTTCGGAAAGGATCGCCCGCGCGTACGCCCTGGTCTGGAGAAGCCCCGGCACGATCATCGTCTCGTAGGAGCGGATGATCGTGGCCTGCTTCTCCAGCTCAACGAACGGCCGGAACCAGGACGGGTACGCGTACTTGATGACGAGCGGCCAAAGGCGGGCGAGGTGGCCGCCGGTGTCGAGGAACGAGTCGGCGTCGCGAGTGAAGTCGCGCGACGGCACCCGGTCGGCCGTCTCGATCTTGCTGACCAAGGCCTGGGAGGAGTGCGTCGCCTGCGCCAACTCCTTCTGCCCGACGCCCCGTTTGTTTCTGAGCCGTACCAGCTCGGACCCGAAGAACTTGAGCATCGTGTCTTCGCCGTCAAGCTCTTCCTGCGCAGCCAACGCTTCAACCCTCCGCATGACAAGGGATGTTGTCTTCTATGACAGCCCGAGATGTCGTATGACATCCACGGCTGTCCACTAGTGATCCTATCGCCAGGGAGCAAGCATGTAACTACACACAGCAACATTCGAAAGGTGCCCCCCCATGACCCCACTCGGCATCCACGACGACGACGCGGCGGTGAGGACGGAAGCCGTCGAGGTTTCTCTCGCGCTCGCCGGTGCTCTGGAGGACGCCGGGCTCCGGCTCCCCCAGTTCGCGGCGGGCGCCGGCGACGGTGACCACCTGATCCGCCTCGGCGCCTGCAACGTCCGCGTCGGCCGGGCCTTGTACCACCTCGTCCGTGACGGGCTCACCCTGCGGGCCAGGTACCCGGAGGAGTCCGTCCATGCGCAGCCCTGACGCGTCCAGCGCGTACACGCTTCTCAACACGGCTTTCCACGACGCCGGGTTGCTGCTGCCGATGCGGATCAGGCACGCCGACGGAAGGCCCGCCATCTGGATCGAGGGCATCTCGCCGGAGGCGGCCGAAGAGCTGGCGCTGACGGTCCAGGCCGGCCTGGAAGCCCGGGTGATCCGGGGGTGACGACACCACGATGACCTTCCGATGCGAAGCTCGCACCAACGTGGACCCGGCGGTCCGGGTCGCCGCGCAGCGGATCGGCAACCCGTACGCGGAGATCGAGTGGGCGACGGGGAGCCCCCTGCCCTGCCTGCTGGAGGACGAACCGCACACGGCGCACGCGGCGTTCCTGCGCAGCGGGTCGACCACCGACTTCGACTCGGACGTCTATCTGCGCTGGCGGGACGGGTCTTCGGCGCAGTGGATCGAAGAGGCCGAGGTCTGCCTGAAGGCGCCGGGACCGCTCGGCACGGGATGCACGATCTACCGGGACCATCCCGGCCGCTGCGACTGGGCGTACATCGATCCGCGGGCCGTCGCCGCGCAGGCGCAGGCCGATCAACTGGCGGCAGAGCCGAATCCCTGGTTCCGGCACTGACCGACGGTCAACTCCCCTGCCCTGACGGGCCCCCGGCGGCCGGACCGCCGGGGGACGCGCCTGTCGCCGGCGCCTACTCCAGCCCGGCACCGCGCAAAGAGGCGGGCAGGGTGCCCGTGTGGAGGATGCCGAGGGTCTGGGTGGCCCGGGTGAGGGCCACGTACAGGTCGCTCGTGCCGTAGGACGCGGGGTCGACCACCAGGACGGAGTCGAACTCCAGGCCCTTGGCCTGCCGGGGGTCGAGGAGGACGACCGTCCGGGTCAGGTCCGGCTCGCCGCCCGCCGTGACCCCGTCCAGCCGGGCGGCGAGCGCGGTGTGCAGGGCGCGTGGCGCGATCACCGCGAGCCGGCCCTCGGCGGGGGTCAGTTCGGCGACCGCCTTGGCGGCGGCGCCGGGCAGATCGTCCCCGGCGTCCCGCGCCCAGGGCCGTACGCCGGTGGAGCGGACCGAGCGGGGCGGCTCGAAGCCGGGACGCTCGGAGCGCGGCACCTCGGCGGCGACGTCCATGATCTCGGCCGGGGTGCGGTAGTTGACGCCGAGCCGGGTGTGCTCCCAGCGGTCCCGCACATACGGGGTGAGGATCTCCTCCCACGAGCCGACGCCCGCCGCCTCGGCTGTCTGCGCCGGGTCGCCGACGAGCGTCATGGAACGGGTGGGGCTGCGGCGCATCAGCAGCCGCCACGCCATCGGCGACAACTCCTGGGCCTCGTCCACGATGATGTGGCCGAACGCCCAGGTCCGGTCGGCGGCGGCCCGCTCGGCGGCGCTGCGGTGGTCGTCCTCCTCGTGCCGCTCGGCCATCCGCTCGGCGTCGATGATGTTGTGCGCGGACAGCACCTCGGAGTCCTCTTCCTCCTTGTCCTCGAACTCGTAGGTCCGCGAGGCGTAGGAGACGTCCAGGACGCCCTGGGCGTACGCGATCTGGGTTCGCCGCTCCTGGTCGGCCAGCGCGCGGGCGAGACGGTCGTCCTCGCCCAGCAGTTCGGCGGCCTCGTCGAGCAGCGGGACGTCGGCCGGGGTCCAGTCGCCGGGCCCGGTGACCGGCCGGCGGATCGCCTCGGCGTCCTCCTCGCAGACGTAGCCGGCCGGGTCGGCCAGCAGGTCCGCGACCAGTCGGCGCGGGGTCAGCCTCGGCCACAACTGGTCGATGGCCGCCCAGACTTCGGGGTTCTCGGCGAGTTCGTCGCGGATCTGGGTGATGTCGCTCGGGTCGAGCAGGTTGGTGCCGTCGAAGGGGTCCGTGCCGATGCGTTCGGCGAGCATGTCGGTGAGGGTGTTGAGGATGTGGCCCTCGAAGTGCTCGCGGGCCACGTTGTGCGGCAGGCCGGCGGCGCGGGTGCGCTCCCGGGCGACCTGGACGAGGCCCGCGTCCAGCATCAGGACGTCCCGGTCGTGCTCGATGGCGATCACCGGGTCGGGCAGCGCCTGACGGTCCCGGACCGCCCGGTCGATCACCTCGGCCATCTCGGCGCGGCCCTTCACGGCGGCGGCCTCGGGGGTGTCGGCGGCGGTCGCGTGGACGCCGGGGAAGAGTTCTCCGACGGTCGACAGGAGCACGCCGGTCTCGCCGAGCGAGGGCAGCACCTCGCCGATGTAGCCGAGGAAGGCCGGGTTGGGGCCGACGATGAGGACGGCCCGCTTGGCGAGCAGTTCCCGGTGCTCGTAGAGCAGGTAGGCGGCGCGGTGCAGGGCGACGGCCGTCTTGCCGGTGCCGGGTCCGCCCTCGACGACCATGATGCCGCGGTGCGGGGCGCGGATGATCCGGTCCTGCTCGGCCTGGATGGTCTGCACGATGTCGCTCATCCGGCCGGTGCGGGCCGAGTTGAGCGCGGCGAGCAGGACGGCGTCGCCGGTCGGGTCCTCGTGGCCGGTGCGCTCGCGGTCGCCAAGGTCGAGGATCTCGTCGTGCAGGCCGGTGACCCGGCGCCCGTCGGTGGTGATGTGCCGGCGGCGGCGCAGGCCCATCGGGGTGTGCCCGGTGGCCAGGTAGAAGGGGCGGGCGACCGGGGCCCGCCAGTCGATGAGGATCGGGGTGTGCTCGGTGTCGTCGGCGCGGACGCCGATCCGGCCGATGTGGTGGGTGACCGCGGGGGTGGCCGCGCCCTGCTCCGGGGTCAGGTCGATCCGGCCGAAGCAGAGCGAGCCGTCCACGGCGTTCAGCGCGGCGAGCAGCCCCGAGCGTTCGGCGACCAGGACGTCCCGTTCGAGGCGGGCCTGCATGGGCGTGTTGCCCTGGGCGAGGGCGTCCTCGACGGAGGCCTCGGTCACCCCGCGCAGGGCGTCCACGCGCGCGTAGAGCCCGTCGATGAATTCCTGCTCATGCCGCAGTTCATCGTCGGGGAATTCTGTGTGTGAGCCCTTGTTTGACAATTCCGCTCCCGCCCGGATATACTGTGCTCAGTGAACTTCTCCGCGTCTCGACAATTCGAAGTCGCGAATCGTTGAATATACGCGAAGAAATCCCCCGGGCGCAATTGCCCGGGGGATTTCTTGTGTCCGCGTCCGTGACGCGCGCGGGGTGCGCCGACGCCATCAGAGCACGTCGGAGACCTCCTGGAGCAGCCGCCGCTTCGGCCGCGCCCCCACCATCGACTTCACCGGCGCACCGTCGCGGAACACCAGGAACGTCGGCATCGACAGCACCCCGTAGGCGAGTGTCGTCTCCGGATTGGTGTCCACGTCGAGCTGGACGACACGGAACCGGTCGGCCTCCTCGAAAGCCAGCTCGCTCAGCACCGGCCCCATCTGCCGGCACGGCGCGCACCAGCCGGCGGTGAACTCCACCAGGACCGGAAGATCCGCGCCGATCACCTCCGCCGCGAAGTCCGCGTCCGTCACCTCGGTCACGCCTGCCGCCTTGATCACCGCGTCCGCCCTCCCAGTTCGCATACGGGTTCCGGGCCGCCCGGAACCTCCGCGTCGGCCGCCAGCTCGTCACGGGCCCGCTCGGCCCGGGCGAGCTGCTCACCGACCTGCGCGCGCACCGACCGCAACTCGCCGATCAGCGCGTCGAGTTCGCCGAGCTTGCGGCGGTAGACCTCCAGGGAGGCGGGGCACGCGTCGCCCTCGGGGTGCCCGGCCCGCAGACACTCCACGAAGGGCCGCGTCTCCTCCAGGTCGAACCCGAAGTCCTGGAGCGTCCTGATCTGCCGCAGCAGCCTCAGGTCGTCCTCGCCGTACGTCCGGTACCCGTTCTCGCCGCGCCGCGCGGGCAGCAGCCCCCGCGACTCGTAGTAGCGCAGGGTCCGGGTGGTCGTCCCGGCCCGCGCCGCCAGCTCGCCGATTCGCATGCCCCGACGGTAATCCTTGACGCCGACGTCAAGGCAAGGGCGGCTGCCGGGGGTCCGCGTCGGGGGTCCGCCGGGGCCGGGAGGGCTCAGGGGACGCCGGTCCGCGAGACCGGGGTCAGACCATGACCCCGGCCGATTCCTCGACCTCCAGGAGCGAGGCGCTCCGCCGCTCCGCCTCGAACGCCCGGTGTCCGCCGCGCAGCCCGAACAGCCGCTTGGCCAGGGCGATGTAGAGCACCGCGAGGATGTTCAGGACCAGGGTGGCGATCTTCAACGCGCTGACGTGCTCGGTGAGTTCGTAGATCTCCAGCGGGAGGAAGGCCGCGGTGGCGACGACGGTCAGGTACTCCGCCCAGCGCTTGGCGTACCAGAGGCCGACCGCCTCGACGATCTCGATCAGCGCGTACAGCAGCAGCAGCGCCGCCACCAGCACCAGCGTGGAGTGCTTGTAGCCGAACGTCTTCTGGATCGTGCCGACCACCGGCGAGTGGTCGAGGTCGTAGTGGAAGTGCCGGAAGACGGGCCGGAGTACGTCGAGGTACTCGTCGAAGAGGCGGCGGACCGCGTCCTGGCTGTTGCTGAACTTCCACACCGCCACGGCGACCAGCACGATGAACACGCCGCGCACGGCCCGCTCGACCGCCAGGAAGCGCAGGATGAACAGGTCGCGCAGCACCTTGCCGCGCGGCACCAGCGGCGCCTCGGCGGCGGGGCCGAAGCCGTGCGGGTCGCCGAGCGCGAAGTCGCCGCAGCGCAGGCAGCGCCAGGCCTCGCCGAGTCCCGTCTCGGCCCGCAGCCGCTCCCGCAGCGCCGCCTCGTCGGGCGCGTACGTCACATGACCGCGCCGCGCACAGGTACGCCGGTCCCAGTCGATCTTCATCCTCGGTGTCCTCCGCAGAACGTGCAGAACGTGCTGTGCCGTGCCGGTGGGTCCGGCACGGCACGGTAGTGCACGGTGTACGAGACGGCGGCCCGGGGGCGATGGTTCCGGGCCGCCCCGATCAGCGGGCGGAACGCCCGGCCGGGGCGGACTTCTCCGGGGACTCGGCGGGGGCGGCCGAGGCGGACTTCTCCGGCGCCTCGACGGGAGCAGCGTCGGCGGTGGGAGCACCGTCGGCGGTGGGAGCAGCGCCTTCGGCGGTGGGGGCGGCGCCTTCGGGGGTGGGAGCGGCGCCCTCGGCGGTGGGAGCGGCGCCCTCGGCGGTGGGAGCGGCGCCCTCGGCGGTGGAGTCGCCGTCAGTGGTGGAATCAGCCTCACCGGCGGAGCCCGCACCGGTCTCCGCGCCCGACCCGGCATCGGCCCCCGGGCGCTCCCGGCGGGGCAGCAGGACCGCCACCAGGACCGTGCCGACGCCGAGGATCACCGCGCCGACCAGGCTGGTGTGGGCCACCGCGTCCGCGAAGGACGAGCCGACCGCATCGGTCATCCGCCGTGCGCCGGAGGCGAGTTGGCCGGCCTGCTCCTTGAGCTGGGCGGCCTGGCCCGCGTCCGCCGTGTGGGCGGCCTGCTCACCGAGCTGCCTGGCCTTGTCGCCGATGCCCTGGGCGACGGCGTACCCGGCGCCCACCGAGTCCTGGGCGGTGGCCAGCGCGTCGGCCGGCAGCTTGCTGCCCGCCGTGGCGTCCGTGAGGTGCGAGGAGTACGAGCCCGCGAGCACCGAGCCGAGGATGGCGATGCCGAGCGAGCCGCCGAGTTCCAGCGAGGTGTCGTTGACCGCGCCGCCGACGCCGAGTTCGGCCTCCGGGAACGCGCCCATGATGGCGTCCGTGCAGGGCGACAGGGCCAGCCCGATGGCGAGGCCGAGGATGACGAGCGGCAGCACGAAGTCGCCGTACGAGGAACCGGCGTCGACCCGGGTGAGCAGCGCGAGGGCCGCCGTGCCGCCGACCATGCCCGCGGTCACGGTGATCCGCATGCCGACGCGCGGGGTGAGGTAGCCGGTGAGCGCCGAGCCCACGAAGACGGCTCCGGCCAGCGGCAGCATCCGTACGCCGGTGTCCAGGGCGTCGTAGCCGAGGACGAACTGGAGGTGCTGGGTGAGGTAGTAGAAAGCGCCGAAGACGGCCAGGAAGAAGAGCGCGACGGCGAGGTTCGAGCCGGCGAACCGGCGCTGCGTGAAGCGGCGTACGTCGATGACCGGGCGCGGGTGGCGCAGCTCCCACACGACGAACAGCAGCAGGCCGGCGCCGGCGACCACGGCGGCGGTCACGGCCTTCACGCCCCAGCCGAAGTGCGGGCCCTCGATGATCATGTAGACCAGGGAGCCGATCCAGACCACGGAGAGCAGGCCGCCGACGTAGTCGATGCGGTGGCGGTGCGCGGCCCGGGACGGCGGGACGAGGACCAGGGCGCCGACGATGGCGAGGACGGCGATCGGCACGTTGATCAGGAACGTGGACGACCAGCCGTGGCGCTCCAGGAGCGCGCCGGCGACCAGCGGTCCGGCGGCGATGGCGAGCCCGGCGGTGGCCGTCCACAGCACGATCGCCTTGGCCCGCTCGGCGCGCGGGAAGGTCGCCGCGAGCAGGGAGAGCGTCGCGGGCATGATCAGTGCGGCGCCGACGCCCATGACGGCGCGGGCCGCGATGACCCCTGTCGAGCTGTCCACGAGCGATCCGGCGACCGCGCCGCCGCCGAAGACGACGAGCCCGAGGATGAGCGCGCCGCGGCGGCTGTACTTGTCGCCGATCGCGCCGAGCAGCAGCATCAGCGCGGCGTACGGCACGGTGTAGCCGTCGATGACCCATTGCAGGTCGGCGCTGGACAGGCCCAGGTCCTGGGTCATGTCGGGGGCCGCGACGGTGAGGGCGGTGTTCGCCATCACGATGATCAGCAGGCTCAGGCAGAGCACCAGCAGCGCCCACCAGCGCCGGGCATAGGGCCGGTCCATCTTCTCGACCGGTTCGTTCATGACGAGACGCACGGCTACGGTCGCCTTCCTCCATCGTCCGGGCGGGGTCCGTCGTCCGGCGCGGGGATCGGCCCGTACCGGGACTCCCCTCACCGGGGGACTTGCACAGTGGCGTGCAATTACACAACCATGTGCAATGTACGAGCTTGCACAGCGCTGCGCAAATCAGGAGGTGGAGGGATGCCGACCGCAGGACGAGGGGGCGCCCGGGGGCCGGGCAGAATGGCAGCCATGACCACGGGTAACCCGAGCCGCGCCGATGTGAACCGCCGCCGCATCCTCGATGTCGCGCTGGCGGAGCTGCTGCGCGACCCCGACGCGTCCATGGACCAGATCGCCAGGGCGGCGGGCGTCGTACGGCGCACGGTGTACGGGCACTTCCCCAGCCGGGAGGCGCTGGTCGGCACGCTGACCGACGAGGCGGTGGTGGCCGTGGCGGCGGCGCACGCGGCGGGCCGCGAGGGGGTGGCGGACCCGGCGGAGTCACTGGCCCGCTCGACGCTCGCCGTCTGGGAGATCGCCGACCGCTACCGGCTGCTGGTCGCGCTCGCCCAGCGCAGCGTCACCATGCAGGGCATCCGCGAGCGGCTCACGCCGGTCCGCGAGGACTGCGCGGAGATCCTCCGGCGCGGCCTGGAACAGGGCGTTTTCGCCTCCCCGCTGCCGCCGGCCGCGCTGGCGTATGTGCACGAGCAGACGCTGTTCGCGCTGATGGAGGCGGTGAACGACGGGCTGCTGGCAGCGCGGGAGGCGGGCCGTTCCGCCGCGGCCACGATCCTGGCCACGGCGGGCGTACCCGCCTCACGCGCCACCGAACTGGTGGCGCGGCTGAGCGCGTGAGCACTGCCGGGCGCGTCAGCGCGGCCGGGCGCGTGAGCGCACCTGAGCCGCCGTGTTGCCGAGCTGCTGAGCTGCTGAGCCGCTGAGCGGCTGAACGGGCCCGGGGGTCAGGGTCCCGGCCCGTCCGCCGCCCGGCAGAACCGGACGGCCGGGCCCGCGGGGGATGCGGCCCGACCGTCCGGGTTTGGGCGGACCGGTGGTGCCGGTCCCGGTGGGGGTCAGGGTGGTGCCGGTCTCCGGGGAAACCGGACGGCCGGGCCTGCGGGGGGATGCGGCCCGACCGTCCGGGGTTCGAGGAGGGCCGGCGGGTGCCGGTCCCCGTGGGGGGGTTGGGGCAGGGTGGTGACGGTTTCGGTGAGAACCGGACGGCCGGACCCGCGGGGGGGGGGGTGTGGCCCGACCGTCCGGGGCTTGGGTGGACCGGCGGATGCCTGTCCTGGGGGCGCCTGTCCTTGAGGACCGGGGACCGGCGGGTGGCTGTCCCGGCGGGGCGGGGTCCGCCGGGGTGGGCTGGGTGGCCGCTCAGGTGATGTGAACCTCGGCCGGTTGCCAGGCCGCGCCAAGGGCCACACCCGGCCAGCCGCTACGCCTTGGTCAGCTCCTTCTCGCCGCCCTGTTCCGGTACGTCCGTCCCCGCGCCGGGGGCGCCCTCGGTGGCCGGGGTGGAGTCGTCGAGCAGGGTCGTCTCGTCGAAGGGCAGCCGGCCGGCGAGGACCTCGGCGACCCGCTCCTTGTCGATCTCGTTCGTCCAGGTGCCGATCAGGACCGTCGCCACGGCGTTGCCCGCGAAGTTGGTCAGCGCGCGTGCCTCGCTCATGAAGCGGTCGATGCCGACGATCAGGCCGACCCCGTCCACCAGCGCGGGCTTGTGCGACTGGAGGCCGCCGGCCAGCGTGGCGAGGCCCGCGCCGCTGACGCCCGCGGCGCCCTTGGAGGCGACGAGCAGGAAGAGCAGCAGCGGGATCTGCTCACCGACCGACATCGGCGTGCCCATCGCGTCGGCGATGTACAGCGACGCCATCGTCATGTAGATCATCGTGCCGTCGAGGTTGAAGGAGTACCCGGTCGGGACGGTGATGCCGACGACCGGCTTGCCCACGCCGAGGTGCTCCAGCTTGGCGATGAGCCTCGGCAGGGCGGACTCGGAGGAGGACGTGGACAGGATCAGCAGGAACTCCCGGCCCAGGTACTTCAAGAACGTGAAGATGTTCAGGCCCGTCACCACGCGCAGCACCGCGCCGAGCACGACGAACACGAAGAGGAGGCAGGTGACGTAGAAGCCGAGCATCAGCACGGCGAGGCTCTTCAGCGCGTCCACGCCGGCGGAGCCGGTGACGGCGGCGATGGCACCGAACGCGCCGAGCGGGGCCGCCCACATGACCATCGCGAGGATACGGAAGACGAGCCGCTGGATGTGCTCGATGCCGCGCAGGACGGGCTGCCCGGCCGACCCCATGGCCTGGAGCGCGAAGCCGGTGAGGAGCGCGACGAGCAGGGTCTGAAGGACCTGGCCCTCGGTGAACGCCGAGACCATGGTGGTCGGGATGATCGAGAGCACGAAGTCGACCGGCGGAAGCGCCTCCGCCGACACCTGGCCCTGGCCGGCGTGCTTGACCGCGTCGGTCACCGCGAGGCTGCTGCCCGGCTCCAGGATGTTGCCGACGACCAGGCCGATGGCCAGCGCGACCAGCGACATCACCAGGAAGTAGCCGAGCGCGATCCCGCCGACGGCGCCGACCTTGGCGGCCTTGCGGACCGAGCCGATGCCGAGCACGATCGTGCAGAAGATGATCGGCGAGATCATCATCTTGATGAGGTTCACGAACCCGGTGCCGATGGGCTTGAGTTCGACCGCGAAGTCGGGGGCGATCAGGCCCACGGCGATACCGAGGATCACGGCGCCGATCACGGCGAGGTACAGGTAGTGCGTACGGTCCCGTCTGGCGGCGGGTGCGGCAGGTGCCGTCTGCGGTGTACTGGCCACGGCTGCCCTCCTTGACGACGTCATCGGCATCATCCGGCGTGCGGCTCACGTCCGGCGGTACCCGGCGTGCGGCTCACGTCCGGGGTCCGGGAGGCGTGGACTCCCGGGGGGATGAGGGGACTATCTCCCGGCGTGTGAGCCCGGTCACCCTTCCGTTCATTGAGTTCACGCCGGGGAGTTCACGCCGGGGAGGTCGGGTCCGGCGCGGTCGGGTCCGGGGAGGTCGCGTCCGGCGCGGTCGGGTCCGGGAAGGTCGGGTTCGGCGCGGTCGGATCCGGGGGCTCCTCCCGACCGGTGGAGCACCGGGTGCGGCGAGGCACACTGAACGGCATGCGTCTTCCCCGCGTCCCGCGACCCCGCAGCCTCGCCGGGCAGCTCTTCGGCATGCAGGCCGTGCTGATCGCGGTCCTGGTCGCCGGGTACGCGCTGTTCACCTACGTCAGCGACCGCAGCCAGGCCGAGGAGGCGGCGGGCCGGCAGGTGATGGCGGTCGCCCGGTCCGTCGCGGACGCGCCCTCGGTCCACCAGGCCATCGGCAGCGCCCACCCCACCGAGCGCCTCCAGCCGTACGCGCTCCAGGTGCAGCGGGACACCGAGGTCGACTTCGTCACGATCATGGACCCGCACGGCATCCGCTGGACCCATCCCGACGAGTCGCTGATAGGCCGGCACTTCCTCGGTCACACCGGCCCCGCCCTCGCGGGCCGTTCCTTCACCGAGACCTACACCGGCAGCCTCGGCCCCTCGGTCCGCGCGGTCACCCCGATCCGGGTGGACGGCCGGACCATCGGCCTGGTCAGCGCGGGCATCAAGGTCGAGGCGATCACCCAGCGCGTCCAGGACCAGGTCACGGCGCTGCTCGGGGTCGCGGCGGGCGCGCTGCTGCTCGGCGGCATCGGCACGTATGTCATCAACGCCCGGCTGCGCCGCTCCACCCACGGGATGAACGCGGCCGAGCTGAGCCGTATGCACGACTACCACCAGGCCGCGCTGCACGCGGTGCGCGAGGGGCTGCTGATGCTGGACGGGCAGTTCAGGGTGGCCCTGATGAACGACGGCGGCCGGGAGCTGCTCGGTGTCACGGACGAGGTGGTGGGCCGGTCGGTCGCCGATCTCGGGCTGCCCGCGCCGCTGACGGGGGCGCTGCTGTCGGCGGAGTCCCGGGTGGACGAGGTCCATCTGACGGACACGCGGGTCCTCGTGGTGAACACCTCGCCGGTGTCCGGCGGCGAACGCCGGGGCAGCGTGGTCACCCTGCGGGATGTGACCGAACTCCAGTCTTTGACCGGCGAGTTGGACTCGGAGCGCGGGTTCACACAGGCGTTGCGCTCGCAGGCGCACGAGGCGGCGAACCGACTGCACACGATGGTGTCGCTGATCGAACTGGGCCGCGCCGAGGAGGCCGTCGACTTCGCCACCGCGGAACTGGAGCTGGCGCAGGCCCTGACCGACGAGGTGATCTCCGCGGTCAGCGAGCCGGTCCTCGCCGCGCTGCTGCTGGGCAAGGCGGCGCAGGCGAACGAGCGCGGGGTGGAGCTGGTGGTCTCCGAGGACAGCGGTATCGACGACGGACTGCTTCCGGCGTCGCTCCCGGCGCGCGATCTGGTGACCGTGCTCGGCAATCTGATCGACAACGCGGTGGACGCGGCGCAGGGCACCACCCGGGCGCGGGTCACGGTGACGGCGTTCACGGACGAGGGGGTGCTCGTGCTGCGGGTGGCCGACACCGGGTCGGGGGTGGACCCCGCCCACGCCGAACAGGTCTTCCAGCGCGGCTGGTCCACGAAACCGGCGGGCCCGTCGGGCCGTGGTCTCGGTCTCGCCCTGGTCCGCCAGACGGTGAGCCGCCACGAGGGCACCCTCACGGTCCGAGAGGCGCCCGGCGGCGGAGCGGAGTTCGAGGCCCGCCTCCCGCTCCCGGGCCGGGCGGGCGGGGAGGACGAGGAACGGCGACCGGCCCCCGGCGGAGCCGTCGTGCCGCGCCGTCCCACGGACTTCGTCGCACCTCGCCGGCCCACGGACTCCGCTGTACCGCGCCGGCCCGCGGACTCCGTCCGGTCCGGCGCGCCCGACCGGCCCGTACCTTCCGGAGGCGACATATGACCGATCCGATCCGGGTGCTCGTGGTCGAGGACGATCCCGTGGCCGCCGACGCGCATGTCATGTACGTGGGGCGGGTGCCGGGGTTCACGGCGGTCGGCACGGCGCACACGGGGGCGGAGGCGCGCCGCGCGCTGGACCGTACGCCGGTGGACCTGCTGCTGCTCGACCTCCATCTGCCGGACGGGCACGGCCTCCAGCTCGCCCGCTCACTGCGGGCCGCCGGGTACCGCGCGGACGTGATAGCGGTGACGTCCGCACGCGATCTGGCGGTCGTCCGGGAGGGTGTGTCGCTCGGGGTCGTGCAGTACGTGCTGAAGCCGTTCACCTTCGCGACCCTGCGCGACCGGCTCGTGCGGTACGCGGAGTTCCGCGCGGCGGCCGGTGAGGCGAGCGGCCAGGACGAGGTGGACCGCGCGCTGGCCGCGCTGCGGGCGCCGTCGCCGGCCGCGCTGCCCAAGGGGCTGAGCGCGCCGACCCTGGAACGCGTGACCGTGACCCTGCGGGACCGACCCGACGGCCTGACGGCGGCCAAGGTCGCCGAGGCGGTCGGCATCTCCCGGATCACGGCCCGCCGCTACTTGGAACACCTGGTCGAGACCGCCCAGGCGGCCCGCGCCCCGCAGTACGGGACCGTGGGCCGCCCGGAGTTGCAGTACCGGTGGGTGAAGAGGGACTGAGCGCCGGGCCCCTGTCCCCCGCGAGTCCGGCCCCCGGCCGGGCCCCGTCAGCCGTTCGGGACGATGACGGCGCGGCCGTTGATCTTGCCCGCGTGCAGGCGCTCGTAGGCGAGGGGCGCCTCGTCGAGGGAGTACGTCTCGGTGTGGACGGAGACCGCGTCGGCGCGGGCGAGGTCGAGGACCTCGATCAGTTCGCCCCGGCTGCCCCAGTAGGGGGCGGTGACGGCGACCTCGAAGGGCAGGGAGCCGAAGCCGACCGGCAGGGCGCCGCCGCCGATGCCGACAATGGCGATGTCGCCCTCCACGGCGGCGACGGCCCCGGCGGTCCGGACGGTCGGCTCGGCCCCGACGAAGTCGAACACGGCCTGCGCGCCGAGCCCGCCGGTGAGTTCGCGGACCCTGGCGGCGGCCCCGGCGTCGGAGAGCACGGCCTCGTGGGCGCCCACCGTGCGGGCGAGCGCGAGCTTGTCCTCGCTGACGTCGAGGGCGATCACCCGGGCGGGCGTCAGGGCGCGCAGCAACTGGATGGCGACGTGCCCGAGACCGCCGGTGCCGATGACGACGGCGGCCGAACCGGGCGTCAGCTTCGGCAGGGACCGCTTGATCGCGTGGTAGGGGGTGAGACCCGCGTCGGTGAGGGGGACGGCCGCGACCGGGTCGAGGCCGCCGAGCGGTACGAGGTGACGGGGGTCGTCCACGAGGAGGTACTCGGCGATCGCGCCGGGGGCCCCGAGGCCCGGCGGCCGGATGCCCAGCTCGTCGGCGCGCAGGCAGTAGTTCTCCTTGCCCTCCGCGCACTTGGCGCAGCTCCCGCAGCCCCACGGCCCGTACACGGCCACCGCGTCGCCCACCGCGACCCCGCGCACCCCGTCACCGAGGGCGGCGACCGTGCCGGCGCCCTCGTGGCCGAGGGTCAGCGGCAGCGCGTACGGGAAGCTGTCGGCGGGCCAACTCATCACCGCGATGTCCGAGTGGCAGACACCGGCGGCCGTGACCTTCAACAGGACCTGTCCCGGGCCGGGTTCGGGGTCGGGGACGGTGACCACCTCGGGGGCGGCGCCGATAGCGCGGTACTGGAGTGCCTTCATGGTGTTTTCGCTCCTCTCGAACGGCTGGGGCGGGCGGCTCAGACGGCGGTGTAGGCGCCGTCGACCAGGTGGTAGCCGCCGTGGACGAAGGAGGCGCGGTCGGACAGCAGGAAGACGATCAGCTCGGCGACCTCCTCGGCGCGGCCGAGCCGTCCCGCCGGGTGGAGTCCGACGAGAGCGTCGTACTGGGCCCGGTCCACGCCCTGGAGCAGCGGGGTGTCGATGAAGCCGGGGCCGACCGCGTTGATCCGGATGCCGGAGGAGGCGTACTCGGCGGCGGCGGTGCGGGTCAGGCCGATCACGCCGTGCTTGGCGGCGACGTAGGCGGAGGACCCGGCGGAGCCGACCGAGCCGAGGATGGAGGAGACGTTCACGACGGCGCCGCCGCCGGCCGCCTGGAGCGCGGGGATCTCGTAGCGCAGACAGAAGAAGACGCCGTCGAGGTTGGTGCGGACGACACGGTTGTAGGCGTCGATGTCGTACGCGCCGGTGGGGACGACGGGGCCGGCGACGCCCGCGTTGTTCACGGCGAGGTGGAGCGCGCCGTAGGTGTCGACGGCGAAGGCGACGGCGGCCTCGACCGAGGCGGGCACGGTGACGTCGACGGCGACGGCCGCCGCCTTGATCCCCTCGGCGCGCAGCTCGGCGGCGGCCTTCTCGGCGCCTTCCTCGTTGTGGTCGGCGATGACGACGCCGGCGCCGCCGAGGCCGAGCCGGCGGGCGGTGGCGAGGCCGATACCGGAGGCGGCGCCGGTAACGAGGGCGGCGCGGCCGGCGAACTCGGTCGCGGCGTCGGCGAGTTCGGTGGTGGCGGGGGTGGTGCTCATGTGCTGGTCACTTTCCTGGTGCGGGGTGAGGGGTGTGGGAGGCGGCCAGCGCGGCCTCTCCCATCAGCGCGTCGTAGGCCTGCTCCACCAGGGAGGCCAGGTCGGCGGCGGCCGAGTCCGTGGGGGCCGTGCTGTCGCGCGCCCAGGCGCGCAGCGCGGCGGTGAGGACACCGGCGGCGGCGTCCACGACGACGGCGGGACGCAGATCGCGTACGTCGTCGGTGCCGAGCCGGGCGGCGATGATGCGGATCGACTCCTCCTGGGCGTCGACCCGGATGCGTTCGTAGGCGGCGAACAGCGCGGGTTCGGTGTCCACCAGGGCGAGCAGCCGGCGCATGTCCGGGCGCAGATGGCGGGCCGGGTCGCTCTGGTCGGCGAGCCAGTCGGCGACGGCGCGGCGGTAGGCGAGCAGCGGCGGTTCGGCGGCGGGGCGGGCGCGCAGGCAGGCGTTGATGCGGTCGCCGTCGCCGCGCACGAAGTCGAGGGCCGCGTCCTCCTTGCCGACGAAGTGGCGGCTGAAGGTGCGGCGGGTGACGTCGGCGCGGTCCGCGATGGCGGAGACCGTGACGCTTTCCAGGCCGTGTTCGAGGATCAGCTCGATCGCGGCGGTGGCGAGCGCGTCGCGGGTCCGGCGGGCCTTGCGCTGCCGCCGGTCCTCGACGTCTGCGGCGACTGCGGTGTCTCTCATGTCTTCGACCGTACACCCGGAAATGTCCCACTGCGACATGAGGCGCGGTGGGACATGAGTCTCATGGGGACATCCCGGGGGCCGCCACGGGAGACGGGGCGAGGGGGGGGTGAACTGGCCGCCGGACAGGGGCGTACGAGGCGGCACGGGGCGAGCCGTAGGTTCCTACGATCCGTGATCGTGTCCGAACGGACCGTGGCCGGCGCGGCCCGTGGCCCGTACCTTGTGCGCGTGCACCAGCCGCAGGCCCAACAGCCCACCCCGCCCTTCAACGCCCTCGCCGCCCGGAGACTGCGGGCGGCGCTCGGCATGGGGCCCGAACACGTCGCCTACGGACTGCGGGCCTCCTACGGCCTGCCGTACGCGACGCCCGATCTCGTCACCGCCTGGGAGCGCGGCACGATGGCGCCGAGCAGCCCCGAACTCACGGCTCTCGCGGGGGTGTTGTGGTGCTCGCCGGGTGAACTCATCGGCGCTCCGCGCACGTTGCGCGAACACCGGGTCGCCCGTGATCTCGCCCAGGAGGACGTGGCGCGGGCCGTCGGGCTCGAACTCCTCGCCTACCAGCGGATGGAGGACTCCGGCACCTGGCGCGGCACCGAGCGTCAGTCGGCCGCGCTCGCGGACGTGCTGGAACTGTCGCTGCCGGACTTCGTGACCGTGACGGGCCGCGACGGCAGGCTCGCCGATCTGCTGCGCGGCGCGGTCACCACGCGCTGGCAGGCGTATGTGCGCCCGGTCGCCAAGACGGTGCCCCTGGACCGGCATCTGCTGGAGGAGGCGCTCCAGGAGATGCACACCGACTACCAGGGGCAGATGGTCTCGACGCTGAGCTGGAGCCCGGGGCCGGCCGCCGCCGGGGCGGGCGACGTCGGCAAGGAGTACCTGGACCGGATCGTCGACCACTTCTGGTCGACGATCCGCGCGAACACGTACTGACCGAAAACCCCGGTGCCCACAGGCCCTTGGTGTCTAGAAGACCGACTCGGCCTCGTCCATGCGGTCCTTCGGGACCGTCTTCAGCTCGGTCGTCGCGTCCGCGAGCGGCACCATCTCCACGTCGGTGCCGCGCAGCGCGGTCATCCGGCCGAACGCCCCGCTGTGCGCGGCCTCGACGGCGTGCCAGCCGAAGCGGGTGGCGAGCACCCGGTCGTAGGCGGTCGGGGTGCCGCCGCGCTGGATGTGGCCGAGGATGACCGGCTTGGCCTCCTTGCCGAGCCGCCGCTCCAGCTCGTACGCGAGGGCCGTGCCGATGCCCTGGAAGCGCTCGTGGCCGAACTGGTCGATCTCGCCGTGTCCGTAGTCCATCGCGCCCTCGACGGGGTGCGCGCCCTCGGCGACGCAGATGACGGCGAACCGCTTGCCGCGCGCGAAGCGCTCCTCGACCATCGCGACGAGGTCGGCGGGGTCGAAGGGCCGCTCGGGCAGGCAGATGCCGTGCGCGCCGGCCGCCATGCCGGACTCCAGGGCGATCCAGCCGGCGTGCCGGCCCATGACCTCGACGACCATGACGCGCTGGTGGGACTCGGCGGTGGTCTTCAGCCGGTCCATGGCCTCGGTGGCGACGCCGACGGCGGTGTCGAAGCCGAAGGTGCGGTCCGTGGCGGAGATGTCGTTGTCGATCGTCTTCGGCACGCCGACCACGGGCAGGCCCGCGTCGGAGAGCATCCGGGCCGCCGTGAGGGTGCCCTCGCCGCCGATCGGGATGAGAACGTCGATGCCGAACTCGCGGGCCATGTCCTGCGCGTTCTCGCAGGCCTCGCGGAGCCGGTCGCGCTGGAGCCGGGAGGAGCCGAGGATGGTGCCGCCGCGGGCCAGGATGCCGCTGACCGCGTTGAGGTCGAGGTTGCGGTAGTGGCCGTCGAGCAGGCCGGCGTAACCGTCCTCGAAGCCGATGACCTCGTCCCCGAAGTTGGTGACCGCTCGGTGCACGACCGACCGGATCACTGCGTTCAGGCCAGGGCAGTCGCCGCCTGCGGTGAGAACTCCGATGCGCATCGTGCTGTGTCTCCTGCTCGCTGCTGGTACGTGTGAGCCAGTCCGATTGTTCCACGCCCCGGGGGCCGCCGCCGATCCCCCCGGCCCGCGCGACCGCCCGACGGCCGTCCGGCGCCTGCCCGAGGGGCGCCCGGCGAGCGCCCGGAGTGCCGCCCGGTCCGGCCCGACCAGGGCGTTTGTCCTGGCGGGCGCCTTAGCCAGCGCCAGAGGTATTGTCAAGAGGGTTCTGCTCACGTTGGTGGGCCCCTTTGCGAGCCCAGCGCACCGCCTGGCGCCGAGACGGATGGAGAGCACGCGTGACGCGCAGCGTGTACGTGACCGGGATCGACCGCGGCGACGGCCGCCAGGTCGTGGAACTGGGGGTCATGGAGCTGCTGACCCGCCAGGTCGACCGGGTGGGCGTCTTCCGTCCGCTCGTGCACGACGGCCCGGACCGCCTGTTCGAGCTGCTGCGGGCCCGCTACCGTCTCGCGCAGGACCCGGCGACGGTGTACGGCATGGACTACCACGAGGCGTCCGCGCTCCAGGCCGAGCAGGGCACCGACGAGCTGGTGTCCACCCTCGTCGACCGCTTCCACCTGGTCGCCCGGGACTACGACGTCGTCCTCGTCCTCGGCACCGACTTCGCCGCCACCCAGCTCCCCGACGAACTGGCGCTGAACGCCCGTCTCGCCAACGAGTTCGCCGCCTCCGTGATCCCGGTCGTCGGCGGCCGGGGCCAGAGCGCCGAGTCGGTGCGCGCCGAGACCCGCAACGCGTACCGCGCCTACGACGGGCTGGGCTGCGACGTCCTCGCCATGGTCGTGAACCGGGTCGAGCCGGAGACCCGTACGGAGATCCTGGAGCGGCTGGACTCCCGGCTCCCGGTGCCCTGTTACGTGCTGCCGGACGAGCCCGCGCTGTCGGCGCCCACCGTCGCGCAGATCACCCAGACGCTCGGCGGCGAGGTGCTCCTCGGTGACGACGCCGGACTCTCCCGCGACGCGCTCGACTTCGTCTTCGGCGGCGCGATGCTGCCCAACTTCCTGCGCGCCCTGACCCCGGGATGCCTGGTCGTCACCCCGGGCGACCGCGCCGACCTGGTGATCGGCACGCTCGCCGCGCACAGCGCCGGCACCCCGCCGATAGCGGGCATCCTGCTCACCCTGAACGAGCGGCCGAGCGCCGAGATCCTCACGCTCGCCGAGCGCCTCGCCCCCGGCACCCCGGTCGTCTCGGTGGCCGGGAACTCCTTCCCCACCGCGACCGAACTGTTCTCCCTGGAGGGCAAGCTGAACGCGGCCACGCCCCGCAAGGCGGAGACCGCGCTCGGTCTGTTCGAGCGGTACGTCGACACCTCGGACCTGCTGAAGCGGGTGTCCGCGCCGAGCAGCGACCGGCTCACGCCGATGATGTTCGAGCACAAGCTGCTGGAGCAGGCCCGCTCCGACAAGCGCCGTGTCGTCCTGCCCGAGGGCACCGAGGAGCGCGTGCTGCACGCGGCCGAGGTGCTGCTGCGCCGGGGCGTCTGCGACCTCACCCTGCTCGGCCCGGTCGACCAGATCCGCAAGAAGGCCGCCGACCTCGGCATCGACCTGAGCACGGCCCAGCTCATCGACCCGCAGGCCTCCGAGCTGCGGGACGCCTTCGCCGAGAAGTACGCCGAACTGCGCGCCCACAAGGGCGTCACGGTGGAGCTGGCGCACGACGTCGTCGCGGACGTCAACTACTTCGGCACGCTGATGGTCGAGCAGGGCTTCGCCGACGGCATGGTGTCGGGCGCCGTGCACTCGACGGCCGCGACCATCCGGCCCGCCTTCGAGATCATCAAGACCCGGCCCGACGCGAAGATCGTCTCGTCGGTGTTCTTCATGTGCCTGGCGGACAAGGTCCTCGTCTACGGGGACTGCGCGGTGAACCCGGACCCGGACGCCGAGCAGCTGTGCGACATCGCCATCCAGTCGGCGGCCACCGCCGGGCGGTTCGGGGTGGAGCCGCGGATCGCGATGCTGTCGTACTCCACCGGCACCTCGGGCAGCGGCGCCGACGTCGACAAGGTGCGCGAGGCGACGGACCTGGTGCGGCTGCGCCGGGGCGACCTGCGCGTCGAGGGACCGATCCAGTACGACGCGGCCGTCGAGCCGTCGGTCGCGGCGACCAAGCTGCCGGACTCCGAGGTCGCGGGCCAGGCGTCCGTGCTGATCTTCCCGGACCTCAACACCGGCAACAACACGTACAAGGCCGTGCAGCGTTCGGCGGGCGCGATCGCCGTCGGCCCCGTGCTCCAGGGGCTGCGCAAGCCCGTCAACGACCTGTCGCGCGGCGCGCTCGTCCAGGACATCGTCAACACGGTCGCCATCACGGCGATCCAGGCCCAGACCCCCGACCAGAAGGCTCCCGCGCAGTGACTGCCGACCCCTCCCCCGCGTCCGCCCCGTCCGGCGAGGAGCGCCCGGCCACCTCGTCGGCCACGCGTGTCCTCGTCCTCAACTCCGGCTCCTCGTCGCTGAAGTACCAGCTCCTCGACATGCGCGACAGCTCCCGGCTCGCCGTCGGTCTGGTGGAGCGCGTCGGCGAGCAGACCTCCCGGCTCAAGCACACCTGCCTCGGCAGCGGGGAGACCCGCGAGCAGAACGGCCCGATCGCCGACCACGAGGCCGCCCTGAAGGCCGTCGCCGACGAGCTGTCCCGGGACGGCATCGGCCTGGACTCCCCGGAACTGGCCGCGATCGGGCACCGGGTGGTGCACGGCGGGATGTTCTTCACCGAGCCGACCGTCGTGGACGACGAGGTGCTCACCGAGATCGAGCGGCTGATCCCGGTCGCCCCGCTGCACAACCCGGCCAACCTCACCGGCATCCGCACCGCCCGCGCGCTGCGGCCAGACCTCCCGCAGGTCGCCGTCTTCGACACCGCCTTCCACACCACGATGCCGGAGTCGGCCGCGCGCTACGCCATCGACCCGAAGATCGCCGACCGGCACCGCATCCGCCGCTACGGCTTCCACGGCACCTCGCACGCCTCCGTCTCCCGGGAGACCGCCCGGCTGCTGGGCAAGGACCCGGCCGAGGTCAACGTGATCGTGCTGCACCTGGGCAACGGCGCCTCGGCGTCCGCGGTCGAGAAGGGGCGCTGCGTGGACACCTCCATGGGGCTGACGCCGCTGGAGGGGCTCGTGATGGGCACGCGGTCCGGTGATCTCGATCCGGCCGTCATCTTCCATCTGGCCCGCGTTGGCGGAATGTCCATGGACGAGATCGACACTCTTCTCAACAAGAGGAGCGGGCTTTTCGGTCTCTGCGGTGACAACGACATGCGCGAGATCCGCCGCCGGATCGACGAGGGCGACGAAGAGGCGGCGCTCGCTTTCGACATCTACGTTCACCGGCTCCGGAAGTACATCGGCGCCTATTACGCGGTGCTGGGCACGGTGGACGCGGTCGTCTTCACGGCCGGCGTCGGCGAGAACGCGGCGCCCGTGCGGGAAGCCGCGATCGCGGGGCTCGAGGCGCTGGGACTGGCGATCGACGGCGATCTGAACGCCGTCCGCTCGGACCAGGCGCGGCTTGTCTCGCCGCCCGGCGCGCGGGTCGCGGTCGCCGTGGTGCCGACGGACGAGGAACTGGAGATCGCCACACAGACGTATGCGCTGGTCGGAGGGGAAGCCGCCTGAACGGGCCGGAAAGCCACGCCTGAGCGGCCGTCCGCCCATTTGTATCTTCCGCCAGACGGAATATTCCGCAGCGAAACAAACCGATAGGATCGCCCCATGCGCCGTTCGAAAATCGTCTGTACTCTCGGCCCCGCGGTCGACTCCCACGAGAAGCTGGTCGCGCTGATCCAGGCCGGCATGAACGTGGCCCGATTCAACTTCAGCCACGGCACCCACGCCGAGCACCAGGGACGGTACGACCGCGTCCGGTCCGCCGCGGCCGAGACGGGCGTCGCCATCGGCGTGCTCGCCGACCTCCAGGGCCCGAAGATCCGCCTGGAGACCTTCGCCGAAGGCCCCGTCGAGCTGGAGCGCGGTGACGAGTTCGTCATCACGACCGAGGACGTGCCCGGTGACCGGCACATCTGCGGCACGACCTACAAGGGCCTGCCGGGCGACGTCTCGCACGGCGACCAGATCCTCATCAACGACGGCAACGTCGAGCTGCGGGTCGTCGAGATCGACGGTCCCCGGGTCAAGACGGTCGTCATCGAGGGCGGCGTGATCTCCGACCACAAGGGCATCAACCTGCCCGGCGCGGCCGTGAACGTGCCGGCGCTGTCGGAGAAGGACATCGAGGACCTGCGCTTCGCGCTGCGGATGGGCTGCGACATGGTCGCCCTGTCCTTCGTGCGCGACGCCAACGACGTGAACGACGTGCACAAGGTGATGGACGAGGAGGGCCGCCGGGTCCCCGTCATCGCCAAGGTGGAGAAGCCGCAGGCGGTCGAGAACATGGAGGGCGTCGTCGCGGCCTTCGACGCCGTCATGGTGGCCCGTGGCGACCTGGCCGTCGAATACCCGCTGGAGAAGGTCCCGATGGTGCAGAAGCGCCTCGTGGAGCTGTGCCGGCGCAACGCCAAGCCGGTGATCGTCGCGACCCAGATGATGGAGTCGATGATCACCAACTCCCGTCCCACCCGCGCCGAGGCCTCCGACGTGGCGAACGCGATCCTGGACGGCGCGGACGCGGTCATGCTGTCGGCCGAGTCCAGCGTGGGCGCGTACCCGGTCGAGACGGTGAAGACGATGTCGAAGATCGTCGTCGCGGCCGAGGAGGAGCTGCTCGCCAAGGGCCTCCAGCCGCTGGTCCCGGGCAAGAAGCCGCGCACGCAGGGTGGTTCGGTCGCCCGTGCCGCCTGCGAGATCGCCGACTTCCTCGGCGGCAAGGGCCTGGTGGCGTTCACCAAGTCCGGCGACACCGCGCGCCGGCTCTCCCGCTACCGCGCCGCGCAGCCGATCCTGGCCTTCACCACCGACGAGGGCACCCGCAACCAGCTCTCGCTGAGCTGGGGCGTCGAGTCGCACGTCGTGCCGTTCGTGAACAGCACCGACGAGATGGTCGAGCTGGTCGACCGCGAGCTGCGCAAGCTCAAGCGGTTCAACGAGGGCGACGTCGTCGTGATGACCGCCGGTTCGCCCCCCGGCGTCCCCGGCACCACCAACATGGTCCGGGTGCACCACCTGGGCGAGGTCGACCACGCCTGACCCCGCCGCCGAACGCCGCTGAGGGCGCCCCCTGTTCGACAGGGTGGCGCCCTCAGCGTGTTGTGCGGCTCCCGGACGGGATCGTGGAGGCCTGCTCGGCGGTCGGCCCGCTCGGCCGGCCGGGCCCGCTAGGCCGGTTCGTCGTGCTCGCTCAGCCGGTCGTGTACTGGTGCAGGCCGGGGACGGTCAGGGTGCCGCCGAACTGGCCCGCCTGGACGACCTTGACCTTGGTGAAGTAGATCAGCGGGATGTTCAGCGGCGGAGGATTGTCCGGGTCGAACGTGATCGGGATCAGACCGAGCAGGTTCCCGGAGATGCTCTCCGTGTACATGATCGTCTTGCCGTCGCGGATGGTGGACGTCGAGCCCTTGGCCGCCTGCACGTGGTAGGTCTTGCCGGCCTGCTTGTCGTTCACCGTCTGGTGCAGGTCCCCGATGTCGGTGCCGTCGGAGATGACGTACTTGAGGACCTTCTTGACGCTGCCGTTGGCGGTCCGCACCTTGACGATGCCCTGGTAGTCGGCGCCCTTGAGGAGCAGGGAGCTGGCGTTGAGGTACCAGGGGTCGTCGGGCAGGGTCACCGGGTTGTCGACACCGCCCTCCGCGTCGGTGGCGACCGGACAGTCCTTGGGGTCGACCGTGGAACCGGCCGACGGGCCGGGCGTCGCCTCGGCGGCCTCCTCGGCCGCCTTCTCTGCGGCCTTCTTCGCCGCCTCGGTGCTGTCCTTGGCCGCCTTCGACGCCGTGTCGGTGGCGTCCTCGAGGGTGTCCTCGACCGTGCCGCTGGCCTTGTCCGCCGTGTCCTTGAGGGTGCCGGAGGAGGTCTTGTCCTTCGACGACGTGCCACCGGACGACGTGTCGCCGGACGTCTTGCCACCGGACGACGTACCGCCGGACGAGGAGGACGTGTCGCCCTTGTCGTCGCTCGCGGTCGCGGAGGGAGCGGGGGTGGCGCTCTCCTTCTCGTCGGGCGTCAGGAGGTCCTTGAGGGCGTCGCCGATGCCCAGCGGATCGAGCGGGTTCTTCGTCTTGGACGCGGTGGGCGCCGGAGCGGCGTCGCCGGACGACTTCTTCGAGGTGCCCGGCGCGGAGGAGGACGCGGAGGGGGCGGGCTCGGCCTTGTCGTCGGAACCTGAATCCGGCGAAGAGGTCGTGCCCTGGTCCTTGGCGTCCTTGTCGTCCTTGGCGTCCGAGGAGTCCTTGGAGCCTGTCGGGTCCTTCGCGTCCGAGGAGGCGGAGGGGTCCGGCGTGGCCTCGCCGGACGACTCGCTCGCACTGGCCGAGGGCGAGGGGGACGCCGATTCCGACGCGTCCTTGTCGTCCTTGGCGTCCTTGTCGTCGGTGCCGGTCACGGCCTCGACGCACGCCTGGTACTCGTCGGCCGTCAGGCTCTTGGCCGTGGAGTGGTCGTCGGCCTGGGCGAGTGTCGGGGTGAGCCCCATTCCCATGAGGACCGCCGTCGGCATCGCCGCGATGGCTATCGCTTTGCCCGCGGGCACGTGGAACCTGGTGAACAGCGGCTTCCTGGGGGCCGCGTGGCGCGGCCCGGTTCTCACACGGGACTCGTCCACCTCAGTCCCGTGGGTCACCTTGTCAGCCGGCACTGTGCCTCCCGTTCGCCCCGTTGCTCGGGCTCGTTCCTGACAGATCGTTCGGGTCGTCCACAGCGTTCGCGTTCGCGGCCGGCTCGACCGGCTCGACCGGCGCGTCCTGCGGCGCCTCGCTCCTCTGGAGGGGCACCGGCGCCACGTGCTCCTCGGCGGGTTCGCCCGGAACCCAGGAGACGGCCATGGCGCCGCCGATCATGGCGAAGAGGAAGCCGACCAGGAATCCGCCCAGGTTGGACACCGGAATGGACACCAGGGCGAGGAGGATCGCCGCGACTCCGGCGAACGTCCGTACGTGCTTCTGGAACCAGAGGCTGATGCCGAGCACCACGAGGAGCACGCCGATGATGAGGGAGCCGGCGCCCGCCGTGGTGGACATCGCCAGCGTCAGATGCCCGAGCTGGAGCTTCGCGTACGGGAAGTACGCGATGGGAAATCCGCCGAGCACGATGAACAGGCCGGCCCAGAACGGGCGGTCGCCCCTCCATGTGCGGAAGTTCCGCCGGAACACCTGAAGGTAGTGCTCGTCGTTCTGGCCGGGCGCGGCAGGAGTCTCGGCGCTCATGGAAACAGCTCCCTGGAACGGCTTTGCTGTGAGAAGTTCGCGATTGCGCTCCGCCTACGCGTGCGGAGCGGGGCGGGCGCAGGGGCCGCAGCCCCTGTCGCCCGCCCCAGGGGTGCCTAGTAGCACTCCTTGACGCCCTTGGCGACCGACATCTTCAGGCCGCTGAGCTTGAACGTGCCCGCCGTGGTGGCCCACGCCGTCTGCTTCACGTCCGTCAGGGTGGCCGAGTCGGCCTGCTGGGCGAACCCGTACGGGTTGGCCGTCTCGCCGCTCTTGAGCCCCGGGCCCTTGCTGGCGTCCTTGGCGGCGACACCGATGTCGATGCCGCGGAACGTCGCGTTGGCCTGGAGGTCCTCGACGTCGATGTACAGGTTGTCAGCCTCGACCGGCGTACCGCCGCCGCCGGCCTTCAGCACGAGGCTGACGGAACCGAGCAGCGGGATGTCCGGGGTGACGACGGACTGGCACATGTTGGTGATCTTGGCGTTCTTGAACGCCGAGACCGCGACGGGGTGAGCCGTCTTGTTGCCGTCGAGGGTGTAACCCGAGTCGATGGCTCCGTACTGCGCGAAGCCCGTACCGTCGAGACGGTCCGCCGTCACCTTGAACGACTGACCGGAAACGCTGAACGACGCGGCGAGAGCGCCCTGCGCGAGGGCGACACCTATCGCTGCCGTGGCGGCCACCGAGGGCACCATCACGACCGCGAACCGCTTCCATCTGGTCCCGCCACGCACCTGGGACTCCATATTTCCTCCTTCTCGGACGTACATCTCCTGGCCCTGACTGCCCCTTTCGGCGGCTCAGCCGGGCAGGGATGGGAGAAGTGCTACGTCCTCGGGAAGGAGAGCGCCCGTACCCGGAGGTGCGACTGCACCCGAATCACCGGCGATCACCCCCGAGCGACAACCACTGGTCGCGCCTGACGCACATCACGCACAACCTGCTGGACAGGCTCCACCGGACGGCGGAGACCCCCCTGTCCAAGAGCCGACAGCACCGCCTTCGGCTCTGCTCGGTGGGGACCCAGGGAATCCGCTGCCCCGACTGGTTGGCGGGGGTGCGGTAATGGACCGAGCGTCGCCGATCGTGGTCCATTCTCGCCGCGCGCACAAGGGGGTTCGTTACTCGCTAGTAACGGCGGGATAACCGAAGCACGACCGGCCGGTGTCGGTCAGCGACGCAGGGTGCCCTGAAAGGGGGTCACGAAATGGTTGATTGGCGGACGGAACCAGACAGTTCAACGCCCTCGACTTACTCGGAGTAACAGCGGCCGCGTTTACCAAGTTTTGGTAAAGCGCGGCCACTTGCCCCTCTGCCGGCCGATGTTTCACGCAGGCATCACGCGGCCGGACGTTTAGCGACTGGTCAGAACAACGCCCTCGCGAGGGCCCGGCGCGCCGCGATCACCCGCGGGTCGTCACCGCCGACCACCTCGAAGAGTTCGAGCAGCCGCACCCGTACGGCGTCCCGGTCGTCGCCCGCCGTGCGGCGCACGGTGTCGATGAGCCGCCCGAAGGCGTCCTCGACATGGCCGCCGACGAGGTCCAGGTCGGCACCGGCGATCTGCGCGGCGACGTCGCCGGGCTTCTCGGCGGCGTCCTTGCGCACCTGCTGCGGGTCGAGGTCCTGCACCCGGTAGAGCAACTCGGCCTGCGCCAGACCGAGTTTGGCCTCGGTGTTGGCCGGGTCGTCGCTCAGCACGTTCCGGTACGCCCGCACGGCACCGCCGAAGTCGCCCGCGTCCAGCGCCTGTACGGCGGCCTCCAGCAGGGCGTCGTGGGGCCCGGCCGGCACCTCGGGGGCCTCGGCGGCCACCCCGGGGACCGCGTCGCCGTCGACCGTCAGACCGGTCAGGCCGAAGCGCTGCTCGGCGACCTGGACGAGCTGGTCCAGCGTGCCGCGGATCTGGGTCTCGGCGGCGGCTCCCTGGAAGAGCGGCAGCGCCTGTCCGGCGACCACCGCGAAGACGGCCGGAATCCCCTGGACCCCGAACTGCTGCATCAGCATCTGGTTGGCGTCGACGTCGATCTTCGCGAGGACGAACCGGCCGTTGTACTCGACGGCCAGCCGCTCCAGGACCGGGCTGAGCTGCTTGCAGGGCTCACACCACTCGGCCCAGAAGTCGATGACGACGGGCACCTCGGTGGAACGCTGCAGGACATCGCGCTCGAAACCCGCCTCGTCTACGTCGATGACGAGGCTCGCGGGAGTCACGGCCCCGCCACCGCCGCCCTTGGCCGCTTCGGCGCGCGCCTGCTCCGCCTTCGCCTTGGCCTCCTGGGCCGCCTTCACCGCGGCGAGGTCGACGACTCCGCTCATGGACATGTTCCGTGGCTGCATGAGTACATCCTCCCCCTTCCTCGCGCACGTGTGAAAAGCCGTGTGAAAAGCACGCTGAAAGCCGGTCCCCGTCCGGCCCGTTCGGCGCCGGGTCCCCACCTGGCGCCCGGTGCGGTTGTCGCCGCGTTCGAGCTTTCGCTACGGGTCGTAGCGTAACTGCCCGGAGGGGCGGCTGTCCGCCGGTCCCCGGTGATCTCCCTCACTGCTTCACAGAACCGCCGGATATCGCCGGTGAGACGTCCGGTTATGGTCACTGACATGCACGGTCACTCCCCGGCCGCCCGGACGGGCCGCCCCCGCAGCGCCGCCGCGGACGCCGCGATCCTGGAGGCGACCCGGGCCGCCCTGGTCGAACTGGGCTGGTCCAAGCTGACGTTGGGGGACGTGGCGACCCGCGCCGGGGTCGCCAAGACGACCCTCTACCGCCGCTGGGCGGGCAAGAACGAGCTGGTCGTCGACGCGGTGGCCGTCCTCTTCGACGAGCTGGAGCTGCCCGACCGGGGCAGCCTGGCCGCCGACATCGAGGGCGTGGTGCTCCAGTTCGCGGCGATCCTCGGCCGCCCGGAGGCGAAGACGGCGCTGATGGCGGTGGTGGCGGAGTCCACCCGGGACGAGCCGCTGCGCGAGCGCATCCGGACGTCCATCGTGGACCGGCAGAAACGCCTCGTCATGGAGGGCCGCGCCCGCGCCCAGGCCCGCGGCGAACTCCCCCCGGAGACCGACCCGGCCACCGCCGCCCGCACCGCCGACCTGATCTTCGACGTGGTCGCCGGCGCGGTGGTCCACCGCACCCTGGTCAGCGCGGAACCGGCGGACGAGGAGTGGGTCCGCTCCTTCACCCGCGTCCTCCTGCTGGGGCTGAGCGGGGCGACGGCGGAGGACTGAGCCGGGCTCAGGCCGTGGCCCCGCGCGGGGTCACGGCCCGAGCGGGGCCACGGCCCTAGCGGGGCCACGGCCCTAGCGGGGCCACGGCGGTGGCCTGAGCGGGGGCCGGGATCACGCCTCCTGTCCGGCGCCCGTCATCAGGGCGAGCAGGCTGTGGGGCGCCCGGTCGTCGATCATGACCGAGTAGAAGCCGTCGTCGTCGGCCTCCACGGCGGCGGCGCGGGCGAACATGGCCGCCTCGTGCGCCGCGAGGGCCGCTTCCGTGTCGCCGGGGTGCGCGGCGAGTGCCCGGCCGAGGTCGGCGCCGTCCCGCATGGCCAGGTTGGCTCCCTCGCCGTTCGGCGGCCGGAGGTGGGCGGCGTCGCCGAGGAGCGTCACGCCCGGTACGCGGTCCCAGCGGTGCCCGGCGGGCAGCGAGAAGACCGGCCGCAGGGCCGGCGGGGTGTCGCTCTCGCGGAACAGCGCGGTGAGTTCGGGAGCCCAGCCGTCGAACTCCTTCGCGACCTCGGCGGCGAGGGCGTCGGAGGCGTCGGCCCCGGTACCGGCGCCTATGCCGGTACCGGTGAACCACTCCTCGGGCTTCCTCAGCTGTACGTAGGTGTGCAGGGTCCCGGCGCCCTCCCGGTGGGCCAACAGCCCCCTGCCCGGCGCCAGGGCGAACAGCGAACCGGCGCCGACCGCCGCCAACGAGGCGGGATGGCGGGTCTCCGCGTCGAAGAGGAACGTCTCCACGCCGCACACGCCGAAGTACTCCGGCACGGCCCCCGACAGCAGCGGGCGCACCCGCGACCAGGCGCCGTCGGCGCCGACGAGCGTCCCGGCGACCACACCGGAGCCGTCCGCGAACTCCACCCGGTGACGGCCCCCGCCGAGGGAGCGCACCGCGCTGACCTTGTGGCCCCAGCGGACGGTGCCACCGGGCAGCGAGTCGAGCAGCAGCCGGCGCAGTGCGCCGCGCGGCACCTCGGGGCGCTCGCCGGTCCCGTCGTCCGGCAGGTCGAGCAGCACGGTGCCGGTCCGGTCCATGACCCGGTACGCCTCGCGGCCCGGCAGGACCAGCTCGCGGAAGTCCTCGAACAGACCGGCCGCCTTCAGCGCCGCCTGTCCGCTGTGGGGGCGGAGGTCGAGCAGTCCGCCCTGGCGGCGGGCGTCCGGCGCGGGCTCCGCCTCGTAGACCGTGGCCGGGATGCCGTGCACGTGCAGCACACGGGCCAGCGTCAGGCCGCCCAGGCCCGCTCCGATGATCGTGACCGGTGTCGTCATGATTCCTCCCCATCCCCTTTCGGGGTGCTTGATCCCCTTTCGGGGCGCTTGGACGTTTATTGGATCGTCGCTCCAATCAAGCTAGCACGACATTGGATCGGCGCTCCATTCATGCGATGATGGGGCCATGGTGAACAGAGCGGCGACGGGATCGGCGCGGGCCCCGCGCCGGAAGGACGGCCTGTCGCGGGAGCGGATCATCCGGACCGCGATCGAGATCCTGGACTCCGGCGGCGAGAAGGCGCTCACCCTGCGCGCCCTGACCGTGCGCCTCGGCACCGGCTACGGCGCGATCTACCACCACGTCGAGGACAAGGGCGATCTGCTCGCGACCGCCACCGACGAGGTCGTCACCGGCGTGCTGTCCGGCGTGGTCGCCGAGGCGGACCCGCGTGCCGCTCTGCGCGGCCTCGCGCTCGGCTTGTTCGACGCGGTCGACGCCCACCCCTGGGTGGGGGCGGAGCTGTCCCGTCAGCCGTGGCGGCCCGGGCTGCTGGACTTCTACGAGAGCGTCGGCCGGCTCGTGGCGGCCCTCGGGGTTCCGGAACACGCGCGCGTCGACGCGGCCGGCACCCTGGTGAACCACGTCCTCGGTGTCGCCGCGCAGAACGCCGCGACGGCACGGCTCCTCACGGACGGGGACACGGGCGCGGACACGGACACGGACGGGAACACGGACAGGGAGGCCTTCCTGGGCGACGCCGCCGCGCGGTGGGCGCGGGTCGACCCCGCGCGCTACCCGTTCGTGCACGCGGCGGCGGCCCGGCTCGGCGAGCACGACGACCGCGAACAGTTCGCCTTCGGGGTCGACATCTTCCTCACCGGCATCGCGGCCCTGCGCTAGGGCGTGTCGTTTGGATCAGGTGGCGCCGGAGCGCGGCGCCTTGTCGGCTGGGCCGAGCGGGGCAGGGTGCGTGCAGCTGCAAGGCGGAGGAGGGCGACGACGCGGAGCGTCGGCAACCGACGACAAC
>NZ_JBEYFY010000067.1:0-36568 GCF_040703595.1 Streptomyces sp. NPDC007084
CCGCGCTGCCGCCCGCCGCGGCCCGCCGGCTGGCGATGCTGCTCGCGGACCGGCCGGGCACGGGCGGCGGCGGCCGCAGAGGAGCGGCACCCGACCTCATGGAGTTGCTGCCCCAGTGGCTCGCCCTGGCCAACGCCCACGGCTTCGCCGCACCCCCGCAGACCCTTCCGGCGCTGCTCGACGCCGCCCGGGGACGCACCGACCTGCGCCCGGCGGCGCTGGCGTTCGCGGGGCCGAGGGCGTTGTGGCTGGCCCGGCTGAACCCGGAGTGGCGGTTCGCGCTGCGCTCCGCGCCCGGCGGGGGCACCTCGCTGCCGGGGGCGGACGAGACCGAGCGGGTCCAGCGGCTCTGGCAGGAGGGCCTGTTCGCCGAGCGGGTCGCCCTGCTGGCGGCGATCCGGTCCGAAAGCCCGTCCGCCGCGCGGGAGTTGCTGACCTCGACCTGGGCGACGGAGCGGGCCGAGGACCGGCTGATGTTCCTCGACTCGCTGCGGTCCCGGCTCGGGGCCGAGGACGAGCCGTTCCTGGAGACGGCCCTGTCCGACCGCAGCCGCAATGTCCGGGCGACGGCGGCGGAGTTGCTGTCCGCGCTGCCCGGTTCCGCGCTCGCCGCGCGGATGGCGGCCCGGGCCGGTTCGTGCGTGGCCGTCGACCGTACGCGCGGCACGCCCGCGATCGTGGTCGAGGCACCGCACGAGTGCGACGCCGGGATGGAGCGGGACGGCGTGGTGCCCAAACCCCCGGCGGGCCGGGGTGAACGGTCGTGGTGGCTCGGCCAGTTGGTGGAGGCGGCGCCGCTCGGGAGCTGGCGGGAGCGGTTCGGGGGGCGTTCGGCGGCGGAGATCGTGGCGCTGCCCGTGGCGGACGACTGGCACAGGGAGCTGCACGCGGCCTGGTGCCGGGCGGCGGTCCGGCAGCGTGATCCCGAGTGGTCGCGGGCCCTGCTCGGGTCGCCGTCCGCACCGGAGGCCGGCGGGCCGGGGGCGGTGTCGCTGGCCGAGCGCGCCAAGCTCCTCGCGACACTGGACCCGGCCGAGCGGGCCGGGTGGGTGGCGGGGTTCATCGGGACGCACGGGCTGTCGGAGGCGTTCCAGTTGCTCGGGGTGTGCTCGCTGCCGTGGTCGGGGGAGCTGGGCCGGGCGGTGGTCGACGCGCTCGACATCGCCCGGGACGCGGGCAGCTACCCGTGGAGTTTCAGCGGGGTGATGGGCCTGGCCGAGCGGTGCCTCGATCCCGCCGAGGCGGGGCGGCTCGACGCGCTCACCTCGGTCCCGGACGAGACGGAGAACACGGCGCCGGGCGCCGGCGGCTACTGGGCCGAGGCGTTCCAGCGCCTGGTGACCACCCTGCGACTGCGCGCGGCGATGGCCGAGGAACTGATACCCCCGGCGCAGGTGCCGGCGCCGTGACCGCGCCCGCGTAGGCCACAGGACCCCGCGCCGGTCCCGGTGGCCGCGCCTGCGTAAACCGCAGGACCCCGCGCCGGTCCCGGTGGCCGCGCCTGCGCCTGCGTAAGCCGCCGCAAGGACCTCCTGCGGTACGGGATCAGGCCCCGGCCGGCTGCCGCACGTTCTCCCGGACCCAGTCCACGATCGCCGTGGTCGTCGCGCCCGGGGTGAAGATCTCCGCGACGCCCTTCTCCTTGAGGGGAGCGATGTCCGCCTCGGGGATGATGCCGCCGCCGAAGACCTTGATGTCCTCCGCCTCGCGCTCCTTGAGGAGGTCGATGACCGCCGCGAAGAGCGTGTTGTGGGCGCCGGAGAGGATGGACAGCCCGATCGCGTCGGCGTCCTCCTGGATCGCGGTGTCGACGATCTGCTCCGGGGTCTGATGCAGCCCGGTGTAGATGACCTCCATACCGGCGTCGCGCAGGGCCCGCGCGATCACCTTGGCCCCGCGATCGTGGCCGTCGAGCCCCGGCTTGGCCACCACCACGCGGATCGGTCCGGCTGCCACACCCATCACTGCCTCCATGAAGCAAGAACCCCGACTCGACAACTGACGACTAAAGAACACGGAAAGTGACCGTCCACCACTCGAAATCAACGGACAGTCACCACCGGCCACCGCCGGCACCTACTGACCGCCGACATCTATCGCACGTTCAGCTCCCCACCCCACCCGGACCCCCGGGTCGCCGCGGAGGGCCGGACATGCCAGGCGGCACAAGCGTTCCGGACCAGTGTGGGCCACGGAAGTGAACGAACGTTATCGCCCGCATCCCGTAACCGGCAGTTTCACGGCGGAGACCGAGGGGGAAATCACACGTTGGGACAAGTTCGCCGCGCCGGGTTCCGTATCGCGGCACTGGCGTCGCACGGAAGTGCGGCGTACGGGCCTCGCCGGAGCCGGGCGCAAAGAGAGCCGCCGACCAGGCGGCCCGGTCATCGCGTCGTCAGCGGGACACCGCGGTGCCGGGCTCAGCGGCGAGGGCACGACAGCGCCGGGTACGCGCGGTCCGCCGCCGCCGCCGCCGACGTCACGGCTTTCCACTAGGGCACACGGGGGACAGAGCGGTCCTGCCGCGTGCCGACGGGAGGTCGGCCATGAAGGTCCCAGGGACGGTATCGCCCTTTCTTCCCCTCTGTCAGCGTCTGCTTCCGACCAGACTCGCCGGGGTCTCGGTGGCCCTGCTGAAGGCCACCGCCCTGGAATTCGCGATCCTCGCCGGGCATCTCCTGCTCTACCCCTCCGGCATCACGGCGGAACGCCGCGTCGCACCGGCGCTCCCCTCCCCCGACGGCTCACCCGACGGCTCACCCGACGGCGCTCCCGACGACCAGGCGGCGGCCAGGCTGCCCATGCCCGACAGGCCCCCGGTCGTCCTGCTGCACGGCTTCATCGACAACCGTTCGGTCTTCCTGCTGCTGCGCCGCAACCTCGCCCAGCACGGCCGCCGGCACGTCGAGTCGCTGAACTACTCGCCGCTGACCTGCGACATCCGCACGGCGGCGGAGCTGCTGGGCCGCCACATCGAGGAGATCTGTGAGCGCACGGGCCACGACCGGGTGGACATCGTGGGCCACAGCCTCGGCGGACTGATCGCCCGGTACTACGCGCAGTGCCTCGGCGGCGACACGCACATCCGCACGCTCGTCACCCTCGGCACCCCGCACGCGGGCACCCGGGTCGCGCCGCTGATGAACGCGCACCCGATCGTCCGCCAGATGCGCCCCGGTTCCACGGTGATCGAGGAGCTGACCCGGCCCGCCCCGGGCTGCCGGACGCGGTTCGTCAGTTTCTGGAGCGACCTGGACCACCTGATGGACCCGCTGGAGTCGGCCTGCGTCGAGCACCCCGACCTGCTCGCGCAGAACGTCCGGGTGAGCGGCGTCGGCCATCTCGCGCTGCCGGTGCACCCGGCGGTCGCGACGGGAATCCGGCAGGCGCTCGACACGGAGGAGCCGGCGACGGCGCGTCCCGCGACCCGGCGCGGCGGCCTGACAGTCGCCTGATGACCACCTGACACTCGAACATTCATCGAACGCCAGGCCAAGGCCTTGCCCGCCTTCCCCGGAAACACGGCCGAATGCCCGTTTCCCGCGACAGGGAAAGGCGCCGAAGATTGTCGCGCCCTCACAGCGCCGGGTACAGTCGCCGCACTGCTCTGCCAGCCCCTGTTGTCGAGGCGAAAGAGAAGTTGGTGAACGACCGTCACCCGTCGGGGACAGCAACTCCCCCGGCCCCGGCTTCCGATGCCGCCTCGGCGCTCTACGCGCCCTATGGCGTGTCAGAAGCCCAGTACGGCGACTTCACCGCGTACGGCGACCACTCCACCGGGGCCTTCGCCACCGGCGTCTTCGATGCCGGTACCCACGCCTCGGGCGCCTATGCCACCGCGAGTTTCGCCACCGACCCGCTCTTCGGCGACATGCCGGCCCAGTCCGGCCGCACGGACTCCTACGACGCCACGCAGTGGAACACCGGCGCCCACCAGACGCCGAACCACGACCCGTACGCGGCGCAGCACCAGGCCGCGTACGACACGGGCGGCTATGACACGACGGCCTGGGCCGCCGGTTACCAGCAGCTCGCCGACATCCCCGCGCAGCATCCGGGCCCCGACAGCTCGGGCCAGTGGGACGCGAGCGCCTGGCTCCAGCCCGGGCAGCCGCTCGACGGGACCGGCGGGACCGGGCAGTGGAGCACGGCGACGCGGGAGACCGGCGCGTACGACGCCACCCAGTGGAACACCGTCCCCGGCCAGGACCCGTACGGGCCGTACGAGCACCCGCGGACGGAGACGTACGAGCAGCACCCTCCCACCGAGGTCTACGAGCACCCGGCCACCGAGGTCTACGAGCAGCGGTCCGAGACGGTGGCCCCGGTCCCCTTCGACCAGCAGGCGACCGCGACCTTCGAGTCCGCCACCGACGGCCGACCCGGCCCGGACGAGGGCGAGTCCGAGGCGGACCCCTACGCGGAACACGAAGAGTGGGAGACCCCGCTCCTCGACGACATGGAGGAGATCGCGCCGGTGCCGCGCGCCGCGTCGCGGAACTCCTCCCGTTCGCGGCGCCGCACTCCCGCGAAACGTTCCGCCCTGCTGACGATCGCGGTGCCCTCGGCCTGTGTGATGGGTGTCGCCGGGATCGCGGCCGCCTCGGTGGGCGGCGGCGGGGACGACACCAAGGACACGACGGCGAGCGCGTCGGACGCGGCGCCGGTGAAGCCGTCGACCGCGAACAACAAGCTGGACACCCAGTTGCAGAGTCTGTCCGCGGGCGCGGACGACTTCGCGGACCGGGCGAGCCGCACCCAGGAGCGCATCGACCTCCAGGCGCAGCAGGTCCTGGAGAAGAAGAAGGCGGCGGAGGAGGCGGCCCGCAAGGAACGGCTGCGCCCCAAGTTCGCCCTTCCCGTCGTTCAGCGCGGGCTCAGCGCCTACTTCGGTCAAGCCGGCATCAACTGGATGTCGGTGCACACCGGCATCGACTTCCCCGTCTCGTACGGGACGCCGGTGATGTCCGCGACCGACGGAACCGTGCGCACGGAGTGGAACAGCGCGTACGGCAACATGATGATCGTGACCGCGAAGGACGGTACGGAGACGTGGTACTGCCACCTCTCCACGTACAAGGTGTCCTCCGGTACGACCGTGAAGGCCGGTGACCAGATCGCCTTCTCCGGGAACTCCGGCAACTCGACCGGCCCGCACCTGCACTTCGAGGTCCGCCCGGCCGGCGGTTCGGCGATCGACCCGCTCCCGTGGCTGCGCAGCCACGGCCTGGACCCCACGTAACTTCACATAGCCGCAGCCCAGCCCCAGCAGGACCGCAGCCGTAGTCGCAGCCTCAGCCGTAGCCCAGGCACCTCGCGTCCCGGGCCCCTGCGTCGAGCGGCCCGGGACTTCGGTTACAGCTTCTCCACCGGCGCGTACCGCAGCAGGAGCCGCTTCGGTTTGGGTTCGCCGAAGTCGACCGTCGCCTCCGCGTTCGCTCCCGTGCCCTTCACTCCGACGACCGTGCCGAGGCCGAACTGGTCGTGGGTGACGCGGTCGCCGACGGCGAGCGCGACGACCGGCTTCTCGGAGATGCCGCGCCGGGTCGCGAACCCGGAGGCGCCCGAGGCGGCCGACCGGGAGCGCGGGGAGGACAGCGAGGCCGCGACTCCGGAGACCGGGCCGGCCGGCTGGGAGGAGACGGCGCCGGTGCGCTTCCAGTCCAGATGCGTCGCCGGGATCTCCTCCAGGAAACGCGAGGGCGGGTTGTACGAGGGCTGGCCCCACGCGCTGCGCATCGCGGACCGGGTGAGGTAGAGCCGCTCCCGGGCGCGGGTGATGCCGACGTAGGCGAGGCGGCGCTCCTCCTCCAGCTCCTTGACCTGCCCGAGGGCGCGCATGTGCGGGAAGACGCCGTCCTCCATGCCGGTCAGGAAGACCACCGGGAATTCGAGGCCCTTGGCGGTGTGCAGGGTCATGAGGGTGATGACGCCGTTGCCGTCCTCCTCGTCGGGGATCTGGTCGGAGTCGGCGACGAGCGCGACCCGCTCCAGGAACGCGGAGAGTCCGGCCGGGGTCTCGTCCTCGCCGGTCTCCTGCTCGAACTCCAGGGCCACGGCGGCGAGTTCCTGAAGGTTCTCGATGCGGGTCTCGTCCTGCGGGTCGGTCGAGGCCTGCAACTCGGCCAGGTAGCCGGTGCGTTCGAGGACGGCTTCCAGGACGGTGGCCGGGCCGGCGCCGGACTCCACGATCGTGCGGAGGTCCTCCATGAGGGTGTTGAACCGGCGGACCGCGTTCGTGGACCGGGCGGCCATGCCGTAGGCCTCGTCCACGCGGCGCAGCGCCTGCGGGAAGCTGATCTTCTCGCGCTGCGCGAGGGCGTCGATCATCGCTTCGGCGCGGTCGCCGATGCCGCGCTTGGGCACGTTCAGGATGCGGCGCAGCGGGACCGAGTCCTCGGGGTTGGACAGCACCCGCAGGTAGGCGAGGACGTCCCGGACCTCCTTGCGCTCGTAGAAGCGGACGCCGCCGACGACCTTGTAGGGCAGCCCGACGCGGATGAAGACCTCTTCGAAGACACGGGACTGGGCGTTCGTCCGGTAGAACACCGCGACGTCGCCGGCCTTGGCCTCGCCCGCGTCGGTGAGACGGTCTATCTCGTCGGCGACGAACTGCGCCTCGTCGTGCTCGGTGTCCGCGACGTAGCCCGTGATGTTCGAGCCCGCGCCCGCGTTCGTCCACAGGTTCTTGGGGCGGCGGGACTCGTTGCGCTCGATGACCGCGTTGGCGGCGGTGAGGATCGTCTGCGTGGAGCGGTAGTTCTGCTCCAGGAGGATCGTCGTCGCGTTCGGGTAGTCCTCCTCGAACTGGAGGATGTTGCGGATGGTGGCGCCGCGGAAGGCGTAGATCGACTGGTCGGCGTCACCCACGACGCACAGCTCGGCGGGCGGCAGGTCGAACTCGCTCGGCGGTACGTCCACAGGATGCTCGGAGCTGCCGACCAGCTCGCGCACGAGGGCGTACTGCGCGTGGTTGGTGTCCTGGTACTCGTCGACCAGGACGTGCCGGAAGCGGCGGCGGTAGTGCTCGGCGACGTCCGGGAAGGCGCGCAGCAGGTTGACCGTGGTCATGATCAGGTCGTCGAAGTCGAGCGCGTTGGCCTCGCGCAGGCGTGACTGGTACATCGCGTAGGCCTGGGCGAGGGTCTTCTCGAAACCGTCGGTGGCCTGGGCGGCGAAGTCCTCCTCGTCGATCAGCTCGTTCTTCAGGTTCGAGACCTTGGCGCTGAACGACTTCGGCGGGAACCGCTTCGGGTCGAGGTCCAGATCGCGGCAGACGAGCGCCATGAGCCGCTTGGAGTCGGCGGCGTCGTAGATCGAGAAGGACGAGGTGAAGCCGAGCTTCTTGCTCTCGCGGCGCAGGATGCGGACGCAGGCGCTGTGGAACGTCATCACCCACATCGCGTTGGCCCTCGGGCCCACGAGCTGCTCTACGCGCTCCTTCATCTCGCCCGCGGCCTTGTTCGTGAAGGTGATCGCGAGGATCTGGCCGGGGTGGACATGCCGCTCGCCGAGCAGGTGGGCGATGCGGTGGGTGAGCACGCGGGTCTTGCCGGAGCCCGCGCCGGCCACGATGAGCAGCGGGGAGCCGGAGTGGACCACGGCCGCGCGCTGGTTCTCGTTCAGCCCCTCCAGGAGGGCCGCCGGGTCCACGGCGGGGCGGGGGGCGCCGTCGCGGTAGTACGCGTCCCGGCTCGGCGGCACGTCGAACCGGCCGCCGAACAGGTCGTCCGCGACCGGCTCCGGCGCGTGCTCGTCCTCGGGCGGCGGCGGGTGCTCGTCCTCGTGGGCCGCGGAGGGCTTGAGGTCCGCCAGGAAGCTGTCGTCAAAGAGGCTGCTCATCGCTCTCCGAGTCTAGGCCGAGCCACTGACACCCCGCCGCCACCCCGAGAATCCCGCCCCGATCCCGGGGCACCCGGCGGCGACCGGTCCGTGACCGGGCGGTGACGGGTCGGTGGCCGCGAGTGACCGTACGCGCAGGTCGGGGCCGGGCCGGCGGGCTCCCGGGGCCGTCCGGCGGGCGCCACGAGGGCCGTCGGACGGGCGCCACGAGGGCCGTCGGACGGGCGCCACGAGGGCTGTAGGACGGGCGTCCTGCGGGCGCCCCGAGGGCCGTCAGGCGGGCGTCCGGCGAGCGTCAGGCGGGCGAGCGGCCTCACCGGAGGGCGCGACGGACCCACCCGTGAGGCCGCTCACAAGCAGCTCGGCGGCAACAAGGAAGCAGCCCTCGGACACCCCCGCAAAGTGGCGCACACCACGCATCCCCGGCGCCCCCGCGCCGCCCGCATGGCCAAGGTCACGAAAATGTATCGGGCATATCGCACTCCAACCTTCACACGGGCCACACGAGTTGGCTAGCGTGCTCGAAGGCCGCCCGACCGCGACCGGCGAACGACGCCGGGCCGAGCGGCCTCCGCCGAGTTCGGACCGCCCAGCGGGCGGCCGGAGCCGGGGACCCACCGATCTGGGGTGAATCGGTCCAACCGCCCTGTGGCGCCAGGACCGTAGGGCAAACCTTCCGGAACCACCCGCCCGAACCCGACAGCTAACCCGGTAGGCGGATGACGGAAGGAGTCGCCTCTCTTGGCGTCGCACCGCAAGCCGCGTCCTTCGGGTACGCGCGTGGCAGGCATACGGACCCCGGCGCTCGCGACAGCGGCCCTCACCTCCGTGGCCCTGCTCTCCCAGACGGCGAACGCCGCGCCCCCGGCCGAGCCGAGGCCCAGCCTCGAAGAGGTCCAGAAGAAGGTCGACGACCTCTACCACCAGGCCGAGACGGCCACCGACAAGTACAACGCCACCCGGGAGAAGACCGCCAAGCAGCGCAAGCGGGTCGACAGCCTCCTGGACGACGTCGCAGCGCGCACCGAGAAGCTCAACTCCGCGCGTGCGGAGCTGGGGACGTTCGCCGCCGCGCAGTACCGCACCGGGGCGTCCACGCCGGGCACCGCGACGCTGCTGCTCGCCGACGACCCGCAGGACTACTTCGACCAGACGCAGTTGATGAGCCGTCTCACGAACCGCCAGAAGGCGGCGGTGGACGACTACGTGACGGAGCAGGCGGCGACCGCCAGGAAGCGGGCGGAGGCGAGCGAGAGCCTTCAGTCGCTGACCACCTCGCAGAACGCGCTCAAGTCGTCCAAGGCGGCGGTGCAGCGCAAGCTCGGCGCGGCGCGCGATCTGCTGTCGAAGCTGACCGCCGAGGAGAAGGCGCGGCTGGCGGCGATCGAGAAGAAGAAGCGGGAGAAGGCCGCCGCGAAGGCTGCCGAGCTGGCGCGGGAGCAGGCGGCGGCGGAGAAGGCGGCGAAGGAGAAGGCCGAGGCGGGCGAGGGGTCGGGGACGTCCACGTCGGGCTCCTCCGGCTCTTCCGGCTCGTCGGGCACCGGCGGCTCCGGTTCGACGGCCACGGACCCCTCGTACGCGACGAAGGCCGGCAAGGCGGTCGCCTTCGCCCGCGCACAGATCGGCAAGCCGTACGTGTGGGGCGCGACCGGGCCCGGCTCGTACGACTGCTCGGGGCTGACCCAGGCCGCCTGGAAGGCCGCCGGCGTCTCCCTCCCGCGCGTCACCTACGACCAGGTGAACGCCGGCACGACGGTCTCCCTGGCCGACGCGAAACCCGGTGACCTGGTCTTCTTCTACGGCGACATCAGCCATGTCGGGCTCTACATCGGCAACGGCATGATGATCCATGCGCCGAAGCCGGGGGCGTACGTCCGCGAGGAGTCGATCTACTACGACGGGACGTCGGCGATCCACAGCGTGGTACGCCCCGCCTAGCCACCCCACCGCCCCGCCACCCCCTCTTGTTCGGCCTCTACCTCTTGTTTGGCCTCCACGCGCGCGTGTAGGCCAAATCGGCGTCACGCGCGCGTGGAGGCCAAATAAGGGTCACGCGCGCGTGGCCCGCCGCCAAGCGGTCCCGTGGTCCCTAGCATCGGGCGCATGCCCGAAATGCCGGTTACGCCCGATCGCCCTTCGCTCCCCGCGTGGTGGGCGCGGCGCCCGCCCGCCGCCGGGGCCGCCGTCATGGCCACCGGCATCATCTCGATCGGCCTGCACCTGATTGGTCATGAGACGGTCTCCCGGATCGCGCTGGTCCTGGCGGTGATCGCCTGGCTGGCGCTGGCGGCGGACTTCGTCCTGCGGCTGGTGCGGGACCGGGAACGGTGGCGCCGGGAGGCGGGGACGCCACCCGGCCTGACGGCGGTCGCGGCGACGACGGTGCTCGGTACGCGGCTGTCGCTCCTCGGGTGGCAGGGTCTCGCCGAGGCGCTGCTCGCGCTGGCCGCGCTGCTCTGGCCGTTCCTGCTGGTGGCCGTCGCCCGCAATCTGCGCCGGGGGCACATGCCGGGCGGGGTGTTCCTGATGTGCGTGGCCACTCAGGGGCTCGCGGTGCTGGGCTCGACGATCGCGACGGCCCTCGGGTGCGAGTGGCTGACGCATGCGGCGCTGGTGCTGTTCTGGCTGGGGATCGTGCTCTACGGGGTGGCTTTCGCGCACTTCGATCTATGGCAGGTGGCGCGCGGCGCCGGTGACCAGTGGGTGGCCGGGGGCGCGCTGGCGATCTCGGCGCTGGCCGGCTCGAAGCTGGTGGCCGCGCACGAGGTGAACCCGTACCTGTGGAACAGCGACGACCAGGGCGTCCTGCGCGTCGCGACCGGCGTACTGCTCGCGCTCGACCTCGCCTGGTACTGCGTGCTGTTCGTGGCGGAGGCGGTGTGGCCGCGCCCGCACTACGACGTACGCCGTTGGGCGACGGTTTTCCCGATGGGCATGACGGCGGTGGCGACCCTGATGACCGCCACCGCTCTGGACACCGCCCCCGGCCTCCACACGACAGGCCAGGTACTGCTGTGGATCGCGGTGGCGACCTGGCTGGTGGTCGCCGCCGCCGCGATCGTGGACGCCCGCGCGACGGCCCGGTCGGCTCGGCTCGGGTCCACCCGGCCCGGGTCCGGTCGGCTCAGGTCCGGTCGGCTCAGGTCCAGAGGACCGCGATGAAGATGTTGGCGGTGGTGAGGAGACCCACCGTGGCGAAGATGTTCTTGTTGATCTTCTCTTCGTCGCGCTGGACGTAGACCAGGCCCAGGATCACGATCAGCAGGGCCAGCTTCACGCCGATCTTCACGGTGTTGACCGTGTTGTCGTCGGCCTGGTTGAGGCCGACCAGGGCCACGCCGGTGACCAGCATGGTCAGGGCGCCGTGCAGCATCGCGGGGACGAAGCGGGCGGTGCCGCGGGCCATCGCCTTCATCTGGGTCAGGAAGCCGCCGAGGAGCGCGGCGATGCCGATGATGTGCAGGCCGACGAAGAGATGGATGAGTACGTCCATGGGGCCGGAGCCTAATCCGAGGTCCCGCGGCGCCCTCCCACCGGGCCACCCTTCCCCGGCCCCTCCCTCGGGCCCCCCTTTCCTCGGCCCCCGGTAGGCCTTTCCCCCGGGCCGCCCTCCCCCGCCCCTCCGGTCACGGAACGCCGGTCATAGCACTCGCGCCCCTCCCCCCGGCCGGGATTGGGCGCATCGGTCAGGGTGCCGGGTGAAGCCGTCGGGGGCGGGACGGGAGAACGGTCGGGTTCGGTCGGCGGGCGGTCCAATGGCGACAGTTACGGACATGGAGTCACCGGCGCCGTGTCCCCAGGTTTAGCGTCCTCCCCCAGGTGACCGGCGTCCCACCACACCGCCCGGGTCAGGGGCGGCCGGCCGGGCACCACCGCCGAGAAGGTCCGGCGGCGGCACGCTCCCCCTGTGTGAGCCGCCGCCGGACATGTCACCGCTTGACCGGCCCGCCAAGGGGCGGTCGTACGGAAGGATGTGGGCCCTCGTGGCAGCGCACCGCAGGACCAAGCAGCGCTCGATCGGCGGCAGCACGGCCCGCACAGCGGTCACCATCGCCCTCGCGGGCGCGGCGACGGCGACCGCCTTCGACGGCGTCGGCCACGCCGAGCCCCAGCTCTCCCCGGCACAGGTGAAGGCCAAGGTCGACACGCTGTACAAGGAGGCGGAGGTCGCCGCCGAGAAGTACAACGGCGCCAAGGAGAAGGCCGAGACGGCCGAGAAGCACCTGCGGACCCTGCGCGACGAGGCGGCCCGCAAGGAGGACCGGCTCAACTCCGCCCGCGACGCCCTGGGTTCGATGGCGGCGGCCCAGTACCGCAGCGGCGGCATCGACCCCGCCGTACAACTCGCCCTCTCCGACGACCCCGACGCGTATCTGGACGGCGCCGCGTTCGCGGAGCGGGTCGGCACCCGGCAGTCGGCGGCCGTCGCCGGAGTACGCAGACAGCTCCGGGAGATCGAGCAGTTGCGCGGCGCCGCCGATGCCGAACTGGCCACGCTCAAGGCGCGGCAGACCGAGCTGAAGCGGCAGAAGAAGACCATCAACGGGAAACTCGACGCGGCCCGCACCCTGCTCAAGCGCCTCACCCCCCAGGAGCGCACGCGGTACGCGGAGCAGGGCGCCGCCGGTGACCAGCGGCACGCCACGCGTTCTTCGGCCCGCGAACTCGCCCCGACCACCGCCACCGCCAAGCCCGGCGCGACGGGTGCCTCGGGTGCCTCGGCCACGAGCACGGCGCCCAACTCCCGTGCGGCGGCGGCCGTTTCCTTCGCCTACTCCAAGCTCGGCAGCCCCTACGTGTGGGGCGCGACCGGCCCCAACGCCTTCGACTGCTCCGGCCTCACCCAGGCCGCGTACCGCTCCGCCGGCGTCTCCCTCCCCCGCACCACCTACGCCCAGATCAACGCGGGCCGACGCGTCTCCCGCTCCGAACTCCAGCCCGGGGACCTGGTGTTCTTCTACTCGGGCATCAGCCACGTCGGCATCTACGTGGGCAACGGCCAGATGATCCACGCCCCGAACCCGTCCGCCCCGGTCCGGCTGGCTCCCATCGACCAGATGCCGTTCGCGGGAGCCACCCGGGTCGCCTGACCGGCGGCCCCCCCCCCCCCCCCCCCCTCGGCGGGACGTCAGCGGGACGTCAGCGGGCCGCGAGGCTCGCGCGGAGGCGGGCGATGTGGGCGCGAACGTCGGGTGCCGGTGCCGGTGCCGGTGCCGGGGTCGATGTCGTGGTCCGTGTCGATGCCGATGTCGATGTCGTCGTCGTCGTCGTCGGGGCAGGGTTGTCCGGGCTGGACGCGCAGGTCCGGCAGAGGCCGCCGGGCAGGGCCTCGGGGCGGCCGGGGACTCCGCAGTCCGTGCATTCCAGGATCGCGCGGCGGAGGGGGCGCTCCGGGGCTTCCGAGGCGTCGGGGGCGGGGGCGGCGGGGCGCGGGGCGAGGTCGGGTGGCAGTTTGTCGTGGAGCCGACGGGCCACGAACGCGCGAGGTGCGTGCAGGGCGTCGGGGAGGCCGTTGGTCAGGGCGTTCGTGAAACCGTCCACGGTCACCCCGCGCTCGAACCACGCGCCGGCCAGCTCCGCGAGGTCCGCGCAGTCGGTGGCCGAGAGCGTCAGCCTTTCGTCCCTACGGCCGAGTTGAGCGAGCGCCCGGTACGCCGTCGAGCGTGCCGGAGCCGGAGCGGGCAGCCCCGCGCCGTCGTCCGGGGCGCCGTCCTGTTCGGCGGCCGGTGCCTCGTCCCGGCCGGCGGCCGGAGTGCCCGCGTCGGGGGACTCGTCACCCCCGAGAAACCGCGCCCACCATTCGTCGTCACGTGCGACACGGGACCAGTACGTCCGGAAGACCCAGCGGGTTCCCCTGTCGCCGGTCTCCGCGAGTCGCCGTACGCGGCGGAGGTGTCCGGCGCGGGAGAGGGCGTTCAGGGCCGAACCGACCGCCTGCTGGCCGTACAGCGGCAGCACCTTGGCGAGGCTCTTGACGTCCATCGTGGCACCCTCGGGCAATCGCTCGATGAACGCGGCGACATACGCCTCACGGGGCGGCAGATGCCCGAAACCGGCGGCTCGGTGCGCAGGACGGCCGGGCTCGGCCGGGGCGGCGCGTTTCCCGTAGCCGGGGTTGGCCATCGGGTGTGCGGGGGCGGGCAGGGCGGAGATAGAGTTTTCGTAAGCCACGGGATCGCCTCTTCGATCTTGCGGTGAGACCCCGGCGGGTGTTGGTAGCACCCGACCGGGGTTGTTTGTTGTCGCGAACGCTAGAGGGTGACGACGTGGCGTTGCAAGCCGATCACGAAAAGTCATGTCGGCTGCGTGCGGCGGGGGTTGGGACCGGCGGGCGCGCGGCGCGGCTCGGGAAGGTGGGAGGGTGGGTTGGGCCCACCACCCATTCCCTGCAAACGCCGCTCGGGTCCCGGGGCTTGGCTCTCGGAGCTTGGGTCTCGGGACTCAGGCCTCGTGCGAGGCGTACGCGACGAACTCGGTCCACGACTCCCCGGCGACCTCGAACCGAGGACTCCGATCCCCGAGCTTCGAGTCCCGGACGTGCACGGTGTGGGGGCAGGGGGCGACTTCTACGCAGTCGCCGCCCTGGTCGTCGCTGTAGCTCGACTTGTGCCAGTCGAGGGCGACTTCGAGGCATTCGCCACCCTGGCTGTCGCTGTAGCTCGACTTGAACCAGTCGAGGGCGACTTCAAGGCAGTTGCTGCCCTGGCTGTCGCTGTAACTGGACTTGAACCACGCCAGACGCTCGGTCACAGTCCCTCCGCCACCTTTCCGATGAACACCGCCGACTCCTCAATGCTGAGGGCGTGCATGCGGATCATGCCATGCGCCTGCGTCAGTGCACTGACCTTGTAGGGATCGGCGTACAGCGCACCCGTCTCCGGTCCCTCGACGAAGGCGTAGTGGTCGTGGTCGGCTGTCTCCAGCAGCACGACGGGGCCATTCAGAGCCACGCCGTAGCCGCGCCCCGCGAGCAAGACCTGAATCGACACATTCCGCAGCGCGGCAACCTCAGCGAGATGGTGCAACTGCCGCCGCATGACAACCCCGTCACCGACCCCGTGCGGAGCGCAGCCTCGTAGATGACGAACGTGAATACCACGCTCTTCCGGCGGGTCAGTGACTCCTGCCGCTTCAGCCGCGCGGCCACCCGCTCCTCTACCGTCTCGTCGTCCAGCGGCGGCAGACTCTCGCTGATCAACGCTCGCGCGTATTCCTCCGTCTGCAACAGGCCGGGGATGAGCAGAGGTTGGTATGAGTGCACGGCGATCGCAGCCTTCTCGATGTCCACGACCTCCTGCGCCCGCGCAGGAAACGGCTCCGGCTTCAAGTACTCCTGGGCGGCAACCAATTTGCCTCCCGCCTTGCACAACTGGTCCGCGACCTGCAACAGCCGCAAGGTGGGCCTGCGCCGGCCGTTCTCCATCGACTTGACGTACTCGTAGTCGTAACCCGCCTCCCGCGCCAGCTCCTCACGGCTCACGCCCGCCTCCATGCGCCAGAGCTTGATCTGGTTCCGCAGTAACGCCAGGCGATCGGCGGCTGGTTGTTCACCTCGGTCGACACACGCACCTCCGCCGGGTCCACGACGGGTACAGCCACCCTCTGTACCCGTGCCGTCACTCCAGAGGTTACGCGCGAGACGGGACGGTGATCCCGTCAAACGTCGAAGCTTCCACGCAAGGGATGACCCGCGCATGCAGAGCCCACCCCCGCCTGTGCCAACGCCCTCCCGAAGGACATCGAGTGGCGCCTGCCGCGTCATGCGCGGAGCGTGGGCCGGGCCCGCACCCTGTTACGCGAACAGGCACGGTCCTGGGGGCTGTCCGAGGACGTCACGGAGACGGCGGAACTCCTGCTGAGCGAGCTGATGACCAACGCCTACGGCCACGCGAAGTCCTCCCCCGGCCGGGAGATCTGGGCACGCTGCCGCCTCACCGAGGACCGCCTGCGGGTCATCGTGTCGGACGCCGGGGACACGCTTCCGGTGCCACGCGAGGTGGGACCCGAGGACGAGTCGGGGCGGGGCCTGACGCTGGTGGCGGCGCTGGCGGACAAGTGGGGAGCGCAGTGGCGGACGAAGGGCGTCGGCAAGGAGGTCTGGTTCGAACTCCGCTCGGAGGACCGGGTCAGCGGCGGCACGAAACCCCGGCCGGGCGGGGCGGAGGGCCGGCCCGGCGACGCGGAGGCCGGGCTCAGACCAGCCGTCTCGCCGTAGCCCAACGGGTCAGCTCGTGCCGGTTGGAGAGCTGGAGCTTGCGCAGGACCGCCGAGACGTGGGACTCGACCGTCTTGACGGAGATGAAGAGCTGCTTGGCGATCTCCTTGTACGCGTACCCGCGCGCGATGAGGCGCAGGACCTCGCGCTCGCGCTGGGTGAGCCGGTCCATGTCCTCGTCGACGGGCGGCGCGTCGGTGGAGGCGAACGCGTCCAGGACGAAGCCGGCGAGACGCGGCGAGAACACCGCGTCGCCGTCCTGGACGCGGAAGACGGAGTCCACCAGGTCCGTGCCCGTGATCGTCTTGGTCACGTAGCCCCGGGCGCCGCCACGGATCACGCCGATGACGTCCTCCGCGGCGTCCGACACCGACAGCGCGAGGAACCGTACGGGCTGCTCGGCGTCGGCCATCAACGGGGCGCAGCGGCGCAGCACTTCGACCCCGCCGCCGCCGGGCAGATGCACGTCCAGCAGGACGACCTCGGGCCGGGTGGCGGTGATGACCGAGACCGCCTGGTCGACGTCCGCGGCCTCGCCGACCACCTCGACGCCGGTCCGCGCCGTCTCCCCGATCTCGGCCTGCACGCCCGTGCGGAACATGCGGTGGTCGTCCACGAGGACCACGCGGACCCGGCGTCCACTCCCGGAACCCGCCCCCTCGGTGACCGCCCCTTCAGCGCCCTCGGCGCCCTGGGTGCCCTGGGTGCCCTGGCTGCCGGCCGAATCGGCAGGCCCGTTCGCCTCCGTGTTCCCGTTCCCGCTCGCGCTCGCGTCGACTGGCTCGTTCGCCTCGCTCATGACGTCTTCTCCGCCCTCTCCATCTGCAACTCGACCTCCGTGCCGCCGTCCGGCACCGAACGCAGCCGCGCCGTACCGCCGTTGCGCTCCATGCGGCCGATGATCGATTCTCTGACGCCCATGCGGTCGGCGGGTATCGCGTCGAGGTCGAAGCCGGGGCCACGGTCCCGGACGGACACGAAGACCGTAGTCCCTTCGGCGGTCCCCTCGACCTCGGCGTAGACCTGGACGGGGCCGCCGTCGCCACCGTACTTGGCCGCGTTCACCATCGCCTCGCGCGCGGCCTGCATCTGCGCGGTCAAAGGCTCGTCGAGCACGCAGTCGCCCACGACGACGACCTCGATGGGCACGCCGTGCTTGTCCTCGACCTCCGCCGCGTGGTGCCTGATCGCCTCTGCCAGGGTGTCGGGCTCCTCGTCCTCGTCCTTGCCGGTGCCCTCCGGTTTGTAGAGCCAGGCGCGCAGGTCACGCTCCTGGGCACGGGCGAGGCGGCGGACCTCCCCCGCGTTGTCCGCGTTGCGCTGGATCAGTGTGAGGGTGTGCAGCACCGAGTCGTGGACGTGGGCGGCGACTTCGGCTCTCTCCTGCGCGCGGATGCGCATCAGGCGCTCCTCGGAGAGATCCTGGGTCATCCGGACGAGGTAGGGGCCGGCGAGCAGGGCGATGCCGACGAGGACCGCGAGGGCCGCCTGAAGCACCGAGCCGAGATGGGCCGCCGAGCCCTGGAGCACGAATATCCCGGAGACCCCGGCCGTGACGAGCAGGACTCCGGCGGCGGACCGCGCGAGCGTCAGCGTGCGGCGACGGCGGCCGACCTCCGCCCAGCGGGCGCGGCGCGCGTTGTCCGCCTGGCGCCAGACCAGGGCGACGCCCGCGCCGACCAGGACCGTGGGCCACAGATAGGCCTTGGTGCCGCCGCCCAGATTCACGTTCCCCACGAAGACCAGGGCTACCGCGACCATGAGGAGCAGGGCGACGATCTGGCCCTTGTCCGGCTTGCGGGCCACCAGCCTGCGGCGGCCGTCCGGCGAGGTCTCCGTGGTGAACGCCGGGGCGCGGCCCGCGCCGACGCCGCCGACACCGAGCGGCACGAAGAACCAGAACGCCGCGTACAGCAGAGCGCCCAGGCCGTCCGCCATGAACAGGCCGACGAACATCAGCCGCAGCCAGACGACCGGCAGCCCGAGATGCCCGGCGAGCCCTCGCGCCACGCCCCCGAGCCAGCGTCCGTCACTGCTGCGGTAGAGCTTGCGCGGGGGCCGCGGGTCGTCGAGGGGCAAGGCTGCGGCTTCCGGCATGCCAACGATCGTCACACGCCCGGCCGCCCCGGGCATCAGGGTCGGCCCCCGATACTCCCCTGATCTTCCGCCCCCGCCGCTCGAACGGTCCCCGGGCGCCCGCTCGGGGACGGATATCAGGGTTCGGCCAGGGTCGTCCCGACTGCCGCCGGGGCCTTTCGCCCGTCACCATGGACGCATGACAGATCAGCAGCGCGCGGCGGCGGACCCCGGCCCCGGCTCCCCGCCGGGTGACGGGCCGCGCGCTCGGACGGGCGCGCACGGGGAAGAAGGAGCGCGGGGAGCGGGCGGCGCGACGGCGGTGTCCGACCTCCCCGCGCGCTTCCGGCGCGACCGCCGCCAGAAGTTGATCGGCGGAGTCTGCGCCGGTCTCGGCCGGCAGTGCGACATGGACCCGGTGATCTTCCGGATCGTCCTCGCGGTGCTCTCCGCGACCGGCGGCATCGGCCTGATCTTCTACGGTTTCGCCTGGCTCTTCATCCCGTACGAGGACGACGAGGAGAACGAGGTCCGCAAGCTGCTCACCGGCCGCGTGGACGGCCAGTCGCTCGCCGCCGTGCTGTTCGCGCTGGTCGGCTGCGGCGTCTTCCTGTCGATGCTCAACAACGGCAGTGTGCTCACGTTCGCGGTGGTCCTCTCCCTGCTGCTGGCCGGCGCGGGGTACTGGTCGCGGCACCGCGACACCCCCGACCCGGACCCGCTCGCCGCGCAGGCCGCCGCCGACGCCCCGCCGGAGGCGCAGGCCCCGCCGGTCCCGGCGTCGTACCCCTCCTGGTGGCGCGAGCCGATCGTCAAGGACGGTTCGCACGTCGGGGGCACCGGTTATCTCTGGGGCCCCGTGGAGAGCCGGGACCGGGATGTGGCCGCCGCGCTCAACATCGCCCGCGGCACCGCGCGGACCGGTCCCCGCACGGTCCCCGGACCCCGGCCGCGCGGCTCCCGGGGCATCGGCGGCCGGGTCTTCCTCCTCGCCCTGCTCGCCGGCGGCCTCGGCACCGGCCTCACCTGGGACGGCCAGGCGCTCGGCACCAGTCTTCAGGCCGGTCTCGCCGCCGCGCTCGTCGTGTTCGGCCTGGGCATCGCCCTCAGCGCCTTCCTCGGGCGTACGGGGGCGGGGTCGGTCTTTTTGGCCGTGGTGACCGCCTGCCTGCTGGCCGCCTCCGCCGCGCTCCCCAAGGACATCAGCACCCACTGGGTGCGCACCGACTGGATACCGGTGTCGGCGGCCGACGTCCGGCCGCACTACGACCTGGGCACCGGAGTCGGCACCCTCGACCTGAGCAGCGTCGACCTCGCCAAGGGCCAGACGGTCAAGACGAGCGCCCAGGTCGGCGCGGGTCACCTGAAGGTCATCGTCCCCAGAGACGCGACCGTGCGGCTCACCATCGAGGTGGGGGTCGGGGACATCCAGTTGCCGGGTGACGACAAGAAGGACGTGGACGTGGAACCGGGCAAGCACACGCGCGTGACCCTCCCTCCGGAGACGGTCGCCAAGGACGGCGGCACGTTCGACCTCGGCCTCCAGGTCGGCGTGGGCCAGGCGGAGGTGGCCCGTGCCGCGTCATGAGTTCCAGCCCGGGAAACTGGTCGCGGGCCTCGCGCTCACCGCGGCGGGCGTGGTGTTCGCCGGGGACGCGGCCGGCTGGTGGTCGGCCCCCTGGTTCGTGATGATCCCGGTCGTCGTCGGGGGGCTGTGTCTGGCGGGGGCGGTGGCGTCGGTGACCCAGGCGATACGGGGGCGCCGGGCGGACAGGGGGCCGCGCGGAGCGGGCTCCGCTCCCTGAAGCGGCGCTAGGTGTAGGACCCGGCGCTAGCTGTAGTTCCCGGCGCGTTGCCTGCGCCGGGAGCGGAGGGCCGCGTCGACGGAGAAGACGGAAGCACCGGCCAGGACCAGCGGGAGCCAGGCCATCAGGTAGGCGAGGTCGTTCCCGTAGTAGTACGGGTCCGAGGCCCAGCTCACCGTCAGCCACAGGCTGAGCGAGATCAGGGCTCCGCCGAGGGCGGCGATGCGGGCCAGCAGGCCCAGCAGGGTGCCGATGCCCACGGCCAGTTCGCCGAAGGCGATGGCGTAGCCGAAGCCGACGGGGCTTTTCAGGGAGAGGTCGACCAGGGCCGGGATCGCGGAGGAGTCCCGGACGGTGCGCATCAGGTCGCCGATCGAGCCTGAGCCCGAGGACTTCAGGAAGGTGCTGTCGGTGAGTTTGTCGATGCCGGCGTAGATGAAGGTGATGCCGAGGAAGAGGCGTAGGGGGAGGAGGGCGTAGCGGGTCGCGGTGTCCCGCCAGTTCTTCCTCTCCTCCAGGTACGGGGTGTGCGTGTCCGATCGCATACCGTGAGTCATCGCTCTACGCCGCCTCTCACCCGCGTTCAGTTGACCCCTCAACAGACCATACGTACGAAGTCGCTTCTCCGCTCAACTCCGGGGACCTTTTCCTCCCTCGCGCCATCACCCACCCGGCGCCCACCCCGCCAACAGCCTTCCTTCGCCCCCTCCGCCCCTACCCGTCCCACCCCCGGGGGCTCCGCCCCCAGCCCCCCGCTCCTCAAACGCCGGAGGGGCTGGATTTTCGCCTGCTCCACCGGCGACGACCGGATGTACCGGCGGGTTCGTCCGAAGCCGGGTGCCTGTTGACCCGGCTGGGAGAATTTGGTCATGGCCGAGATCATCCAGCGGGACGGGACCTGGGTTTTCGACGGCAGTACCGTGCGGATCACTCCGGGGCTGCACCGGAGCGTGCCGTTGTTCCGGCAGACGTATGGGGAGGTCGCCGTCCCGTTGGAGGCCGTGGCGGGGGTCGGCTACGAACCCGAGCGCAAGCGGGGGCGGTTGAGACTGCGGCTGCGCGAGGGCGCCGACCCGCTGCTCCAGGCGACCGGGGGCCGGCTGCCGGAGGCGGCGGACCCGTACCGGCTGGCGGTCGACGTGGACCGCTCCGGGGTCGCCGCGTACGTCGCCGAGGAGATCCGCCGCGCGCTGCTGCTGGACCAGATCCCGAAGGAACCGGCGACGGCGTATCTGCTGGCGGGCCCACCCGTCCCGGTGTCCGTGCGGTCCAGCGACGGGACGGTGTCCTTCGACGGGGCGCAGGTGCGCATCGACTGGGCGGACACCTCGGACCGGGTCAAGCGGGCGACGGGGCCGAGGATCATCTCGATGGGCGACCTCGTGCAGGTCGAGTGGCTGCCCAACTCCGGCTTCGAGGACGGGTTCCTGCGCTTCGTGACCCGGGACGCGGTGTTCTCGAAGCTGCCGCCGGAGAAGGACCCGTACGCCCTCGACCTGTGGGGCAGCACCCGCCGCGACCTGCTCACCGCGCTGGTCGCCACGGCGGTCACCGCCCGGCTGCCGCATCCCTCGACCCGCTCCGGCGAGTTCCCGGACGGGACCTCGGCGACGGCGGTCGTACGGCCCCGGTCCGCCGACCACCACGACGTACTGCTGCGCCGCCTGAGGGAGTTGGGCGAACTGCACCGCGACGGGGTGCTCACGGACGAGGAGTTCGCCCTGACCAAGGCGGCGGTTCTGCGGGACTTCTGAGCCCCGGCCCACGCGGCGCCGCCCCCCGGCACCGGGCACCCGGCCCCCGCCCCCCGGCACCCGGCCGGGACCGTGTTCGGCCCGGCAGGAAACCGCCGCGTCTCAGGAAGTCGCCGCGCTCGCGAGTGCCACCTCCGCTCCCGCCTGACGCGTGCCCCAGCCGGTCTTCCAGCAGGTGAGGGCGCCGTACCACCGGGTGGGGCGGAGCACGGCCCACGACCAGAGCATGGCGAGCGGGGTGAGCGCCCAGGTCGCGAGCTGGGACGCCAGAGGCTGGTCCGAGCGGCGCAGGACGAGATAGCGGAGGGTCTGGCCACAAGTCAGCAGCAGGGGCACGATCAGAAGTACGGCGGACGGGGCGGGACCGGGCCGTAGGTGGAGGGCGAGCAGCCACAACAGCGATGCGGTGGTGGCGAGTTGCTGGAACCACCGGAGAACCTGCGCGAGCAGTGCCGGATGGTGGGCGGGAAGGTACCGCACCCGCCACAGGGCCCGCAGGCTGGAGCCGCGCATCCAGCGGACGTACTGCCGCAGATGGTGGCCGACGTTCTCGGGCATCGCGGTGAAGACCACGGCCGTGGGCTGCTGGACGACCCGGCCGCGGGCCAGCGCGTACAGGGTGAGCATCGAGTCGTCGGAGAAGGTCACGGGACGGCCCATGAAGGTCTCCGAGAGGTAGCCCTCGGTGTGGTCGGTGAGCACGTCGGCGCGGTAGGCGGCCAGCGAGCCGGAGGCGACCATCACTCCGCCGAGGGGTGAGAGGGAGGCCCGCTCGACCATCTGCGAGGTGACGTACCACAGGTCGGTGATCCGGCTCAGCAGTCCGTTGCGGTTGTTGCGGGCCAGGACGAGACCGGCGACCGCCTGCACCCGCCGGTCGGCGAGGGGCTGGAGGACCTCGTGGAGGGCGTCGGGGGCGAGCTGGGCGTCGGAGTCGACGGTGATGAGGATGTCGGCGTCCGGGCAGCGGCGGGCCGCGAGCACCTGGGCGTGGCGCTTGCCGTGGTTGGCGGTGCGCTGCCAGGAGGTGGCGAGGCCGTGCTCGCGGGCGGCCTGCGTCCACCAGCGGCGCACCTGACGGTGGGACAGTTCCGAGCCGTCGTCGACGATGTGCACCGAGTCCGGCGGCCGGCTCTGCGCCAGCAGCGAGGCCAGGGAGGCGCGTAGATAGCCGTTGTCCTCGTTGAAGACCGGCATGAGCACCGCGACGTGCAGGGCGTCGAGCCGCTTCTGCCCCTCCTCGCCCGCCCGGGCGGGCCGCTCGCACAGGTACAGGACGGTCTGCCCGAGCAGCAGCACGGCCAGCGGCGTCCACGCCCAGAAGGCCAGGCCGCCCGCGACCCCACTGGCGGTCAGCCAGGCGCGCAGCCCGTACGCCGCCAGGGTGACGGCGACGATGCCGAGCCCGGCGGCGCAGGCCAGCACGAGCGCGCGGGGGCGCCGTACGGCCGTGACGGCCTCCGTCACCGGCGGCCTGGCCGCGCTCGGCGGCGGCACGGCCGCCGACGTGTCAACGGCCACTACAGTTCGGTGCCGCGGCGGAAGCCGTAGCGCACGCACGCCGTGCCGAGCAGCACGAGGGCGAGGGCCGCGGCGACCATCCACCAGCCGGCCAGTGTCAGACCGCCGATCATCAGAACGCCGGTTCCGGTGTGGGCCAACTGGTTGTGATACACGCCGTGCTCCTTCTCAGACGTCTGCCGGGGCTCGCCCTCGCCACGCTGGCACGCCCCGCACCGCCCCGCCCGCCGAGGCACCCAAGGGGGCTACACGACCGCGTCCGGCCGCACCCCGCCGGCCCAGCGGACCCGGCCAGCCAGCTCAGCAGGCCCGACCCGCTGGCCCGGTTGGCCCCGCTCGCCGGCCAGTTGGCCCGGCCCGCTAGCTCAGCAAGTCCGGCTCGCCGCGGCTGATGTCCTGCCAGAGGGGCTGGTAGTTGATCCAGGCGACGAGGTCGCCGCCGAGTTGTTCGCGGGTGGCGACGGCCTGCTTGTGGTCGATGAGCAGGGGCCGGCCCGCGGCCTTCGCGGTGAGCTGGACCTGGCTGGAGCGTTCCATCGACAGGAACCACCAGGCCGCCGCGTCCACCGAGTCCCCGACGGTCAGCAGCCCGTGGTTGCGCAGCACCAGCGCCTTGCGGCTGCCGAGCGCGTTCGCGATCCTGCGGCCCTCCTCCGCGTCCACGTTGACGCCGGTGTAGGCGTCGTAGAGGGCGTGGTCCTCGTAGAAGGCGCAGCTCTCCTGGGTGATCGGGTCGAGCAGGTCGCCGAGGGCGGCGAGCGCGCGGCCGTGCGTGGAGTGGCAGTGGGCGACGGCGACGACGTCGGGGCGGGCGGCGTGCACCTGGGAGTGCACGGTGAAAGCGGCCTGGTTGACGTGGTAGCGGCCCTGGACGACCTGGCCGTCCTGGTTGGCCATGACCAGGTCGCTCACGGTGACGTGCTTGAACGGCATGCCGAACGGGTTGACCCAGAAGCAGTCGCTGTACTCCGGGTCGCGTGCGGTGATGTGCCCGGAGACGCCGTCCTCGAAGCCGAGGCGGCCGAACAGGCGCAGGGCGCCGGCCAGCCGCTCCTTGCGGTGCTGCCGTTCGTCGGCCGGCGACTCGTGCATCGGCGGCATGGCGAACCGAAGCTGGGCGGTGGGGCGGGGCAGGGGCGGGGTGGGCCCGTGCATATGTCCTCCAGCACTGGCGTGTTCGGTACGCAGCGGAAGGTACCCGGGGTCGGCGCACGAGAACAGGGGTGGCCGGAGAGAGATGGTCATACGGGGGAGAAAAGACGGGACGCGGTGAAGTCCCGTCGTAAAGACGACAGAGGATGTCCGGTATGGGCGGCAGACTCTGCCCCATGAACTGGGCAGCCTTCTCCTCCGCCGAACCCGATCTCGCCAGGACCGCCGAGGAGCGGTTCGGCGCGTTCACCCACCACACCCTCGCGACCCTCCGCCGGGACGGCTCGCCCCGTACCTCCGGCATCGAGGTCCGGTTCGTCGGCGGCGAGCTGTGGCTCGGCATGATGCCGGACTCGCTCAAGGCGCTCGACCTGCGCCGCGACCCGCGCTTCGCGCTCCAGGCGAACCCGGGCGCCGGCACCGAGATGGGCGGCGGCGACGTCCGGATCAGCGGCCGGGCCGTCGAGGTCGGCGACGAGGACCCGGCGAAGGCGGCGTACGGGAAAGAGGTGGAACCGCCGGAGCCGTTCCACCTCTTCCGCACCGAGTTGACGGAGGTCACACGGACCTACGTGGAGGACGAGACGTATCTCGTCCTCCAGGTCTGGAAGCCCGGCGCGCCGGTGCGCACGCTCAAGCGGACCTGAGGGGCACCCGGCCCCGCGCGGGAGAAGCACTCCCCGGAAGCACTCCCCCGCGAGGGAGGACTACTCCCACTCGATGGTGCCCGGGGGCTTGCTCGTCACGTCGAGCACGACGCGGTTGACGTCCGCGACCTCGTTCGTGATGCGCGTCGAGATCTTCGCCAGGACGTCGTACGGCAGCCGGGACCAGTCGGCCGTCATGGCGTCCTCGCTGGAGACCGGGCGCAGCACGATCGGGTGACCGTACGTCCGGCCGTCGCCCTGCACGCCCACGCTGCGCACGTCCGCGAGCAGGACCACCGGGCACTGCCAGATGTCCCGGTCGAGACCGGCGGCGGTCAGCTCCTCGCGGGCGATGGCGTCGGCGGCGCGGAGCAGGTCGAGCCGCTCCTTGGTGACCTCGCCGACGATACGGATGCCGAGGCCGGGGCCGGGGAACGGCTGGCGCTGGACGATCTCCTCCGGCAGGCCCAGCTCCTGGCCGACCATCCGGACCTCGTCCTTGAACAGCTTGCGCAGCGGCTCGACGAGCTGGAACTCGATGTCCTCGGGGAGGCCGCCCACATTGTGGTGGGACTTGATGTTGGCGGTGCCGGTGCCGCCGCCGGACTCGACCACGTCCGGGTAGAGCGTGCCCTGCACCAGGAACGCGACGTCCTCGCCCTCGGCGGCCTCGGCGATGATCTCCGCCTGGGCCTGCTCGAAGACGCGGATGAACTCGCGTCCGATGATCTTCCGCTTCTCCTCGGGGTCCGAGACGCCCTTGAGCGCGGTGAGGAAGCGCTCCTCCGCGTCCACGACCTTGAGCTGGACGCCGGTCGCGGCGACGAAGTCCTTCTCGACCTGCTCGGTCTCGCCCTGGCGCATCAGACCGTGGTCGACGTACACGCAGGTGAGCTGGGAGCCGATGGCCTTCTGCACGAGGGCCGCGGCGACCGCGGAGTCCACACCGCCGGACAGACCGCAGATGGCGCGCTTGGTGCCGACCTGCTCGCGGATGAGGGCGACCTGCTCGTCGATGACGTTGCCGGTCGTCCAGGACGGGGTGAGGCCCGCGCCCCGGTACAGGAAGTGCTCCAGCACCTGCTGGCCGTGCGTGGAGTGCATGACCTCGGGGTGGTACTGGACGCCGTAGAGCTTCTTCTCGTCGTTCTCGAAGGCGGCGACCGGGACGACGTCCGTGGACGCCGTGACGGTGAAGCCCTCGGGGGCGGCGGAGCAGGCGTCGCCGTGCGACATCCACACCGGCTGCTCGTCCGGGGTGCCCTCGAACAGGGTGGAGCCGGACTTGGAGACGTGCAGGGGCGTACGGCCGTACTCGCGGGCGCCGGTGTTGTCGACCGTGCCGCCGAGGGTCGTCGCCATGAGCTGGAAGCCGTAGCACATGCCGAAGACGGGGACGCCCGCCTCGAACAGCTCGCGGTCCAGGCGCGGGGCGCCCTCCGCGTACACCGACGAGGGGCCGCCGGAGAGGATGATCGCGGCCGGGTTCTTGGCGAGCATCTCCGGGACCGGCATGGTGCTCGGCACGATCTCGCTGTAGACCCGGGCCTCACGGACGCGACGGGCGATGAGCTGGGCGTACTGCGCACCGAAGTCGACGACCAGGACGGTGTCGGGGGCGGCGGGGGACGCTTCTGGCACGGTCTGCCTTCCGGCGGTGAGCAAAGGGTGTGTACGGGCGATTCTACCGGGGGCCGGGGTGGGCGTGTCGCCGCCCGTTCCGACGGCCCGGGTCTCACCATCCGAACCGGCTTGGCCCGCGTCCAGGGGCCGGTGCATACTGCCGTCATGCTCACGCACACGACGTTCCTGTTTACCTATGGCAACCGGCCCACCGGCTGCCATGGTCGTGCTGCTTGAGCAACTGACAAGCGACTTCCCAGGCGCCCCGGGCCGACAAGGCCCGGGGCGCCTGCCGTTTCCGGGCCCGACCGGTCCGGGGCACCCCTTCCACCGAGGAGCCCCGCCATGACCGACGTACTCGCGACGACCGATGCCAGGACCGACGTGCTCGACAGGACCGGCGCCCGCACCGACGAGGCGGCGGACGTGATCACCGGCGCACGTGAGCGCATCGACACGCTCGACGACCGGATCATCGGTCTCGTGCAGGAACGGATGGCCGTCTCGGCGGTGATCCAGGAGGCCCGGATCACCTCGGGCGGCCGACGGGTGAACCTCTCCCGCGAGATGGAGATCCTCGGCCACTACCGGGAGGCGCTCGGCAAGCCGGGCACCTCGCTGGCCATGACGCTCCTCCAACTGTGCCGCGGCCGGGTCTGACCGCTGCGCCGGCGGGCGTCGGGCCGCCGGCGTCCAGGGCGGGCCGCCCCTTACCCGGCGCACGCACGTACGCATCCCCTCTCACCCGTACGGCGCGTGACCGGGGCGCGACGGGCTTCGTTTCTCCTGGTGTCCGTGTCAGCCAGGGGCGGGCCCGAAAGAACCACGCGTGGCTCCGCTGGAGCGATGAGACGTACGGATCGTGCCGTGCGTCGTGGGACCTCGCTCCAGGTGGTGTGACCGGACGGCAGGGGACAGCAGCCCGGTCACTCAAAGACGGTCGGCTCCGGGGACGCCCGGGGCCGCCCGGCGGAAGCTGTTCGGGGATGCCGGGCGGTTGCGGAGGCCGCCACGGACATCCGCACGAGCGAGAACAGAGCACAGAGAACAGAGCACAACCGAATCCCGGTCGCGGCCCCCCGCCGCGACCACCTGTGACCAGCGGCGCACCCCCCCGGCGCCGCCTCCAGGCACCGGCGCTGCCCTGACGTCGGTGCTGACGGAAGAAGGGCCCCGCGGAGACCGCTCCGCGGGGCCCTTCGCCGTGCCTGAACGAGACATGGCCCGGCCCTCGCGGACACGGACCCGGGGCGGGGCGCACGGATCTGAGGCTTGCCGGGACACCGCGCGGCCGATCGGCATATCGGCGCTCGTGACCGGTGATGTTCCGGCCGGGCAGAGTGGGAAAGGCAGTATTCGCCTGCCTGTTGGCAGCTCGCCGAGGACCTGCCGACGCATGAGTTCACCAGTACGCCGGCCGCCTGAGGTACACCCATCGTGGCGCGAGGAGAAGAGAGCCTCGTGGGGCGCCGAGAGAAGGCTTCACCCTCTGTCGCAGCACCCATGAGCACGGGGAGGTCATCGATCTACTGCTGCGGCGCGGGCGCGGGACAGTCACCGGCGCGTCCTGATCCCGGTCTGTGCCGATTTCTCGGCGCGCGGTTATTGACGATCAAGGACGAGAGCGTCGACCTGGCCCACGAGACACTGATCCCCGCATGGCCGCGGCCGAGGCACTGAGTGGACGAAGAGCCGGAACGGCTGCGTCTGCACCGCGGCTGACGGAGGCGGCCCGCACTTGGAGGCTGCCTGACCGGTGAAGACCCGGGGGCGCCTTGTACCGAGGCGTTTACGAGTTGGTGCGTGATATCGAGTGAGGCGTCGTGCCTGGCAGGTGGCATGATCCGTCTGCGGCGAGCATGGTCAATCGGGCGGTGCTGGCGCATCGGCTGTTCACGGGGATCTCGCGGCGTCATCTCGCCTGTCTGGTCGAGGAGTTGGCGGTGCCGTGGCAAGCCGGGGCGAGGGTCGTCGCCATGCTGCACGAGGTGGGGCCAGGAAGCGGGCCGTGGGAGCCGGCGCCCGTCGCCAGCTGGCCTTCGTCGACCGGCTGGTGGCCACGCTGATCCATCTGCGGCACGACCTGTCGTGGAGCACTACCGCGTCACCGCGACGGCCGCGCGCGACCGCTCGCCTCATGCGGGCCTTGACGACTCTGCCCGTGGTTCTCGTGGCGAGTGGGCTGAGCATCTGGCTGATGTGGTACTTGAACCGCAAGCACCCTGACATTGATTCCTACCTGGCGGTCCCGCCCGAGAGCGCCTCAAGCTCCGTTTCCCCACAGGCATCATCCGCATCATTCGGCCAACCATGACCCGGAATCGAACAATCCGGTATGCAGGATTTCTTTGCCCATGTCCTGGTCATAGGCACAACTCGACTCACCGATCCGATCCAGTTCTTGTGGATCGATTCAGCCATCGACACCTTAGCTCGTTGACGTGACCGCAACATTCCCCTTTGATTGCCGGTGGAGAGAAAGGCCACATAATTAGGCCGTTTCCAACATGCTGGGGCAGATGCCGAGTCGGCACGGACGGGGATCGTGGAACTACTTTATGCCGGACTCCCGCGCCGTCCCCGACTCCGCCCACGTCACGGCGAATTGAACGTCGCGTCGGACGCGAACGGACTACGCTTTCTCGCCGACATCTCAGCTGGCAGGCTGCTTTGATTGCGCGTCGACTTCGGCTCCTGCCTTGGACGCCGCTTTCGGGGCACGGGCGTCGCCAGCATGACTCACGCGGTGTTCAATGCTGGTCTTCGCCATAGTTACCTAAACCGTCACTTCAAAGTCACGGAAGACTTGTGGTAGCTGAGACCTTCTTGAGCAGTGCCGACTTTTCCGCATCCCCTGAATTTCTTCCCAGCATATAACACCGTTTCCCACCCACTCATCCCAGAGGTGCACTGGTGATTGACTCGGATATACTCGAATTCTACAACAGAGGGCTGGAACAAACTCGCCTAAAGGATCCGCGCAAGTCAGTGCAGTTCTGGCGGTACCGCGATATCCTCGCGCGGCACCTTCCGGACTCGCCTGCCACTATTCTGGACGTCGGGGGCGGCCCAGCCACCTATGCCCTTCCACTAGCCGAAGAAGGCTACGACGTCACTCTGATCGATCCTGTACCTTTGCATGTTTCGCAGGCAACCGAAGCCTTTGAAAAGCATACCTGGGCTTCCTGCAAAGCCCTCTGCGGAGATGCACGAGATCTCCCGGTCGATGGGGAATATGATGCTGCGCTTCTGCTAGGTCCCATGTACCACCTGGTCAGGGCAGATGATCGCCTGCAAGCCTGGAGAGAGGCTCGCCGCTGTGTACGGCCAGGTGGCGTGATCATCACCGCCGCTGTATCCCGCTTCTACCTCGGCTGGGCAACGCTCGCGGCGAACAAGCTGCGCATGCCGGGTGTCGCAGAGGCGACAGACAAGCAACTTCGCTCGGGTGAATACCACAATCCCGGCGACGACGAGCGACTGTGGACTACCGCTTACTTCCACACTCCCGACGAACTGGCCAATGAAGTCCGGACTGCTGGCCTCACTTTGCGTGCGCTCGTGGGCGTGGAAGGCCCGGCGAAGCTCCTCGGAGACATCGGTGAGCGTATGGTCGACCCGCAGCGCCGGCAGCAGATTATTGATACGCAGCGCCGCATCGAGGAAGAACCCAGCGTTCTAGGTATGTCACAGCACATCATAGCGATTGCGGAATGCTCGAAGGACCAGTGACCGCAAGCGTCACCAAACCCTGCGCGTCATTGGATTGGTGACTTCCTCTCACAAGCGGGTGGTGCCCCAGAAGCGTGCCGCGACCCGGCAGTAGGTGGCACGGGATGCCGGCTTCAGTGCTGGACAGCTCGCGGGCGCGGTCGTGCATCCCACCCAGCAAATCGAGCTCCTCGCTGCTCGTCGGCCTGAGTTCACTCTGCAACCAAGGCTTCGAGCTCGGGCGCTGAAATCGGATACGGGCGACGCAGTCGCCCGTATCCGATGGCGATGTCGAGCTCGAACGCCCACACGACCACGGTCTCTTCGCAACCCGGCGGTCCGAGACGGTTTCCGAGATCCTGCCCGTCCACCCTTCCATGAACGTCCGATCGCCTTCCTTTATCGTCGCGAGAACGCGAACGGCAACTACCGGAGCCGTTGGAGCCGGTAGTCACTGGAAGCGGCGGAGGTGGGTGGCGGTGGCCCCGGCGACGTCGCCACCGGGGCGGAGACGGACAACGTCCAGGAGCCGGCACCCATGGCAGAACAGGGGGGTCCGCGCTGGTCGGTGCGTCGGAGCGGAGCCAGCCGCCAGCGTCGACCGGCAGGACCGGGCGCCCGTCGGCGGCCCGCCGCATCGGCAGACCGGCCAACACCTGACGAGCCGGGGCACATCCACGTTCACGATACTCACTGACAGAACCGCGATGGCCGCCTGCCATGAGCGTACGAGGCGGCGACGGTACTGGATCCCCGTGCCCAGACCGGCGCCGGCGAGCAGCGCGAGTCCAGCCACGGCGCAGAGGACGTAGCGGTCGACTACCACGGCTTCACCAGCAACGCCGTGATCAAGGTGCCGACCGGAACTGTCAGCAGCGTGGCCGCAAAGACGGTGAGCGGCCCTGAAGTAGCGAACTCGCGCAGCACGGCAGAAAAACGGATCAGAACCCCGTATATCCCCACACCTCGCGCCTGAGGACGCTCGCAGTTACCCGCTAAGGCCGAGGTGGCCGCGATAACCAGCACCATCACGAGGTGTAGAAACGCCAAAAGGAGCAAGAAGCCACGGCTGCCGGGCGCGGTGAACCACGCGGACGTGGCGTCATCGGGTGGATGGTGGCGGAATGCCGGAGATGGTGGGCGGAATACCGGAGGTGGGACCGGAGCGCCGGAGAGACGGAGATGGCGAGCCAGCTTTCGGCGGGTCAGGTCGATGTCGGCCTGATCCAACCCGCCCGTCCATTGATGGTCAGCCCACCCGCCCTCGCGCCCACCCGGCACCCGCCCTCGCCTCCACCCGGCGCCCGAGATGTGACCCAGCCCACATAAGAATTCTGTGAGGTTCCGGACAACCCTTCACGGGTCCCGCCGGTCACACCTGCTGAACCAACGGCCACACCCGCGCCCCACAGCGGAGGCCTCGCCCGTACCAGCCACCCGTGCGCCTCGTGTCCTCGCGCACCGGACCTCCGAGGTCTTCATGAAGATTCGCCGTGCTCTGGCCACGGCGGCCGCGACGGCCGTCATAGCCCCGCTCGCCCTGCTGTCGGTCGCCCCGGCCGCGTTCGCCGACGACGACCCGTCGGCGAGCGCGAGCGTGTCGGCTTCGCCGTCGGAGTCCGACTCCGCAAGCCCGGCCGAGACGAGCCCGGAGCCGACGGACAGCGCGTCCGTCTCGGCGACGGCGACGGCGACCGATTCGAGTGGCGGCTCCAGCGCGTCGGCGTCCGAGTCGGCCTCCGCCTCGGCATCGGAGTCGGCCTCCGCCTCGGCGTCCGTGTCGGCCTCGCCCTCGGCGTCCCCGAGCGCGAGTGCGAGCGAGAGCGGCCCGGCGGACATCTGCCTCGACGAGAACGGCGACGACGTCAGCGAGCTGAGCGCCGACCTCACCAGCAGCCTCACGGGCCTGCCCCAGCGGATCGTCGCGGGCAGCGGCTGGACCGGCTTCAAGTACAACGTCGCCAACCACGGCGACCGCACCATCGCGGACATCACGCCGCTCATCGGTGTCGCGGCGGCGGGCTGGGACGCGAAGGACTACTCGGGCGGCATCACCGTCCAGGTCCTCGACAAGGCCTCCGGTTCCTGGAAGGAGGTCGCGGGCGCGGCGGGCGAGGGCGGCACGTTCACGCCGTTCACCCTGAAGGCGGGCGGCTCGACCTCGTACCAGCTCCGGCTGAAGGTCAGCGGCAAGGTGCCGGACGCCATCGGCATCACCGCGGGCTTCGCCCAGTACGCGGACGACGCGGGCTGCTGGATCGCGGACGACCCGAACGGCTGGATCTACGAGTTCGCGATCCTGGCCGCCGGTTCCGACGCGGGCGACCCCTCGGACGCCAAGCCGCAGACCGGTGGCGCGAAGGAGATCAAGGACGTCAGGAAGGTGGCGGCCACCGGCTCGCTCGCCGAGACGGGCTCGTCCTCCGCCCTGCCGGCGATCGCCCTGGCCGGCGGTATCGCGGTCGTCGCCGGCGCCGGCGCGCTGGTCGTCGTCCGCCGCCGCAGGTCCGGGGACGCGGCGGCCTGACGCCAACAGGCGTCACTGACGCGGGCATCAGCCCGTACGAGGAGAAGGACCTGCGCTCGGAGGGGGGCGCAGGTCCTTCTTCGCGTGTGCTTGGGGCGGCCGTACCAGCGGCCGGAGTTACGGCTTCGGGGGCATCGCCGGCATGCCCAGGAACGGGAGCCGCAGCGCGCCGAACGCGTCGGCGGGCACCGCCGGTCGCGCCGGCTCGACCGCCTTGAGGCGTTCGTAGGCGGCGCCCTGCGCGGGACGCGGGTCGGCCTCGCCCTTGTTGGGCCAGAACGACATGGCCCGCTCGGCCTGCGCGGTGATGGTGAGGGACGGGTTGACGCCGAGGTTCGCGGAGACGGCCGAACCGTCCACCACGGAGATCCCCGGGTGACCGTAGAGCCGGTGGTAGGGGTCGATCACCCCGTCCCGCGCACTGGCCCCGATCGGACAGCCGCCCAGGAAGTGCGCGGTGAGCGGCGTGCCCATCAGCTCGCCGACGTTGCTGCCCGCGAAGCCGTTGATCTCCTCCGCGAGGGTGGTCGCGGCCTGCGAAGCCGCCCTGATCTGCTTGGGGTTGGGCGCGCCATGGCCCTGACGGGCCGTCAACAGGCCCTTTCCGGCGCCCTTCGGCTTCAGATACGTCGTCAGGGAGTTGTCGAGCGACTGCATGACGAGGCCGATGATCGTGCGCTCGGACCAGCGCCGGTTGGACAGCGACCTGAGGACGAGCAGCGGATGCCGGGCCGCGTTGGCGAACCAGCCCGCGACCCTCGACGAGCCCTCGGCGTAGGGGACTTGGAGGATGGACAGGCCGCCCATCGCGTTGGAGCCCCGGCCGTAGCGGACCGGCTCGATGTGCGTGTTCTCGTCCGGGTGGATCGAGGACGTGATCGCGACACCCCGGGTGAAGTCGGCCTTCCCGCCGTGCAGTCTGCGGTAGCGGCGGTCGTCGGTCTGCGCGCCCACCAGCGCCTCGGAGTTGGTCCGGGTCAGCTCGCCGAGCCGCTTCGAGAGATACGGGAGCTGTCCGCCCGCCTTCATCCGGTGCAGCAGGGTCTGTGTGCCGTAGGTGCCGGCGGCGAGGACGACCCGGCGCGCGGTGAACGTCCGGCCCTCGCCCTTGCGCCGCTCGTCCGTCGGAAGGGTCTGGACGGCGTACCCGCCCCGCGAGTCGTCCGTCACGGAGACCACCGTCGTCATGGGGTGGACGACGGCGCCGGCCTTCTCCGCGAGGTAGAGGTAGTTCTCGTTGAGGGTGTTCTTCGCGCCGTGCCGGCAGCCGGTCATGCACTCGCCGCACTCGGTGCAGGCCTTGCGCGCCGGGCCCGCGCCGCCGAAGTACGGGTCGGCGACCTCCTGGCCCGCCGCCGCCTTCGCCGCTCCGTCCGCGTCCTGCCCGTCGCCGAAGAACACGCCGACCGGCGCCAGATGGAAGCTGTCACCGACGCCCATCCGCTCGGCCGCCGCCTTGAGGTGCACGTCGGAAGGCGTCATCGTCGGGTTGAGCCGCACGCCGAGCATGCGCCGGGCCTGGTCGTAGTACGGCGTCAACTCCTCCTCCCAGTCGGTGATGTCCTTCCACTGCGGGTCCTCGAAGAACGGCTTCGGCGGCACGTAGAGGGTGTTGGCGTAGTTCAGGGAACCGCCGCCCACCCCGGCGCCCGCGAGGACCATCACGTTGCCCAGCAGATGGATGCGCTGGATGCCGTACATGCCGAGCCGCGGGGCCCAGAGGTAGTTCTTGATGTCCCAGGAGTTCTTGGGCAGCGCCTCGCGGGTGAAACGGCGGCCCGCTTCGAGGACGCCGACGCGGTACCCCTTCTCCGTCAGCCGCAGCGCGGTGACGGAGCCGCCGAAGCCGGAGCCGACGACCAGGACGTCGTAGTCGTACGTTCCCGGTCCGCCGTCCGCTGCCGCGTCCGGCTGTTCCTGGACAGAGTTCTCCTGTGACACGTGCTGCTCTCCTCGTCGAGAACCGTTGGGACGCGGGACACGCGGGACACGCGGGACGCGTAGGACGGAAGGGGGGCGGAAAGGGGCCTAGCGCAGCCGGAGCACCTTCATGACCTTCAGACTCCGGTTCATGAACGCCGCGTACTTCTCGTCGTCCATGCCGAGGGACGGGGCCATCGGCAGCAGACGCTGGTGGGCGACGGTCTGCGCCTCGGTGTACTTGAGGATGCCCTCGGAGCCGTGCCGGCGGCCCAGGCCGGAGTCCTTCATGCCGCCCATGGGCGACTGGACGCTGCCGTACGCGGGCGCGTAGCCCTCGTTGACGTTGACCGTGCCGGTGCGCAGCCGTGCCGCGAGCGCGCGCCCGCGCCGGCCGTCCTTCGTCCAGACCGACGAGTTGAGCCCGTACGGCGTGGCGTTGGCGCGTTCGACGACCTCGTCCTCGGTCGAGAAGCGGTACAGGGAGACGACGGGTCCGAAGGTCTCCTCGGCGCACACGGCCATCGGGGCCTCGACCCCGTCGAGGATGGTGGGCTCGAAGAAGTACGGGCCGATGTCGGGGCGGGCGACCCCGCCGGCGAGGACCGTGGCGCCCTTGGCGACGGCCTCCTCGACATGCCGCCGCACCGTCTCCAGCTGGCGCTCGCCGACCAGCGATCCCATGTCGGCCCCGTACGCGAGGGAGGTGCCGAGGCGCATGGCGCGGGTGCGGGCGGCGAACCGCTCCGCGAAGGCGTCGGCGACCGACTCGTGGACGTACAACCGCTCGATGGAGATGCAGAGTTGGCCGGCGGAGGAGAAGCAGGCCCGGACGGCACCGGCCGCCGCCTTCTCGATGTCGGCGTCCTCCAGGACCACCATGGCGTTCTTGCCGCCGAGTTCGAGGGAGACCCCGACGAGCCGGGCGGCGGCGCCCTGGGCGACCTCGCGGCCGGTGCGGGTCGACCCGGTGAACGAGACGTAGTCGGCGTGCCGGACGACCTCGGGTCCGACGACCGGACCGTCCCCGAGGACGACCTGGAAGACCTCGGCGGGCAGCCCGGCCTCGATGAGCAGATCGCGCGCCCACAGGGCGGTCAGGCAGGTCTCGGTGTCGGGCTTCATGACCACCGCGTTGCCCGCGACGAAGGCGGGCAGCGCGTCGCCGACCGACAGCTCCAGCGGATAGTTCCAGGGCGCGATCTGCCCGACGACACCGCGCGGGTGCCGCAGTTCGGTGACCTTGGTGAGGGTGGGGACGGCGCCGGTGTGCCGCTTGGGCCGCAGATAGGCGGGGGCCTTGCGGCCGTAGTGCCGGGCGGCGACCACGACGGCCTGGACCTCTTCGTGCGCGTGCAGCCGGGCCTTGCCGGTCTCCAGCTGGATGAGGTCCAGCACCTCGGCCTGGCGGGCGAGCACGAGGTCGTGGAAGCGCAGCAGGACGGCGGCGCGCTCCCGGACGGGGGTGGCGCCCCAGGCGGCCTGCGCGGTCCGGGCCCGCTCGAAGGCCTCCTCGACGTCCTCGGGCGTGGACTCGGGCAGGTCGGCCAGCTTCTCCCCGGTGAACGGCGTGTGGTTCACGGTCCGCCCGGAGCCGACGACCCCCTTGGTGAGCTGCGCGACCAGCTCGGGCGTGACGACGTCGGCGGCGGTCCGCGCCCCGAGGGGGGCGGGCGCGAGGGGGTTCGACATCGACGTCGTCAGCACGCTGCTGCGTGAACACGGCGAACCGTGCTCGGTGGCGCAGATCCGCCGCGCCGTCGTTCAGACGCGGC
>NZ_JBEYFY010000068.1:0-35944 GCF_040703595.1 Streptomyces sp. NPDC007084
GTCGGCGGCGGCGTCCAGCGCGACCGGGTCGACCCCGATCGCGGCCGCCGCGGCCAGCGAGGCCGCGACGAGTCCGGCCGTGTGCAGCCGGCCCCGGCAGAACTCCTCCAGGCCGGCCGCTCCGGTGATCCGCCCGGCCTTGACGGCGGCCTCGGCCCCGCCGGAGTGCGCGTGCCCTCCGGCGGGGAACCGGCCGTCGGCCAGGACGAGCAGTGCGGCGCGCGACATCAGAAGAGGAAGTAACGCTGGGCCATGGGCAGTTCGGCCGCCGGGGTCGCCTCGACGAGGTCGCCGTCGATGTGCACGGCGAAGCTGTCGGGGTCGATCCGCACGTCGGGCCGGGCGTCGTTCTCGCGCATGTCGGCCTTGGTGACCGCCCGCGTCGAGTCGATGGCCACGAACCGCTTGCCGAGCGAGAGCCGTTCCGGCAGCCCGTCCTCGATGGCGAGCGGCGCCACGAAGTTGAACGAGTTCGCGGCCGGGGCCCGTCCGATCGCCCCGAACATCGGCCGGGGCAGGATCGGCTGCGGCGTCGGGATGGACGCGTTGGCGTCACCCATCTGGGCGTACGCGATCATTCCGCCCTTGATGACGAGGTGCGGCTTGACCCCGAAGAACGCGGGCTCCCACAGCACCAGGTCGGCGAGCTTGCCGGTCTCGACGGAGCCGATCTCGCGCGCGAGGCCCTGCGCGAGCGCCGGGTTGATCGTGTATTTGGCGACATAGCGACGTACCCGGTGGTTGTCGGCCCCGCTGTCACCGGGCAGCGCGCCCCGGCGCCGCTTCATCACGTGCGCGGTCTGCCAGGTCCGCATGATCACCTCGCCGACCCGGCCCATGGCCTGGGAGTCGGAGGAGATGATCGAGATGGCGCCCAGGTCGTGCAGGATGTCCTCGGCGCCGATCGTGGAGGGCCGGATCCGGGACTCGGCGAAGGCGAGGTCCTCGGGCACCGCCGCGTTCAGGTGGTGGCACACCATCAGCATGTCGAGGTGTTCCTCGGCGGTGTTGACGGTGTAGGGGCGGGTCGGGTTGGTCGAGCTGGGCAGCACGTACGACTCGGAGACCACGGACATGATGTCCGGGGCGTGCCCGCCGCCCGCGCCCTCGGTGTGGTACGCGTGGATGCCGCGCCCGCCGATCGCGGCGAGGGTGTCGGCGACGAAGCCGGCCTCGTTGAGGGTGTCGGTGTGGATGGCGACCTGGATGCCCGTGCGGTCGGCCACCGTGAGGGCGGCGTCGATGGCGGCGGGCGTCGCCCCCCAGTCCTCGTGGATCTTCAGGCCGAGCGCGCCGCCGCGGATCTGCGACAGCATCGCGTCGTGCGAGACGGTGTTGCCCTTGCCGAGCAGACCGAAGTTGAGGGGGTAGCCCTCCATCGACTCCAGCATCCGGGCCAGGTGCCAGGGGCCGGGCGTCACGGTGGTCGCCTTGGAGCCCTCGGCGGGGCCCGTGCCGCCGCCGACGAGGGTGGTGATGCCGGAGGCCAGCGCCTCGTCGGCGATCTGCGGACAGATCAGGTGCACGTGCGCGTCGATGGCGCCGGCGGTCAGGATGCGCCCGTTGCCCGCGATGATCTCGGTCTCGGGGCCGATCACCAGGTCGGGGTGGACGCCGTCCATGGTGTCCGGGTTGCCGGCCTTGCCGATGCCGGTGATCCGGCCGTCGCGGATGCCGACGTCGGCCTTGACGATCCCCCAGTGGTCGACGATCACGACGCCGGTGACGACCGTGTCCGGGGTGCCGTCGGCGCGGGTGGCGCGCGACTGGCCCATGGACTCGCGGATGACCTTGCCGCCGCCGAAGACGGCCTCGTCACCGGCGAGTCCGGGGCCGCCCGAGCGGTCCTCCTCGATCTCGATCAGCAGGTCGGTATCGGCGAGGCGGATGCGGTCGCCGGTGGTGGGGCCGAACAGATCGGCGTACCGGGCACGGGAGATCTCAGGCATCGAGGGCACCTCCGGTCTCGCCGCGCAGTCCGGGCACCACGCGGGCGCCGGTGATCGGGACGAGTTCGACGTCGACGGGGATTCCGGGCTCGAAGCGCACGGCGGTGCCGGCGGCGACGTTGAGCCGCTTGCCGCGCGCGGCGTCGCGGTCGAAGTCCAGTCCGGGGTTGGCCTCGGCGAAGTGGTAGTGGGAGCCGACCTGGACGGGCCGGTCGGCGGCGTTCAGGACGGTCAGGCGGGTGACCTCGCGGCCCTCGTTGTAGCGGACGGGTCCGTCGGCGAAGAGGATCTCTCCGGGAATCATGGCGCTCGCTCCCCCGTCAGACGATCGGGTCGTGGACGGTGACGAGCTTGGTCCCGTCGGGGAAGGTCGCCTCGACCTGGACGTCGTGGATCATCTCGGGGATGCCTTCCATGACGTCGTCACGGGTGAGGATCTTGCGTCCGGAGGACATCAGCTCGGCGACGGTGCGGCCGTCCCGGGCGCCCTCCAGGATGTGCGAGGTGATCAGCGCGACGGCTTCGGGATGGTTCAGTCTCACGCCGCGGGCGCGGCGCTTCTCGGCCACGTCGGCCGCCACGTGGATCAGCAGCCTCTCCTGCTCGTGCGGGGTCAGTTGCACGGCTTCCCACCTCACAGTCTCGCTCCGGACCGTGCGGGGCCCGGGTGCCGCAGCCATCGCGACGAGATAGATGTAACACACCGACACTTGTCGCGTTCTTGTCGATTCCGGGCACAAGAACCCCTGGCGGCGTGGATCGGCAGGCTAGTTGGACGGAGTTTCAACTACGTTAACCAGCCCTTGATCCACTCATGACCGGTACCTGGGCGGGCCCTTACGCGGGACGGCGCGCTCCCCTCGCGTCGTCGCCTCCGGACAGGGACCGGCAGGCGGACCGCACCATCATGGCCGCCGGGTCACCCGGGACCCGGGTGCGACACCGGGGCGACGGCGGCCGACCGTATACGGGATGCGCGGGGTGCCAGGGCACGGACGGCGGGCGGTACGCGGACTCTGGGAGATGGGGTTGCTCAACCGGCGGGCGGTCAGGAGGCGTTGGGGCCCCGGTGCTCGGCGGCGATGCCGAAGCGCTGACGCTCGCGGGGCGCCGACGCCACGTCACGGACGCTGGACAGGGAGCTGATCACCGGCTCGTCGGCGGGATCGCGGAGTTCTTCGAGGCGTTCGAGGTCGGCGGCGGAGACGAGGGCGACGAGAGGCTTCCCGTGCCGCGTCACGACGACGCGCTCGCCGCCGTAGACGACACGGTTGATCAGCTCGGCCAGCTCGGCCCTGGCTTGGGTCACCGGAATCTCGTAGGCCATGAGCCCAGCTTAGACCGGTCGTACCGGCGTCCGCGGGGGCCGAGATCTTCCCGGACGGCGGCACGCGCCGTCCGGGGAATGGCTCTCCGCGGCCCTGACAAGGCCGTTTCGCTGTCAGCATGGACCTCTTCCCGGGTGACGTACGTCCTGTACATTTTTTACAGACGTCGATCCATCGACCGCGAGGAGGCGTGCCCATGCACCGCCCGTCCGCCCGCACCGTCCTGCCGGAGTTCAGCGAACGCACCAGCGCGGGACAGCGGACGCTGGATCCGTACGCGAAGCTGCTCGACGAGCGGATCGTGTCCCTGGGGACGCCCATCGACGACACGTCGGCGAACGACGTGATGGCGCGTTTGACCCTTCTCGAACACCACGACCCCGACCGGGACATCTCGCTGTACATCAACTCGCCCGGCGGATCGTTCGGCGCGATGGCGGCCGTCTACGACACGATGCGGTTCGTCTCCTGCGACGTGGAGACCGTCTGCCTGGGCCAGGCGGGGCCGGCCGCCGCCGTGCTGCTGGCCGCCGGGACGCCCGGCAAGCGGCTCGCCCTGCCGGGTGCGCGCGTCCTGCTCCACCAGCCCGCGGCCCCGGAGCCCGTACGGGGGCAGGCGAGCGATCTGCTCGTGCGCGCCGAGGAGTTGGCGCGCACCCGCGCGACGCTGGAGGAGATGCTCGTCCGGCACACCGGCCAGAGCGCCGAGCGGGTGACCGCGGACATCGAGCGGGGCCTGTTCCTCGACGCGCCGGCGGCCCGGGAGTACGGGCTGGTCGACCGGATCGTGCCGGGCCGCGGGGCGGCGTCCGGCGCACCCGGGGCGAGGTGAGCGGCGGATGATCCCCGACCTCCCTCCGCTGCCGGCACTGACCCACGCGGAGGCGGAGCTGATCGACCGCTATCTCGACGTCGTCGACCTGGTCGGCCGGATCAACCCGGCCCGGCCCGGCGACACCTACCGGGGGCTTCGCGCGGCACAGGCGCTGGTCGGCAAGGCGACGGCGCTGCGGGACGCGCTGGCGCTGATGCACCAGCGGGGCGAGAGCGAGGTGCACGCCCCGACCCTGGCCCAGGCGCTGCGGGTGCTGGACGGTGAGCGGCGGGCCGCTCGCGTCACGGTGCCGCCCGTGTCCGGCAGTTGAGGCGGCCGAGATCCGGGCCGGTGTGCGCCGCCGGGCCGGTTGTCCGGGCCGCGACTCAAACGCACCAGATGGTGGACCCCCCGATGGCGTAGAAATCGGGCCTTTCTCGAACCCCCTCGACTTGCGCAACACGGAGGTCAGAAAGGCGGAATGGGGGGTTCCGGTGCAGGTGCGGGCGTCGCCGGTCTCCCCAACACCCCGTCGAACAGAGGGGTGTCCACCCGAACGGGTGAGTGGTGAGTAAGCCCACAAAACACCGGTTCCGCTCGGATTTCCCGACGTTCATGGGTGAAGATCCCTTCCGACGACAAGCCCCCGCCGCAGCGGCGGGGCGATCCGGGCGGACGCCGAGTCCTGCCGCCGCCCGGATGACCGGTCGACAGAAGTGGATCGGCAGGAGTGGAGGACCCAGCACGACGGTCCGCCGGAGCGGTTTTCCGGGCGGACCTTGGGGTGAAGCCGCAGTAGCGGCCGGGCAACTTCGCCAGCCCGAATCCGACAGGTCATCCTTCACAGGCGGCTGACGAAGGGTTGCGCATGACTGCGCTCAATCGTGTCCCGTCGCTGTGGACCAGGGCCGGTACGGCCTCGGCCCTCACCATCGCCGCCGTCGGCGGCAGCCTCGTGGTCCCCGGTGTCGCACCCGACGCCCAGGCGGCCACGACCGCGACGAAGGCACTCCAGGTCGCGGCCTCGAAGCACGGCGCCCCGTACAAGTACGGTGCCACGGGACCGCACCGCTTCGACTGCTCCGGGCTCACGCTCTACTCGTACAAGAAGGCGGGCAAGAAGCTGCCTCGTACGGCCGCGGCGCAGTACAACAAGACGCACCACGTCTCCGCATCGAGCCGCAAGGCGGGGGACCTCGTGTTCTTCCACTCGGGCCGGAGCGTTTACCACGTCGGCATCTACGCCGGGAAGGGAAAGATCTGGCACTCCCCGAAGACCGGGGAAGTGGTGAAGCTCCAGAAGATCTGGACGAAGAGCGTCTGGTACGGCCGGGTGAGCTGACCTGTCCCGGGGCGGCGCCGACCGCCGCCCCGGGAAGACTCCCGCCCGCTCGGCCGGTCGGCGCCCTCCGCGCCATCCCGGGATCACTCCGGGGCGCCCGGGGAGCACTCCGGCCGGCCCATGCGGTCGGCGCCTCGCTCCGCCCACCCTGTGGCTGCCCCTCAGCCCCTCAGCGGCTCCAGGAGCAGCAGGACGCCGAGGGCGGTGAGTGCGCCGCCCGTGGCCGCGCCCATGGCGTGGGCGGTGCGGGGGCGGCGCGGCCGGGGGCCCCGGCGGTCCACCAGCAATGCGACCGCCGGGAACCACAGCGGGGCCGGCCCCGCCACGGTCAGGGCCAGGAGCGGTGTCCGGGGCATCGCCGGGCTGCCCGCCGGGACGAACTGCGGCAGCGGGCTCAGGAAGGTGATCGGTGCCTTCGGGTTGAGGGCGTTGGTCACGAAGCCCTGCCGCAGCGGCCGGCCGGCCGTCCTGCGGGCTGTCGCAGGACGGCGGGACGTGGGGCGGTAGGGCGTGGAACTCGGGTGGGGCTACGACTCGGGTGGTCCTCCGGCCGCGATGGGCTGGGCCGCCGGCGTCCAGGGCAGTTCGATGAAGACCGTCTTGCCGCCCTCGCGGGTCGGGCGCACTCCGAGCCGGCCTCCGCATTCCTTGGCGAGCCAGCGGATGATCACCATGCCACGGCCATTGTCCTGCTGGACCGCCGCGGGCAGTCGCTTCGGGAAGCGCGGGTGGCTGTCGGTGACGCCGATCAGCAGACGCTCCTCCCGGTCGAGACGGACGTCGACCGTGAAGGTGGGCGACTGCCCGAAGGTGTGCTGAACGGCGTTGGTGGCCAGTTCGGAGACGATCAGACGGACCGTCTCGGCGATCTCCGCGTCGCCCGGCAGGCCCCATTCGGCCAGTACTTCCGCGACGAATTTCCGGGCCACGGAAACCGAGACGGCCTCGCTCGGCAGAGTGACGGCTGCTTCCTGGTGATCTGCCATGGCGACGTCGTCCCTTTCCCACGGGACCGGCGTCCGACACGGAGCGGATGGTTCGAGTACGGTCCCGGACTGGTGCTTGCGCCAGACTGCCATCACCGGGCCGGTCACGGGTGCGATCCACCGAGTAATGCATATATCTGTCGCTCGATGCGGTGAACTCTGCGTCGGCAGAGCGTATTCGGGCGGTTTGGGAGGAGTAAGGAGAACGACCATGCAGCACGGTCCCGCGGTGCGCCGCCGCAAGCTCGGCGCCGAGCTGCGCGCGCTGCGCACGGGCACCGGCCTGACGAGCGGCCAGGCGGCCCGGCTGCTCGGCTGGCACCAGTCGAAGGTGAGCCGCATCGAGACCGGCACCAGCGGGGTGAAACCGGCCGACGTGGAGCGGCTGTTGGACGCCTACGGTGTGGCGGACGCCGAACTGCGCGAGCTGCTGGTCGTGTTGGCGGGGGCGGAGGGCAACGGCCGGCACCACTGGTGGCACGCCTACCGCGGAGTGCTGCCGCCCGCGTACCGCGACTTCATCAGCCTGGAGTCGGAGGCGAGCGTGATGCGCACCCTGGAAACGTCCGTCGTACCGGGGCTGTTGCAGACGCCCGAGTACGCGCGCGCGGTGACACGGGCCGCCGTGGACGGGCTGGCGGAGAGTGAGCTGGACACACTGGTCGAGGTGCGGCTCGCCCGGCAGGACGTCCTGACCGCCGATCGCCCGCTGGAGCTGTGCGCCGTGCTCGACGAGGCGGTGCTGCGGCGGGAGGTGGGCGGCCCCGAGGTGATGGCCCGTCAACTGCGCCGGCTGCGCGAGGCGGCGGCGCTGCCCCAAGTCCGGCTCCAGGTACTCCCGTTCAGCGCCGGGGCGCACATCGGGATCACCGGACCTTTCGTTGTCTTCTCTTTTTCGAACACAACTGATCTGGATGTGGTTGTTCTAGACCACTTGACGAGTAGCCTCTATCTCGAACGGAAAGAAGACCTTCAGGCCTATACGGAGGCCTTCGACACCCTTCGGTTCCACGCCCTTTCGCCCGAGGACTCGTTGGACTACATCGCCGGGATAAGTGACGGCGCGTAAGGAGGCACCCCCATGTCTGCATCGCCTCGGAACGTACCCCCCAGCACTCCCCCCTCTTCCATCCCTTCCACCCCTCCAAGTACTCGCGTTACCTCAAGTGCTTCACTGCGCGACAGTGCTTCACTGCGCGACGTGCGATGGCTGCGCAGCAGCCGCAGCACGGGAATGAACAACTGCGTCGAGACGGCGCGCCCCGGCTCCGGCCCGTGGTCCGGGACGGTCGCGGTTCGCGATTCGAAGAACCCGGCGGGCTCCGCCCTGCTGTTCGCCCCTGCCGCCTGGGAGGGGTTCCTCACCGGCCTGGTCTGACCCGGGACCGGTTCACCGGTTGCTGCTGATCACGTCCACCGCGCGCCCGATCTGCTCCTCGGTGAGGTCCGCGCGGGCCGTCAGCCGCAGCCTCGACACACCGTCGGGCACCGACGGGGGACGGAAGCAGCCGACGGCGAGGCCCGCCTCGCGGCAGTCGGCGGCCCACTTCAGGGCCCGTTCGGGGGACGGTGCCCGCACGGAGACGACGGCGGCGTCCGGTCGTACCGCCGACAGGCCCTCGGCGGTCAGCCGGGTGTGCAGCTCCGTGGCCACCGCGCGCGCCCGCGCCGCACGCTCCGGTTCGCGGCGCAGCAGCCGCAGCGCGGCCAGGGCCGCCCCCGCCGCGGCCGGCGCGAGCCCGGTGTCGAAGATGAAGGTGCGTGCCGCGTTGACGAGGTGGTCGATGACCGCCGCCGGGCCGAGGACCGCGCCGCCCTGGCTTCCCAGCGACTTGGACAGCGTGACCGTCACGACGACGTCCGGGTCCCCCGCGAGTCCCGCCGCGTGCGGCGCGCCCCGGCCACCGGCGCCGAGGACACCGAGCCCGTGCGCGTCGTCGAGGATCAGCCCGGCCCCGTACTCCCGGCAGGCGAGGGCGAGTTCGGCGAGCGGTGCCGCGTCGCCGTCGACCGAGAAGACGGTGTCCGAGACGGCGACGGCCAGTCCCTCGTGGATGCCGAGCGCCTTGCGCACACCGGCCGGGTCCGCGTGCCCGACGACCTGGACGCTCCCCCGGGCGAGCCGGCAGCCGTCGATCAGCGAGGCGTGGTTGCCCGCGTCCGAGACGAGCAGCGAGCCGTGCGGGGCGAGGGCGGTGACGGCGGCGAGGTTGGCCGCGTAGCCGGAGGACAGCACGAGCGCGGACTCGAAGCCGCAGAAATCGGCGAGTTCGCGTTCGAGTTCGGTGTGGAGTTCGGTGGTGCCGGTGACCAGCCGGGAGCCGGTCGCGCCGCCGCCCCAGGTGCGCGCCGCGTCCGCCGCGGCTGCCGTGACCAGCGGGTGGCGGGCCAGTCCGAGGTAGTCGTTGCTCGCGAGATCGAGCAGCGGCGAGTCGGCGGGGCGCGGGCGCAGGGTCCGTACGAGCCCGGCCGCCCGGCGCGCCGCGGCCTGCTCCTCGATCCAGCCGAACGCCATGTGTCCCTCCGGACCCTCGTGACGGGTGTTCTGTAGGCAGTGCTGCGCAGACAGTGCTGCGCAGGCAGTGCATTGTCGGCAGTGCTGTGCAGACAGTGCATTGTCGGCAGTGTTTTGTAGGCAGTGCACAGACCCTAGCGGCCGGACCAGCCGCCCAGGATGTGGCAATACCCACACGTCGAACCCCGTCTGTTGTCCGATCTCTCCTTGGCCGGGGGCGGTCGTATACGCCAGGATCGGGCCTCATGGACCTGCTGAACACGCTGGTGGACAAGGGGCTTCGGCGCGAGCTGCCGACCCGCGAGGAGGCGCTGGCCGTACTGGCCACGTCCGACGACGACGTGCTCGACGTGGTGGCCGCGGCCGGCCGGGTGCGCCGGCACTGGTTCGGGCGACGGGTGAAACTGAACTACCTCGTCAACCTGAAGTCGGGCCTGTGCCCGGAGGACTGCTCGTACTGCTCGCAGCGTCTCGGTTCGCAGGCCGGGATCCTGAAGTACACCTGGCTGAAGCCCGACGAGGCCTCGCGCGCCGCCGCGGCGGGGCTGGCCGGAGGCGCCAAGCGGGTGTGTCTGGTGGCCAGCGGGCGCGGCCCGACGGACCGGGACGTGGAGCGGGTCTCCGACACCATCAAGGCCATCAAGGACCAGAACCAGAACGTCGAGGTGTGCGCCTGCCTCGGGCTGCTCTCCGACGGCCAGGCCGAGCGGCTGCGCGAGGCCGGCGCGGACGCGTACAACCACAACCTGAACACGTCCGAGGCGACGTACGGGGAGATCACGACCACCCACACGTACGCCGACCGGGTCGACACCGTCCAGAAGGCGCACGCGGCGGGGCTGTCCGCCTGCTCGGGCCTGATCGCGGGCATGGGCGAGACGGACGAGGACCTCGTCGACGTCGTGTACGCGCTCCGTGAGCTGGACCCGGACTCCGTGCCGGTGAACTTCCTGATCCCGTTCGAGGGCACCCCGCTCGCCAAGGAGTGGAACCTCACCCCGCAGCGGTGCCTGCGCATCCTCGCCATGGTCCGGTTCGTCTGCCCGGACGCAGAGGTGCGGATCGCCGGTGGCCGCGAGGTGCATCTGCGCACCCTCCAGCCCCTCGCCCTGCACCTCGCCAACTCGATCTTCCTCGGTGACTACCTCACCAGCGAGGGCCAGGCGGGCAAGGCCGACCTGGAGATGATCGCGGACGCCGGTTTCGAAGTGGAGAACGCCGGCGAGGTGACGCTGCCCGAGCACCGCGCCACGGCGGGCGGCTGCGGGTCGCACTCCCCGGCCGGGGACACGGCGGGAGAGGGCGCCGGGTGCGGGGCGCACGCCGAGGCGGCCGGCTGCGGTTCGCACGCGGGCGGCGGTTGCGGCTCCCATGAGGGCGGCGGGGTGTGCGGGTCGGTGCCAACGGCTGCGGTCGAGGCGGCACCGGCACCGGCCACCGGGGCGCAGGTCGCTGGGACACGGGCGACACCGGAGCAGACCGCGGCGGCGCAGGCCGCGAGGGCGGAGAGGGAGACGACGGCGGAGAAGGAGGCGACGGCGGAGAAGGCCGGCGCCCGGACGGTGCCCGCGGGCGCCCGGACCGACCTCGTCGCCGTCCGCCGCCGTGGCGCCGGAACGGACCTCGCGCCCAATGCCTGAGCTGTCCGTGCCGGACCTGGCTGCGTCTGACCTGGCTGCGTCTGACCTGCCTGTGCCGGACCTGTCGGCGCCTGACCTGCCGGTGCCGGGCCGGGCTGCGTCTGACCTGTCTGCGCCGGACCTGTCCGTGCGCGAGCTGCTCGACCTCGACCGGCGGCATGTCTGGCATCCGTACGGGCCGATGCCCGGCCGGCAGGAACCGCTGGTCGTGGAGTCGGCGAGCGGGGTACGGCTGCGGCTGGCCGGCGGTCCGGACGAGTTGGTCGACGGCATGTCGTCCTGGTGGTCGGCGATCCACGGCTACAACCACCCGGTCCTCAACGAGGCGGCGCGCGGCCAGCTCGACCGGATGAGCCATGTGATGTTCGGCGGGCTCACCCACGAGCCCGCCGTCCGGCTCGCCAAGCTGCTGGCCGACATCACGCCGGAGGGTCTGGAGCACGTCTTCCTCGCCGACTCCGGGTCGGTCTCCGTCGAGGTCGCCGTCAAGATGTGCCTCCAGTACTGGCGTTCGCTCGGCCGCCCGGCCAAGCACCGGCTGCTGACCTGGCGGGGCGGCTACCACGGCGACACCTGGCAGCCCATGTCGGTGTGCGACCCCGAGGGCGGGATGCACGAGCTGTGGCAGGGCGTGCTCCACCGCCAGGTGTTCGCCGAGGCGCCCCCGACGGAGTACGACGAGTCCTACGCCGGCCGGCTGCGCGAGCTGATCGGCGCGCACGCGCACGAACTGGCCGCGGTGATCGTGGAGCCGGTGGTGCAGGGCGCGGGCGGGATGCGGTTCCACTCCCCCGCGTATCTGCGGGTGCTGCGGGAGGCGTGCGACGAGCACGGGGTGCTGCTGGTCTTCGACGAGATCGCGACCGGTTTCGGGCGGACGGGCGAACTGTTCGCGGCGGACCACGCGGGCGTGGCACCGGACGTGATGTGTGTCGGCAAGGCGCTGACCGGCGGCTATCTGACGATGGCGGCGACGCTGTGCACCGCGCGGGTGGCCGAGGGCATCTCGCGCGGCGAGGTTCCGGTGCTGGCGCACGGCCCGACCTTCATGGGCAACCCGCTGGCCTCGGCGGTGGCGTGCGCGTCGGTCGGCCTGCTGCTCGGCCAGGACTGGCGCGCCGAGGTGAAGCGGATCGAGGCGGGCCTGCGGGAGGGCCTCGCGGAGGCCGTCACCCTGCCGGGTGTACGGGATGTCCGTGTGCTCGGCGCGATCGGAGTCGTCCAGCTCGACCACGAGGTGGACATGAGGGCGGCGACGGCTGCCGCCGTGCGCGAGGGCGTGTGGCTGCGGCCGTTCCGCGACCTCGTCTACACGATGCCGCCGTACGTGACGGGTGACAGGGACGTCGAACGGATCGCGCGCGCCGTGTGCGCGGCGGCGCGGGAGGGCTGAGATGCCGGTACTGGTGATCACGGGAACGGGCACGGAGGTCGGCAAGACGGTCGTCACGGCGGCCGTCGCCGCCACGGCGCTCGCGGCGGGGCGGTCGGTGGCCGTCCTCAAGCCCGCGCAGACCGGCGTGGGCCCGCAAGAGCGGGGCGACGCCGACGAGGCGGCGCGGCTGGCGGGCGCGGTCACGACGCTCGAACTCGGCCGCTATCCGGAGCCGTTGGCCCCGGCCACCGCCGCCCGGCGGGCCGGCCTCGCGCCGGTACCGCCGCGCGATGTCGCCGAGGCCGCGGCCAAGCTGGCGACCGAGCACGACCTGGTGCTCGTCGAGGGCGCGGGCGGTCTGCTCGTCCGCTTCGACGACGCGGACGGAACCCTGGCGGACGCGGCCCGGCTGCTCGACGCGCCCGTGCTGGTCGTCACGTCCGCCGGCCTCGGCACGCTCAACGCGACGGAGCTGACGGCCCGTGAACTGCGTTCCCGTGAGCTGGAGTTCGCGGGGATCGTCATCGGGAGCTGGCCGGCCGCGCCGGACCTGGCGATGCGCTGCAACCTGGCGGATCTGCCGGCCGTGTGCGGTGCTCCGCTGCTGGGCGCGGTCCCGGCGGGAGCGGGCGCGGTGGCACCGGCCGACTTCCGTGCGGGGGCGCCGGGTTGGCTGGACCCCCGGCTCGGCGGACGCTGGAACGCCGACGCCTTCGCGGACGCCAACAAGGCCTGAGTCCCGCCGGACGGACCACCGGCGGCGCACCCGTGGAGTTCGCGCGGGAGCGGACCTCCCTACTCGGGAGCCGACCTCCCTACTTGGCCGACAAAGGGCTGCCGCTGCCCACCTCGCACCGCGCCCTCGGCACGGCGTTCCGACCGGCGGACTACGGCGTCTCAGATGTGCGGCTCGGGAGGAAAGCCCGTCCAGCGCAGCTCGGTCGGAAGGTGCCGCATGTCGTTGGAGACGAGGAGCGTGGCGGGCCGGCCGGGCGCGTAGCGGATGACGGTGAGGGCGGCGTTGGCGTGGTTGAGGCCGAGCCACCGCCACTTCGGGGCGTACATGGCGTCCCGGACGAACCAGGCGACGAGGAAGTTGTGGGTGACGACGAGATCGTGCCGGTCTTCCGCACCCTCCACCGGGCCGCTGAACAGCTCCATCGCCTGCCGGGCCAGCTCGGGTCCGCGCCCGCGCTCCTCTTCGGTGGTGCCGGCGAGGAACCGCAGGTAGAAGTCCGCCGATTCGGCGGGGAGTTCGTCGCGTTCCGGTAGGTGGGGTGCGTAGTCGCCGGCTGCCTCCGAGACGTGTGGCGGGGCGGCGCTCTTGAGCTGGTCGGCGATCAGGCGGGCGGTCTGTTCGGCCCTGGGCAGCGGGCCGTGGTGGACCGCGCTGAACGGGATGTCGCGGAGGCGTTCGCCGAGCAGAGTGGCCTGCCGCCGGCCGGCGTCGGTCAGCCCACTCTCGTCCGCCGTCGCCTCGCCGTGCCGTACGAGGTAGAGGTATCGAGTGGCCGTGCCGGTCATCTCAAGCTCCTTCGGGGCCCGTTGGCGATCTTGTGCACCCACGGACGCTCCGCGCTCGGGTACCGGTTCCGCCACGCGCCGATGGGCGGCGCTCCACCCGGAGGGGAAGGCCCGGCCGGCGTCCCGCTAGAGGCTCCAGCGGCGCAGTTCGTGGGCGATGTCGTGCACGGTGGTGTCGCCGTTCTTCACCAGGCGGGCCAGCTCCCTCACCTGTTCGGGGGAGGTGACGACCTTCAGTCCGCTGGCGACCAGGTAGGCGTACGCGACGGCGGAGGCGAACATCGCGTTCGACCGTTCGAGTGCCGGGACGTGCAGGAGGAGCTGGAGCAGCGCGGCGGCACGGGCGTGCGGGCTGTCGTAGACGGGGATACCGAAGATCTCCGCCTCGTGCCGGCTGACGGCGGCGACGAGGGCTCCCCAGTCGGTGACCTGGGGATCTCCGGGTGTCTTCTGTTCGGCGATCATGAGGAGCCAGGCAAGGTCGACTCTGAGACTGCTCAAGGGATCAACGACGACCTTCGCGGGTGCCTTCACGGTCCGGGCCGAACTCCTCGGCGAACACGGACTCGTACTGCTTCATGAAATCGGCGGCGGCCTCCACGAAGGTGTGGCCCACCTCGCCGGTGTCCTGCCGGACCAGTTCCTCGATGTAGCGGTTCACGCTCATACCCCGCTCCAGGGCTCGCTCACGGGCGGCTCGGGCCGTGCCCTCGTCCACCCGGACGTTCAGTTGCGTCTTCGCCATCCTTCGAAGCTAGCGCGGAACCGCTAGCACCGGCAAGAGGGCCAGCCCGGACGGCAGGGTGGAGAAGGCCGGTGGAGAGTGCCCCTTACATCCGTGCCGGAGGCGCGACCTGGGATGGAGGGCATCCGGCACTCAAGGGGGATACCGGCTGTGCCCCCGGTCACACTACGCTCGGGCGCGACAGGGGCACGACGCGCATGACGAGGGAATCCGGACGTCGAACACGGAGGAGGCGGCCTTGTCCACAGCGGCTGCGGAGCAGGCACCTGGCCGCGCGGAGGGGGACGGGATCGCCGCCCGCGCCCGCGCTCTGACGAAGGCGTACGGATCGGGTGAGACGGCGGTGCTCGCTCTCGACTCGGTCGACGTGGACATCGCGCGCGGCCGGTTCACGGCGGTGATGGGGCCCTCCGGCTCGGGGAAGTCCACGCTGATGCACTGTCTGGCTGGGCTCGACACCGTCTCGGCCGGTCAGGTCTGGCTCGGCGACACGGAGATCACCGGTCTGAAGGACCGTGAGCTGACGCGGCTGCGGCGGGACCGGATCGGCTTCATGTTCCAGTCGTTCAACCTGATCCCGACGCTGAACGCCGCCGAGAACATCACGCTGCCCATGGACATCGCGGGCCAGAAGCCCGACCGGCAGTGGCTCGACCAGGTCATCGACACGCTGGGGCTGCGGGACCGGCTGAAGCACCGGCCCGCCCAGCTCTCCGGCGGCCAGCAGCAGCGGGTCGCGTGTGCGCGGGCGCTCGCCTCGCGGCCCGAGCTGATCTTCGCCGACGAGCCGACCGGCAACCTGGACTCCCGTGCCGGTCTCGAGGTCCTCGGCTTCCTGCGCGAGGCCGTGGACGAACTGGGCCAGACCGTCGTCATGGTCACCCACGACCCGGGCGCCGCGGCCCACTCCGACCTGGTGCTCTTCCTCGCGGACGGCCGCATCGTGGACGAGACGGAAAGGCCCACGGCGGAAGCGGTGCTGGAACGGATGAAGCGGTTCGACACGGTCCGGGTGAGCTACGCCGACCGGGCGGCGGAGGACACCGGGGCGGACACCGAGGCGGACGGCTCGGCTGCCGGCCCTTCCCCGGCCGAGACCGGCTCCCCCGCAGGCCCCTCCCCGACCGAGACCGGCTCCCCTGCCGACCCCTCCCCGGCGGCGACCGACCCCGCTGCCGCCCCCTCCCCGACCGAGCCGGGCTCCGGCGACGGTTCCGGGCCGGCCGGCGCTCCCGCGGACCCCGGTGACGCGTCCCGTTCGGCCGGCTCCGGCGACGTCACCGGCGACAAGGACTGAGGCGCTCGTGCTCAAGGCGACACTGCGGAGCTTTCTCGCGCACAAGGGGCGGCTGCTCCTGTCGGCGCTCGCCATCGTGCTGTCCGTGGCCTTCGTGGCGGGCAGTCTCATCTTCTCGGACACGGTCACCCGGACGTTCGACCGGCTCTTCGCCTCCACCTCGGCCGATGTGACCGTACAGCCGAAGAACGACCTGAACTCCCAGCTCCCGACCGGCGCCACCGAGACCGTGCCCGCCGCGCTCGCGGACCGGATCGCGCGGCTCGACGGAGTCGCCGCGGCCCGGGTCGACGCCTCGGTGCAGAACGCGCCGGTCGTGGACAGCGCCGACAAGTCGGTCGGACCCACGACCGGCGCCCCGACCATCGTCACGGACTGGCAGGTCACCGACCGCAGTCCGGTGAAGCTGACCTCCGGGCACGCGCCGAAGGGCGACGGCGAGGCGCTGCTCGACGCGGACACCGCCGACAAGAAGCACCTCGGCATCGGGGACACGCTGACGGTGCAGGCGCAGCCCGGTTCGTTCACCGTGCGGATCGTCGGGATCGCCACCTTCACCACCACCAACCCGGGCGCCGCGCTGGTCTTCCTCGACACCCCGACGGCGCAGACGAAGCTGCTCGGAGGCACCGACCGCGCCACGAGCATCTCCGTGGACGCGACCGAGGGGGTGGGCGACGCGACGGTCAAGCGGCGGGTCACCGCCGAGCTGGGCGGCGCGCGGTACGACGTGAAGACCGCCGCCGAACAGGCCAAGTCCTCGGCCGAGCAGCTCGGCGGTTTCCTGGACGTCATCAAGTACGTCATGCTCGGATTCGCCGGGATCGCCGTGCTCGTCGGCGTGTTCCTGATCGTCAACACCTTCTCGATGCTCATCGCCCAACGCACCCGCGAACTGGGCCTGTTGCGGGCACTCGGCGCCGACCGCCGCCAGGTGCGCCGCTCGGTGCTCACCGAGGCGCTGCTGCTGGGCCTGGTCGGCTCGACGCTCGGGCTCGCGGCGGGGATCGGCCTCGCGGTGGGGCTGATCAAGCTGATGACCGCGTTCGGCATGAACCTCAAGTCCACCGAGATGGTGATCGGTTGGGGGACTCCGGTCGCGGCGTACGTCGTCGGGGTGGGGGTCACGTTCGTCGCCGCGTATCTGCCGGCCCGGCGGGCGGCGGGCGTCTCCCCCATGGCGGCCCTCTCGGACGCCGAAGTCGCGGGTGTCGGCAAGCCGTTGCGGACACGGGCCGTGGTCGGGAGTGTCGTCGGGGTGGCCGGAGCGGCGGCCCTCGCCGGGTGCGCGGCCGCGTCGACGACCTCGACGTCCGCCTCCCTGCTCGGACTCGGCGTGGTGCTGACCCTGATCGCGACGGTGATCGCGGGACCGCTGCTGGTCCGGCCGGTGATCCGGGTCCTCGGCGGCGCCTTCCCCGCCCTGTTCGGCCCGGTCGGCCGGATGAGCCAGCGCAACGCCCTGCGCAACCCGCGCCGCACGGGAGCCACCGCCGCCGCGCTGATGGTGGGGCTCGCCCTGGTCGGCGGGATGTCGGTGGCCAGCGCCTCCATGAGCAAGTCCTTCGACCGCCAGATCGACAAGACGCTCGGCTCCGACTTCGTGCTCCAGAACGACAACTTCGTACCGTTCTCCAGGGAGTTGACGGACAAGGTGCGGGCCACGGACGGTGTGGGGCTCGTCGTCCGGCAGCGGTTCACCCCGATCGCGGTCCGGCTGCCGGACGGGAAGCGGATCGAGTCGTCGGCCGCGGCCTACGACCAGCGGTTGGACGACGTCGCCCATGTCACGTACGCGCGGGGAAACACCGCGGCGGCGCTCGCGGACGGCCATATCGCCATGGACGCCAAGTTCGCGAAGGACCATCGCGTCCGGGTGGGCAGCACGATTCCCGTCGAGTTCCCGGCCGGCCGCAAGACCGATCTGACGGTGGGCGCCCTCACCGACCAGGACGGCAGCGGCGGGTTCGGCATGCGGGGCGGGCTCGTCATCGGCTTCGGCACCGTCGAGAAGTACGTGCCCGGCGGACAGGACTCGGCGCTGTACGTGAACGCGAGCCCGGGCACCGACGCGGACCGGCTGCGTCCCCGCCTGGAGAAGACCCTCACCCCGTACCCGCAGGTGCAGGTCCGCGACCAGGCCGACTATAAGAAACTGGTGCACGACCAGATCGCGGTACTGCTCTACCTCGTGTACGCGCTGCTCGGGCTCGCGATCGTCATCGCGGTGCTCGGTGTCGTCAACACCCTCGGCTTGTCGGTGGTGGAGCGGACCCGGGAGATCGGACTGCTGCGGGCCATCGGACTCGGGCGCCGCCAACTGCGCCGGATGATCCGGCTGGAGTCGGTGGTGATCGCCGTGTTCGGAGCGGTCCTCGGACTGGCACTGGGGCTCGTCTGGGGCGTGTGCGTCCAGCGGGTGCTGGCGCTCCAGGGGATGAGGGAACTCGCCATCCCCTGGACGACGATCGTCGCGGTCGTGATCGGCTCCGCCGTCGTGGGCATCGCCGCGGCTCTCCTCCCGGCCCTGCGGGCGTCCCGGATGAACGTCCTGGCGGCCATCGCGCACGAGTGAGCGGCGTGTGGGCGTGAGCACCGCGTACGCGCCGCGACGCGGGTGGCCGTCCGGATGGCGGAATGCCGTGCCCGCGTACGGGCCCCGTGGTGGGATCGGCGCATGACCGACCTGCGTATACGGGCCGCCGCGCCCGAGGACCTGGACGCGGTGCTCGCCTTCTGGAAGACGGCCGCCGAGGGCACCAGCATCAGCGACGACCGCGCCGGCGTGGAGCGGCTGCTCGCCCGGGACCCCGAGTCCCTGCTCCTTGCGGAACGGGACGGCGAACTGGTGGGCACGGTGATCGCCGGCTTCGACGGCTGGCGCTGCCACCTCTACCGGCTGGCCGTCGACGCCGGCCACCGACGCCTCGGCATCGGCTCGGCACTGCTCGCCGCCGCGGAGGAACGTTTCGTACGGCTCGGCGGGCGGCGCGGGGACGCGATGGTGCTGGCCCGCAACGAGACCGCCCACCACGCGTGGCGGGCCGCCGGTTACGCGCCCGAGGAGCACTGGCGACGCTGGGTGAAGCCGCTCACCGCGTAGCGGGCGTCGGCCCGGCCCGGCAGACGGCTCACCGCGTAGCGGGCGTCGGCCCGGCCCGGCAGACGGCTCACCGCGTAGCGGGCGTCGGCCCGGCCCGGCGGACGGCTCGCCGAGCAGTGGGCGCGCCGGCCGAACCGGTACGACCGCTCACCGGCTCACGCGTGTCACGCGCCCCGATTCGGGGACCCGGAGTGACCTCGGCCCCGGTTCCTCCCGGGGCGCGGGGGCCACCGAGGAGAACGCTTTGCCCTTCCTTTACCCTTGGTGAACACTCCGTCCTCCTACGAAAGGTGTGAGCGTCCGCCCATGGGCGAGCCTCCCAGTACCCGGTGCCGTGATCCTCACGGTGGCCGCGGACATCGCGCGATCCCCCCGACCCTGGCCGATCATGGGACGGAGGTGACCCGATGACCGAAGTTCTCCTGCTGCTGGTGGCCGTTCTGCTGTCGCTGGCCTGCGGCGCCTTCGTGGCGGCCGAGTTCTCGCTGACCACGGTCGAGCGCAGTGAGCTGGAGCGCGCCGCCGAGCGGGGCGAGCGGGGCGCCGCGGGCGCCCTGAAGGCCGTACGCAACCTGACCTTCCAGTTGTCCGGCGCCCAGCTCGGTATCACCGTGACGAACCTGGTCGTCGGCATGCTGTCCGAGGCCTCGATCGCCAAGCTGATCGCGGGCCCGCTGGAATCGGTCGGGATCCCGTCCTCCGCGTCGCACTCGGTGGCCCTGGTCATCGGTACGGCGCTCTCGACGGTCTTCCTGATGGTCGTGGGCGAGCTGGTGCCCAAGAACTGGGCGATCTCCTCGCCGCTGGCCGTGGCCAAGCGGGTGGCGACGCCCCAGCGCTGGTTCAGCTCCGCGTTCCGGCCCTTCATCGCGCACCTCAACAACACGGCCAACCGTGTCGTACGGCGTTTCGGCCTCGAACCCGCCGAGGAGCTGGCGTCCGCGCGCGGCCCCCAGGAACTGGTGGCGCTCGCCCGGCACTCCGCCAAGGAGGGCGCGCTGGAGCCGGACACCGCCGAACTGTTCGTCCGCACCCTGAACCTCGCCGACCTGACGGCGGAGAACGTGATGACCCCGCGCGTCCAGGTCATCGCCCTCGCCAGGGAGGCGACCTGCGAGGACGTGGCCAACGCGACCCGGGCGACCGGCCTGTCCCGCTTTCCCGTCTACCAGGACAGCCTGGACGAGGTCGTGGGCGTCGCCCATATCAAGGACGTCCTGACCGTGGCGGCCGACCGCCGGACGCAGACGCCGGTCTCCCGGATCATGCGGGAGGCGCTGCTCGTACCGGAGTCGCTGACCGTCGACCGGCTGCTGGACCGGCTGGCGGGCCGCCGCACGATGGCCGTGGTCATCGACGAGTACGGCGGCACCGCCGGTGTCGCCACTCTGGAGGACATCGTCGAGGAGGTCGTCGGCGAGGTCCGCGACGAGCACGATCCGCACGAGACGCCCGACCTCGCCCCGGTCGGCACGGACGAGGACGGCCGCGCGCTGTACTCAGCCGACGGCTCCGCCCGCACCGACCAGCTCGCGCGCGTCGGACTGCGGGTGCCCGACGGGCCCTACGAGACCCTGGCCGGTTTCGTGGCGGCCGAGCTGGGCCGCATCCCCGCCGAGGGGGACACCGTCGACGCGACCGGCTGGCGTCTCGACGTGGTGGACGCCTCGGGCCGGCGGGCCGCCCGCGTCCTGCTGCATGCCCCGCACGACGCCGAGGAGAGTGCGCGATGACCGTCATACAACTGCTGATCGGGCTCGCGACGCTCGTCGTGAACGGCTTCTTCGTGGGCGCCGAGTTCGCGCTGATCTCGGTGCGCCGCAGCCAGATCGAGCCGCACGCGGAGCAGGGCGACCGCCGGGCCCGTGCCGTCCTGTGGGGGCTTGAGCACGTGTCCGCGCTGCTCGCGACCGCGCAGCTCGGCATCACGCTGTGCACCCTGGTGCTCGGCATCGTGGCCGAACCCGCGATCGCGCATCTGCTGGAGCCGGTGTTCCACGCGGTGGGCGTGCCCGCCGGCGCGGGCCACGCGGTCTCCTTCGTCATCGCGCTGACCCTGGCGACGTATCTCCACATGCTGCTCGGCGAGATGGTCCCGAAGAACGTGTCGCTCGCGGAGCCGGTACGGACGGCGCTGCTGCTCGGGCCTCCGCTGGTCGCCCTCTCGCGCGCCCTGCGCCCGGTGATCTTCGCGGTCAACGCCTTCGCGAACGGGCTGCTGAAACTGTTGCGCGTGGAGACGAAGGACGAGGTCGCGGCGACCTTCTCGGACGACGAGCTGGCCCGCCTCGTGCAGGACTCCGGCGCCGCCGGGCTCATCGACGACCGGGCCCAGGAGCGGCTGCACGACGCCCTGGAACTGGGCCGCCGCCCCGTGCACGACGTCGTGCTGCCGGTGGAACGCGTCGTCTACGCGCGCGTGGGCGTCACGCCGGAGGAACTGGAGCGGCTGTCGGCCGAGTCGGGCTTCTCGCGTTTCCCGGTCGTCGACGACCGCCGCCGCATCGTCGGCTATCTGCACGTCAAGGACGCGCTGGACGCCACCCCGCGCGACCTGCCGTTCCGCGTGGAGGACATGCGGTCGATCGCACGGGTCCGGGAGAGCACCCCGCTGGACGACGTCCTGACGGCCATGCGCCGCAGCCGTACCCACCTCGCGGCGGTGATGGGCAGCGACGGCCGGCTCACGGGGCTGGTGACCATGGAGGACGTGCTGCGGGAGCTGTTCGGGCAGCCGGTCTAGGGCCTGTCGTCTGAATCATGCGGCGGGTCGCGGGGCAGGGCGCGCCGGGTACGGGACGCCCTGCCCGGTCCGGACGGTGGGACGAATCCTGCCTGGCGCGCCGGTCGGGGCGCTGGATTCGGCCCACCGGTGCCGCCCGCGGCCGGGCCGGCGGCCCCCGACCGAGCCGACCGACCCGACCGACCGATGAGTATGTGTTCGGGTTACCATCTTTCCCGCCATGCAGACGAATCCCACCTACACCAGCCTTGTCGCGGTCGGCGACTCCTTCACCGAGGGCATGTCGGACCTGTTGCCCGACGGCTCCTACCGAGGATGGGCGGATCTCCTCGCGGCCCGGATGGCGGCCCGTACCCCCGGGTTCCGCTACGCGAACCTCGCGGTGCGCGGCAAGCTGATCGGGCAGATCGTCGCAGAGCAGGTCGACGTCGCCGCCGCCATGCGCCCCGATGTGATCACCCTCGTCGGCGGCCTGAACGACACCCTGCGGCCCAAGGTGGACATGGGACGCGTCCGCGGGCTCCTGGAGGAGGCGGTGGAGCGGCTCGCGCCGGCCTGCGGGCAACTGGTGCTGATGCGCAGCCCCGGCCGCAACGGCCCGGTCCTCGAACGCTTCCGTCCCCGCATGGAGGAGCTGTTCGGCGTCGTCGAGGACCTCGCCGCACGGCACGGCGCGCTGGTGGTCGACCTCTACGGCGCGCCCTCGCTCGCCGACCCGCGCATGTGGGACGTGGACCGGCTGCACCTGACCGCCGAGGGGCACCGCAGGGTCGCGGAGGCCGTGTGGCAGACGCTCGGGTACGAGGCCGAGGACCCGGAGTGGCGCACCCCCATGGGTCCTACGACACTGCCCGGCTGGATCTCCCGCCGCACCGCCGACGTCCGTTTCGCCCGGCAGCATCTGCTGCCGTGGATCGGACGCCGTCTGACGGGCCGCTCGTCCGGCGACGGCCGCCCGCCGAAGCACACGGAACTGCTCCCCTACGAGGGGCCTGTCGCACATGAGGGTCCTGTCGCGCACGAGGGTCCTGTCACCGGAACCCACGGCACCGAGTCGGTGGGACAGACCGGCTGAACCCCGCGCGCGATTCCCGGGCGGCTTCCGCCGTGCCTCTCTGACGAACTGCCGGAACTGTCGAGCGACACGGCGGCCATGCTCCGCATGAGGGGCAAGCTAGCGCGTCACGCAGCCGCCCTCACAGGGCGCACAAGGGGCGCTCGACAGCGCGGTGCTCACGGACGGTTCACGCCGCGCGCTCCCCAGACCTACGGCTGGGCCCGGCGTGAGCGCCGGACCCAGCCGACGACCCCTTCAGCTTTGCGGAGCATGGAAAGGAGCCGTCCCACCACCCGGGTGCGGGCGGCGAGCAACAGTGCGGCCGGCGGTTCCGGCCGGGTTCAGCATCCTGGCACTCCTGCGGAGACCTGAGAAGTACGCCCCTGGGCACCACGGGCGAGGCGGCACCCGGCGGCCGGCACGCGCGTCCGGGGCACCGGCGGACTCGTACCTTTTCGCCCCGACACGCCATCGGTGGGCGGATCAGGGCCGATGTGCCCCACCGACGCCACCCGGTCACCCTTCCCCGAGCGGCGAGAACCAGCCAGGCCGAAGGCGCTCGCCCGCGGACCGCCGGGTCGGTTCTGGGCCAGGTGCAGTACGGGGTTCCGGTGGTCCCGTGGACGGGGGGCCGTGGTTCTTCTGGTGCAGAGGGTGGGCACCTCCGGCGCGGGGTGCGGGCGGACACAGGTCGTTACGGGTGGGATACGGCCACCACCGGAAGCGGGGGTTCCCTGGCTCGAACACGCCGGTCGACCGCAGGCGCCGAACGCGCGGTGCCGAGTGCGCGGTTCGGCTGCGCGGCGCCGAGTGCACCGTGCCAACTGCGCGGTTCAGCCGCACGGTGCCGGCTACACGTTGTCCGCGTCGATGTCGACGGCGGGCAGGGGTGTGGGGGTGAGCGGGCCGTGCGCGAGGACGATCGCGGCCAGGGGGTAGGGCGGACCGGCGGTGCCGCGCAGGACCAGCAGCGGCATACCCCGCTCGTCCTGACGTCGGCCGCGTGCCAGCCAGACGCGGTCGGACCGGTCGGTCTGGCCCATCCCGAGGTCGTAGATCCGTCCCCAGAGGTAGAAGGGGTCGGTCGCGGCGTCGCTCGCCTCCTGGAGGAGTTCGGGGACGCCGTGCGCGGTGAGGTGGACCGCCACGCCGTCCAGGGTCCCCGCGGCGACCTGCGCGTGCCCGGCCGTGCGGGTGCGTACGTTTCTGGCCGCGCCGATCGCGTCGAGCCAGTACTCCCAGTCGGCGAGACAGGTGGCTTTGACGGCCACCGTGACGCGCTCCCCGTCCGCCGTGATCCGCATGGCCTCCAGGCGCGCGAGGTGATCGGCCTGGAGGGTCGCGGCGACGGAGACCGCGCGGGCGGAGGCGGTGTCCCATCCGGCGGTACGGGACCGCGCGGCGGCTGGTCGCACCCGCGGAACCTGCCCGTCGACCGGCTCGGGGAGGGTCACGGGCTCGGAAACGGCTACCGGTCCAGGCACGGCCATCGGTTCGGGCCCGGTGACCGGATCGGGGATGGCCGTCGGCTCGGGCGCGGTGACCGGATCGGGGATGGCCGTCGGCTCGGGCGCGGTCACCGGATGGGGCATGGCCGTCAGCTCGGGAATGGCCGGCAGCTCCGGGCCGGGCGCGCTTTCGTACGCGGGCCCGCCGTCCAGCGCGTACGCGCTGTCGTGCCCGTACGCGCTGTCGTGCCCGTACGGGCCCTCCTGTCGGTACCGGCCCTCCTGTCCGTACGCGGCCTCACGCCCATTCGCGGTCTCGCGTCTCCGCGCCGCGGCTTCACACCCGTACGCGGGCTCGTACTCACCGGCGGCGATCCGGTGTTCCCCCTCCGGCTCGGGCTCCGGCTCGGGCTCGTGCTCGGGTTCGGGCTCGTGCTCGGGTTCGGGCTCGGCTCCGATCCCGCGTTCGAGAGCCGCCGCCCGCTCACCGGCGTCCTCGCTTCCGGAGACCGGTTCACCGCCGGAGACCGGTTCGCCGCCGAGAACCGGTTCGCCGCCGCGCCCACGGCCCTCCTCTCCGTGCCCCCTCTCCCCCAGATACCGCCCCGCGCCCCGGTCGGCGAGGTGCAGGACGATCGCGCCGCGCGCGCCGGGTACGAGGGGGGCCTCCGTCGGCGCACGGTCGTGCCGGGGTTCGGGCTCCGCGCCGACCGGGAGCAGCCCCTTGCGGTTCAGCGCGGTGGCGATGCGCATCGCGACCTCGCTCGGGTAGCCGCAGTCCTCGACGATCGTGTCCACGGCCGCCCGGTAGGACTCCGGCCCGTTCCGCCAGGCCTCGACCTGGGTCCGCAGCCGTTCGAGGACGCCGGCGCCGCCGGCCTCGACCAGTCGCCCCTGCGCCTCCAGTTCGGCGACGAACTCTCGCGCGAATGCGCCGAGTCGCTCGGCGAGATCCGCTTCGACGGCGGTGCGGCCCGCCGCTTCGGGGGTCATGCCGCCACTCCCAGGTACTCGCTGCGCAGCTTGGCCAGGGCCCGGAACTGCAGCGTCTTCACCGCGCCCTCGGTGCGCGCCATGTGCCGGGCGGTCTCCAGCACCGACAGCTCCATGAGGAAGCGCCGGGTGAGGACCTCGCGCTGCGTCGGCCGCAGTTGCCCGAGGGCCTGGCGCAGCAACTCCTCGTCCAGGCCGGTCAGCACGGTGTCCTCGGTGCTGACGGTGAGGTCCTCGTCGAAGCCGAGCAGGTCCTCGACCACGAACTCCCGCCGCTGCGCGCTCTTGCAGTGGTCGATGACCTTGTTCCGCGCGATGGTGATCAGCCATCCGACGAAGCCGACGCCGCGGTAGGTGAAGGTGCCGCGTTTCATCCAGGCGGTCAGGAAGGTCTCGCCGGTGATGTCCTCGGCGACCTGCCGATTGCGCACACGGCGCTGCACATAGGCGAGCACCACGGGGTGGTGCAGTGCGTAGAGGTCCCCGAAGGCGTCCCGGTCGCCCGCGAGGGCACGGGCGATCAGGGCCGGTTCTCTGGTGTCGGACCGCGGGGTGGCGGCGTTAGCCTCGGCGATCAAGGCCTACTCCGTTCATGAGTGGATGAACCGTGGTGAGCGGACAGACGGGCGGACGGACAGACGGACGGGCGGACGGACAGACGCCGGAGCAGTGCACGAAAGCCCCATGGAGGTCCAGGCAGAGACCCCCCACGACCAGGACTTGCATACGTGCGACTAACTCACAGTCATGCAACATATGCAACTTGCGCACGCGCACGCAAGTTCCTTCACCGGTACGGCCGCACGACTTTCTGCCGCGAACTGGCGTACGAGCCCGGTCTGTTGGCTTGTCGCGACGCGTCGGCGCCGATTGACCTGCGACGACGAGCGCGCGCAAGTCGTATGCAAGTTGCATGCGTGCGCGCTAGTCTCCGGGTATGCGGAGCATGGAAGAGTCCCCCCACGAGTCCCGCGGTGAGCGACAAGCTCTCGCAAGGAAGGTCGGCGAGTACCTGACGAAGGCCGCGACCTCGGCCGGGTACGACGTCCGCCCACGAGCCGGCGGCCGGGCCCAACTGGCCGTCGCGATCGGAGTGAGCCTGACGACGATCAGCAGAACCCTGGAGGGGAAGACGCTCCCCCTCCCCTCGCAACTGACGACATGGGCGTCGGTGCTCGGTCTCGACCAGCGGGAGATGCTGGTCAACAGCGGAATGCTCTCCCCGGAACACGGGCCGCCACCGACGGTCCGGCAGGTGGCCTCGTCGCCCCTGACCCCGGAGGAGGCCATGGACGCGTGGGGAATCACCGATCTCAGAATCCGCAGGATGCTCAACGGGAACATCGTCCAGGCGATCGAGCTGCAGAAGGACCTCGACGCAGACGACGACCGGGGGGCCACGGCAAGGGGGTAACGAAACGTGGCGTACAGACTGGCAATCGCGTCCACCGCCAGTTGCACGGCCGGCGTGACATGCGTCGGCGGGGGCGTCTGGCAGCGGACGTGGGAACTGGCCGCCGTCGGAGGCGCTCTGCTGACCGTGGGCGTCGCGGGGCTGCTGGCCGCCCTGCTGCGCCACACGCTCAGCCAGGCCGACGCCCGCACGCGGCACGACCTCGGCGTGCTGGCGGAGCAGCGGAAGCGCCTTGAGCTGGACATGCGGGCGCGGGAGGCGGACCTGACCCGGCGCGAACAGGCGCTGGCGCGCAGCGCCGCCCTCACCGCGATGCGGCTCGGCAGTCATGCCAGGGCGGTCGACGAGGCGCGCGACGCGAACGCGGCGCTGCGTGCCAGGAACGCGCAACTGATGCAGGAGATCGAGGAGGTCAACGACGAGCGCAATCAGTTGATCACCAGCGAACTCAGCCTGGCCCGCGATCGCTTCACCACCAGGACGTACGGAGGTCTGCGCGCCGTCGTCGGCAGCGAACAGCCCCGTACCGATCCGCGCGCGCGTGCGGGGTACGAGACCCGTCCGCCCCGCTCGGGATCGTGAACCCGGCGGTCACCGTCCGGGGATCACCAGGGCCGACCCGGCGGTACGGGACCGGCGCTGTACAGCCGGTATGCTCCCTACACGTGACTGCCGCGCCTGCAAAGCCCCGTATCCCCAACGTCCTCGCCGGACGCTACGCCTCCGCCGAGCTCGCCACGCTCTGGTCCCCCGAGCAGAAGGTGCGCCTGGAGCGCCGGCTGTGGCTGGCCGTGCTGCGCGCCCAGAAGGACCTCGGGATCGAGGTGCCGGACGCCGCCCTCGCCGACTACGAGCGGGTCCTCGACCAGGTCGACCTCGCCTCCATCGCCGAGCGCGAGAAGGTCACCCGGCACGACGTGAAGGCCCGGATCGAGGAGTTCAACGACCTCGCCGGTCACGAGCACGTCCACAAGGGCATGACGTCCCGGGACCTCACGGAGAACGTCGAGCAGCTCCAGATCCGGCTCTCCCTGGAGCTGATGCGCGACCGTACCGTCGCCGTCCTCGCCCGGCTGGGCAAGCTCTCCGCCGAGTACGCGGAGCTGGTCATGGCGGGCCGCTCGCACAACGTGGCGGCGCAGGCCACCACCCTGGGCAAGCGTTTCGCGACCGCCGCCGACGAGCTGCTCGTCGCGTACGGCCGGGTCGAGGAACTGCTCGGCCGCTACCCGCTGCGCGGCATCAAGGGCCCCGTCGGCACGGCGCAGGACATGCTCGACCTGCTCGGCGGCGACGCGGCCAAGCTCGCGGAGCTGGAGCAGCGGATCGCCGCGCACCTGGGCTTCTCGGAGGTCTTCACCTCCGTCGGCCAGGTCTACCCGCGCTCGCTGGACTACGAGGTCGTGACCGCGCTGGTGCAGCTCGCCGCCGCGCCGTCCTCGACCGCCAAGACGATCCGGCTGATGGCCGGGCACGAGCTGGTCACCGAGGGTTTCAAGCCCGGCCAGGTCGGCTCCTCCGCGATGCCGCACAAGATGAACACCCGCTCCTGCGAGCGCGTCAACGGCCTGATGGTCATCCTGCGCGGCTACGCGTCGATGACGGGCGAGCTGGCGGGCGACCAGTGGAACGAGGGCGACGTGTCCTGCTCGGTGGTGCGCCGGGTCGCGCTGCCGGACGCGTTCTTCGCGCTGGACGGTCTGCTGGAGACCTTCCTGACCGTCCTCGACGAGTTCGGCGCGTTCCCGGCCGTGGTGGCCCGTGAGCTGGACCGCTACCTGCCGTTCCTCGCGACGACCAAGGTCCTGATGGGCGCGGTGCGTGCCGGGGTCGGCCGCGAGGTCGCCCACGAGGCGATCAAGGAGAACGCGGTGGCCTCAGCCCTCGCGATGCGTGAGCGGGGCGCGGAGCGCAACGAGCTGCTCGACAAGCTCGCCGCCGACGAGCGCATCCCGCTGGACCGGGCGCAGCTCGACGCGCTGATGGCCGACAAGCTGTCCTTCACGGGCGCCGCCGCCGACCAGGTCGCCGCCGTGGTGGCCCGCGTCGAGGAAATCCTGAAGCAGCACCCGGAGGCGGCGGGCTACACGCCGGGGGCGATCCTCTGACGCGCCTGACCCCCGCGGACCTGGAGGCCGCCCGCGACCGGCTCGTGCCGGATGTCGTCGCGGACGGCCTCTCGGTGCTTTTCTGCGGCATCAACCCGGGCCTGATGTCGGCGGCCACAGGCCACCACTTCGCCCGGCCCGGCAACCGGTTCTGGCCGGTGCTGCACCTGTCCGGGTTCACCCCACGGCTCATGAAGCCGGCCGAGCAGGCGGAGTTGCCGTCCTACGGGCTCGGCATCACCAACGTGGTCGCGCGGGCGACGGCACGGGCAGACGAGCTGAGCGCCGAGGAGTACCGCGAGGGCGGCCGGCTGCTCACCGAGAAGGTGACACGGCTGCGCCCGAAGTGGCTGGCGGTGGTGGGCGTGACCGCGTACCGGACGGCTTTCGACGACCGTATGGCGCGGATCGGCCCGCAGGAGCGGACGATCGGGTCGAGCCGGGTGTGGGTGCTGCCCAACCCCAGCGGGCTCAACGCGCATTGGACGGCGGCGACGATGGCCGAGGAGTTCGGCAGACTACGGTCGGCCGCCGAGACTCCGTGAGCCGGGGCCTGGGACCGACCGGCAGCGAGACTCCCTGACCCGGTGACCGTCCGGCGGCGGCAAGGCTTTCCGGGGGGCCAGTGATCATCCGGCGGGGAAGCTTCCCGTGGACCCGCGGCCGTCCTGACGCCGAGGGTGGCCGAGTCAGTGGCCGTCGGAGCACCAGCCCCCCGCTCCCCCCGGGGCACGGCGGGTCTATCGCGGTGATCAGGGCCAGGAACTGGGACGGCGTGTCGCGGTTCCAGTGCGCGGCGCCGAGGGCGATCCAGCGGTCGTGGCCCGCCGCCCGCCACAGGTGCACGCCCGGCACCTGGGAACTCAGCGCGCCCCAGGGCTCCGCTATGTCCTCGCCACCGGCCGACCGCTCGAAGACGCCGGCCAGGCTGACGTGCCGCGGCGGCCACCACCGCCCGGTGAGCAGCGCCGAGAGTCCGTCGCGCTCGGCGTCGAACTACTCCTCCGTCTGCGGGCGCCGAGCCGTCGGAGTCCCCGACGTCCTCGCTGGTCACCAACCCGGCGAGGTGACAACCGGGGCCGACGGTGCCCGCGCCGGAGCGGCCGTGCTCCGCGAGGAAATCCTCGGAGCACAGCCGGTCGATCGTGGCGAGATGCCGTGCGATGGTCATGGCCTCCAGTAAAGCGCCCGGCACTGACAATTGGTGAGGCGTCAGGAACCCTTCGGGGTCAGGCGTCCCGGCGTCGGACCCTTCGGGGTCAGGGCGTCCCGGCGTCGGACCCTCCGGGCTCCGGCGCCGAGCGCCACCGCCGTCCACAGGGCGGTCACGGCGAGCCCGCTCCAGGAGCCGAGGACGCCGTCCGCGGGATGCTCAACGTGGCCACCCGCCGCGCAGTACGGCCGCGCTGCCCGGCGGCCGTGCGAGCATCGGCCCGGATGCTGGGGACTGGCAGGCGCGCGCCGAGCTGCCGGTGAGTTGATCTACGCTGGCCCGATGCCGTTCACCGTCCTTCTCGTCGACGACGAACCCCTCGTACCAGCGGGGCCCCGCGCCGTGCTGGAGGCGGACGTGCTGCGGCTGATGGCCGGCGGTCTGTCGAACGCGGAGATCGCCGCGCGGCTCGTCGTGGGGACGGAGACGGTCAAGTCGCACGTCAGCGCCGTACCGGCGAAGCCGGGCGCCCGGGACTGTACGCAGGCGGTCATCGCGGCGTACGAGTCGGGCTTCGTGGCGCCGGGCTGAGGCCGACCCGTGATGTGGAAATGGTCCCCGGCACTCGCCGGGGTCTCCGGCGCCGAGTACGATCCGGCCAACACGCGCACGAGCTGGGAGGACGGACGTTGGGGCGGTTGACCGGCGGGGATCCCTCTCTGCTGCGACGGATCAATTCCGCGGTGGTGCTGCACGCCCTGCGCGCGGCGGACTGCGCGACCCTCACCGAGATCACCCGGGTGACGGGCCTGTCGCGGCCCACCGTCGAGGGCGTCGTCGAGGGGCTCATCGAGAACGGGCTGGTCGTGGAGCAGGCGGCCGAGGAGGGCGCCACGCGTCGCCAGGGCCGCCCGGCACGCCGCTACCGGTTCCGGGCCGAGGCGGGGCATCTGCTGGGCCTGGAGATCGGCCCGCACCGCGTCGCCGCGCTGCTCTCGGACCTGGACGGCCGGGTCATGGGCGCGATGGCGAAGGACGTGGACGAGACGGCGTCGGCCGACGAGCGTCTGGAACGGCTGCGGCTCGCGGTCGCCGAGCTGCTGCGCCGGGCCGGGGTGGCCCGCAGCTCGCTCCGCGCGGTGGGGGTCGGCAGCCCCGGCATCGTGGAGGCGGACGGAACCGTGCGCCTCGGCACGGCGCTGCCGGAGTGGACGGGCCTGCCGCTGGGCGAGCGGCTGAGCCGGTCCTTCAAGTGCCCGGTGCTCGTGGAGAACGACGCCAACGCGGCGGCGGTCGCCGAGCACTGGAAGGGCGCGGCGACCGAGACCGACGACGTCGTGTTCGTCCTCGCCGGGCTGAGTCCGGGCGCCGGTTCGCTGATCGGCGGGCGGCTGCACCGGGGCTACGGCGGCGCGGCCGGGGAGATCGGCGCGCTGCACCTGCTGGGCCGTGACGTGACGCCCGAGACCCTGTTGTCGACCACGGACGAGCCGCTGCACCCGTTGGACGAACAGGCGGTCGCCAAGGTCTTCGCGCTGGCCAAGGACGGCGACCAGCGCTCCCGCGCCGCCGTCGACCGGTTCATCCAGCGGCTCGTGCACGACGTGGCCGCGCTCGTCCTCGCCCTCGACCCGGAGCTGGTGGTCATCGGCGGCTGGGCGGCCGGCCTGGACGGCGTACTGGAGCCTCTGCGGCGGGAGTTGGCCCGCTACTGTCTGCGCCCGCCGAAGGTGACGCTCTCGCTGCTCGGTGAGGCGGCCATCGCGACGGGGGCCCTGCGGCTGGCTCTGGACCACGTCGAGGAGCAGCTCTTCGCCGTGGAGGGAACGGTGACGGCCCGCCGCTGACCCGGCGCCCCGGGAAGCGGCGACGGCATGGAACGGCTCGCGCCCCGGAGGGTTCCGGGGCGCGGGGCCGTGGCGAGGTGCGGCTCGACGGGGCGCGCGGCCCCGGCGGGGCCGGTCAGGAGGCGCGGCGCTCCGGGTCGTGGTGGATCTCCACCCGGCCGGAGTCGCCGAAGGTGAGCCGGCAGGTATCCGCGCGGTAGGTCGCCACGGAGACCGCGGCGGTGCGCCCCCGCGCGAAGAAGCGGGTCGTGACGACGAGAACCGGCGCGCCGGGCAGCCGGTCCAGCTCCCGGGCGTCGTCCGCGCGGGCCGAGCCCAGCTCGACGGCACGGTCCTGGCCCGCCAGCTCCAGCCGCTGCAACTCGCGCAGCACCGCACGCGCGCGTGCCGCCCCCGAGGGCGCGTCGATGGCGGACAGGTCGGGGACCGAGGACGCCGGGATGTAGAGCAGCTCGGCGGCGACGGGCTGACCGTGCGTCACGCGGGACCGGCGCACGGTGTGCACCGGCTCGCCCTCGGCGGTCTCCAGAACCCCGGCCACCGGGGCGGGCGGTGCCGCGAGGACGCAGTCAGCGGCCTGCCAGGCGTCCCCCGCCGCCCCGGGCCACACGTGCTGTTCGGTTCCTACGGCCACGCCCACGCGCGGCGGGGCGACCGTGGTGCCCACACCCCGGCGGCGCTGTAGCCGTCCTTCGAGTTCGAGCTGTTCGAGCGCCTGGCGCAGGGTGGCCCGGGCGACGCCGAAGCGGGCCGCCAGATCACGTTCGTTGGGCAGGATCTCGCCCACGGTGAACTCGGAGTCCAGTGCCTCGCTGAGCACGGTCTTGAGATGCCAGTACTTCGGTTCCGGCACCGTTTCCAACTGCGTGGTCCCCACCCTGTCCTCCGCAATCGCCGTGTCCCTGCGGCGTTTTAGCGCCCTTGTTTATTAAAGGTTCCTGCACTATCCCTGCGACCATAGGGCCGACCCCACCCTTGGTCAAGACCAATCCTCGATCCTTGGGGAACGCACGGGCGTGTTGCAGCAGAGCGTTCACGGGGCGTTCGCGCTGGGAGACGTTCGCGACACAACGCCGAAAGCCCCCGTCCAGGAAGGCGGGGGCTTTCGCGGCGGGTCGGACGCTTCGGCGCTGCGGTACTTCGGCTCTGCGGTACTTCGGAACTGCGGTACTTCGGAACTGCGATACTTCGGCAGTGCAGTACTTCGGGCCGGCGGAGCCGGTGCGGACTAGTCGGCGGCGAGGGAGACCAGCTTCTCCGGGTTGCGGATGACATAGACGCAGGCGATGCGTCCGTCGGCGACGTCCAGTTGGAAGACGGTGTCGGGTCTGCCGCCGGACAGGGCGACCGCCGCGAAGCCGCCGTTGAGTTCGAGGAAGCGGAACGAGAGGTCGTGCGGCCCCTTCCGGGCGGCCCCGACGATGAAGCGGCTGATCTTGTCGGCGGTTTCGAGGACACGCAGGGGCGCCTTGGAGAGGCCTCCGCTGTCGCCGATCAGGCGCGCGTCCGGCGCCAGCAGGGTCATCAGCCCCTCCAGGTCGCCCTTTTCGGCGGCGGCGAGGAACCGTTCGGTGAGGTCACGGCGTTCGGCCGGGTCGACCTCGTAGCGCGGGCGTCGCTCCTCGACGTGCCGGCGGGCCCGCCCGGCGAGCTGGCGCACCGCCGGTTCCCCCCGGTCGAGAATCGTCGCGATGTCGGCGTAGGGGTAGCCGAAGGCCTCCCTGAGGACGAACACCGCGCGTTCCAGGGGCGAGAGGGACTCCAGGACCACGAGGACGGCGAGGGAGACGGTGTCGGCGAGGACGGCCCGTTCGGCGGTGTCCTCGACGGTGCCGGCGAAGTCGGTGACATAGGGCTCGGGGAGCCATGGTCCGACGTAGGCCTCGTGCCGCGACTGGACCTGGCGGAGCCGGTCGATGGCGAGGCGGGTGGTGACCCGCACGAGGTAGGCGCGCGGTTCGCGCACCTCGGAGCGGTCGGCCGCGGACCAGCGCAGCCACGCCTCCTGGACCACGTCCTCGGCGTCGGCGACACGCCCGAGCATGCGGTAGGCCACGCCCGTCAGTACGGGCCGGTGTTCTTCGAAGACATCGGTCGCGGTGTCGGTTGCCACCGCACCATCCCACCCGACGCGCCCTCGCCTGTCCAGGCGAATTCACCGCCGTGACCGCGCGGACGGGCCGTCCGGCGGGGCCCGCGCGGTTGATGGAGAACGGGGGCTACCCGTCGGTAGCAGTTGCTGACAAGCTGTCTACGAGTCAGGCCTTCACCGGCGTCCCAGACGAGGAGCAGCCCCATGTCCGACACGGTCTCCTTCAGCGTCCCCACCTCCAGCGGCCCGAAGACGGTCACGTTGTCCTACGCGCGCGTGGGCAGCGGCGAACCGCTCCTTCTGCTGCACGGGATCGGGCACCACCGGCAGGCCTGGGACCCGGTGATTCCGCTGATCGCGGCCGAGCGGGACGTCATCGCCGTCGACCTTCCGGGCTTCGGCGCGTCCCCTGCGCTCCCGGACGGGCTGTCGCACGACCTGTCGACGGTGGTGCCCGTGCTCGGCGCGCTGTGCGAGGCGCTGGGGGTCGAACGGCCGCATGTGGCCGGGAACTCGCTGGGCGGGCTGCTGGCCCTGGAACTGGGCCGCGAGAAGCGCGTGCGGTCCGTCACGACGTTCTCGCCCGCCGGTTTCTGGTCGCCGGTCGAGCGGCGGTACGCCTTCGGGGTGCTGCTCGCCATGCGTCAGGCGGCCCGGCGTATGCCGGTCCCGGTCGTCGAGCGGCTCTCGCGCTCGGCTGCCGGACGGACGGTCCTGACCAGCAGCATCTACGCCCGCCCCGCCCGCCGCTCACCCGAGGCCGTCGTCGCCGAGACCCTCGCGCTGGCCAACGCCGAGGCGTTCACCGAGACCCTGCGCGCGGGGACGACGGTGCAGTTCACCGACGACATCCCGGCGCTGCCCGTCACCGTGGCCTGGGGCACCCGGGACCGGCTCCTGGTGCGCCGTCAGGGTGTCCGCGCCAAGCAGATCATTCCGCGGGCCCGGCTGGTGCGGCTGCCCGGCTGCGGTCACGTCCCGATGAACGACGACCCGGCCCTCGTCGCCCGCGTCCTGCTCGACGGCAGCCGCTGAAGGAGCGCGCCCCGCTCCCCCGGGTGCGGTCCGGTGCCGGCCGTCGCCGTCACCGGCGAGCGCCCCCGCCTTCGGACGCCCGTCCCGTACGACCGCCCGTCGCCCGTCCCGTACGACCGCCCGCGTCTTCCCGCGTCCGGCACTCGACACGCCCGCGCGGACCGGACGCCGGGCGGTCACGGTGCTCAACGCCCCCGACCCCAGGGCCACTCCGACGCCCACAAGGGCGCTGCCGACGGCCTGGGCGGCGCCGTAGGCGCCGGTGCCCACGAGAGGGGCGGTGGCGGCCGCCGCGACGGGGATGAGGCCGGAGAAGAGCGTGGCGCGCTCGGCGCCGATGCGCTGCATGCCCATGTACCAGCAGACGAACCCGACCACGGTGACGACCGCCGCCTGCCACAGCAGCGCTGCCGTCTCGGTGGCGTCCGGCATCCGCAGCCACGCCCGGCCGTCCATGACCAGCCCGGCCGCCGCCGACTCGACGGCCGCGAGCCCGCACACCGTGGCCGACAACAGCCGTGGCCCGAGCGGCCGCAGCACGGGGACGGCCAGTACGGCGAAACCGACCTCCCCGGCGAGCGCGCCGGCCGAGTACGCGATCCCGGCGCCGTCGGTGCGCCCCCAGCCCTGGACGGTGAAGGCGCCCAGGGCGACGAGCGCCGCCCCGTAGAGCACCCGGTGCCGGGGGCGGCGGCCCTCCAGAAGGGGCACGAGAACGGCCACGACGACCGGCGCGCAGCCCACGAGGACGCCCGGAACCGCCGGTTCCGCCGTGCGTTCGGCGGCGAGCACCGCGAGGTTGAAGCCGACCATCCCGACGGCCGCGAGCAGGGCGAGGCGCGTCCACTGGCGGGCGTCGAGCAGGCGCAGCGGGGCCGTGCCGCGCCGGCCCAGCAGGGGCAGCAGCAGGACGCAGGCGAGGCCGTAGCGGAGGAACTGGCCGCCGCCGTAGGGGTAGTGGCCGAGGAGGCTGTTGGCGGTGAAGGACCCGCCGACGAGGACGCAGGCCAGGGCGGCGAGCAGGGCGCCCCGCGTGGTGGTGGCGTTCATGCCGGTGACGCTACGAGGAGGGTGTGGTCCGGTTTAAGGTCCACTTCCATGACGTCATCGGGGACCAATCACGGCGAGCCGCCCGAGCCGGGTCCGTCCGGTGGGGCGCCCTGGACGGCCGCCTGGGAACTGCTCCTGCCGGCCGCGGCGGCACCGGCACGCGCGCGGGGACGTGCGCTTCAGGCCGCGCTGCGCGAGGCGGTCCGGTCCGGACGGCTCGCCCCCGGCACGCGGTTGCCGTCCAGCCGGGCGCTGGCGGGTGACCTGGGCGTGTCCCGGGGGCTGGTCACCGAGGCGTACGAGCAACTCGTCGCCGAGGGGTATCTGCGCAGCGGCCGGGGAGCCGGCACCTGGGTCGGCGGCGCGGCCCGCGCCGTGGTCCCGCG
>NZ_JBEYFY010000069.1:0-35927 GCF_040703595.1 Streptomyces sp. NPDC007084
ACGACCCCGCCTCCCGCACCTACTACGACCGCTGCCGAGCCCGCGGCAAAACCCACACCCAGGCCCTCCTCCGACTCGCCCGCCACCGCATCAGCATGCTGTTCGCCATGCTCCGCGACGGCACCTTCTACGAACCCCGCGCCCCACGCCTCGCTTGACGAAAGACATAGAGGCACCCCCCCCCGGGGCCAGCGAAACCACCCCGCCGAAGCCGCCCGGGGAGACAGCTCACTGAGACAGCTCGCCGGAGCCGCTCGCCGGAGCAGTCGGAGTCATCGGAGTCGTCGGCGGGAGCCGCCCGTCGGAGCCGGAGTCGCCGGCGGGAGCCGCTCGCCGGAGTCGGCGTCAGCGGTCTCGCCCCCCACCGTCCCCTACAGTCACTTCGTGCTCTTTGGAATGGTGTGTGCCCTCGGTGCCTCGGTCTGTTTCGGTACGGCGACGGTCCTTCAGGCGATGGCCGCCCGTGCCGCCGGTGAGGGCGGGACGGACAGCGGGGCCACGGGCGCGGCGACGCTGCTGCTGCGGGCGCTCCGCCAGTGGCGTTATCTCGCCGGACTCGCTCTGGACGGGGTCGGGTTCCTGCTCCAGATCGCGGCGCTGCGGTCCCTGCCGATCTACGCCGTCGGGGCAGCGCTGGCGGCGAGCCTCGCGGTGACGGCGGTGGTGGCCTCGTGGCTGATCCACGTACGGCTGAGCCGGGTCGAGTGGGGCGCGGTGGCGGTGGTGTGCGCGGGGCTCGCCATGCTGGGCCTGGCGTCGGGGACGGAGGGCGACCGGACGGGTTCCCTCGCGCTGAAGTACGCGATGCTGGCGATCTCCGTGGCGGTCCTGCTGCTGGGCCTCGTCGGCGGCCGGCTGCCGGACCGGGGGCGGGCGCTGACGCTGGGACTGGGGGCAGGGTTCGGGTTCGGGGTGGTCGAGGTCGCGGTGCGGCTGATCGAGGACCTCGACCTGGGGCGCCTGGTGGCCAACCCGGCGACGTACGCGCTGCTAGTGGGCGGGGGAGCGGCCTTCCTGCTGCTCACCACGGCACTGCAACGGGGCTCGGTGACGACTGCCACGGCAGGCCTGGTCATCGGCGAGACCATCGGCCCCGCCCTGGTGGGCGTGGTCTACCTGGGCGACCGCACGCGAGAGGGCCTGACCTGGCTGGCGGTCCTCGGCTTCGCGGTGGCGGTGGCGGGCGCCCTGGCCCTGGCCCGCTTCGGGGAGGCGCCGGCCACCGGGGCGGAGTCGGAGGCTTCGGAGTCGGAGGCTGCCGGGTCGCCGGGGGTGTGAGGGTCGGGGGTTCGGGAGGCGGATGCTCTCGGGGTCGGCGCTCTCGTCCGGGCGCTCTCGGGCAGGCCCCAGGTCCCCGGGGGACAGGTCCAAGACCGTCGCCCGCAAGCTGATCCGCTGGTGATGCCGGGGCCGGCGCGGTGACCTGGACGGCGGCAGCCGAAGTGGCCCATGTTTTCGCGAGGGGAATGGACCATGCTCCGGGACCGCCCCTTTCGTAGGGTCGATGCCGTGACGGCGCGGGACACGGCCGCGCGAACCCTCGGGAGGAACGCCATGCTGAGCCACGCGGAGCGGTTTCGGGCGCTGCATCATGGGCGGCTGCCCGATGATCCGGTGGTGTTGCCCGGGCCGTGGGACGCGGCGAGCGCGCGGGTGTTCGCGGACGCGGGGTTCCCGGCGCTGGCCACCCCGAGCGCCGGGGTCGCCGCCTCGCTGGGCTACGCCGACGGGCAGACTCCGGCCGCCGAGATGTTCGCGGCGGTCGCGCGGATCGTCCGGGCGGTCGACATACCGGTGTCGGCCGACGTGGAGGGCGGATACGGGCTCGCCCCCAAGGAATTGGTGGAGCGGCTTCTTGAGGCGGGCGCGGTCGGCTGCAATCTGGAGGACTCCGAGGCCGGTGTCCTCAAGGACGCGGCCCGGCACGCCGACTGGCTCGCGGAGGTGCGCGCCGCGGCGGCCGACCTGCTGTTCGTGAACGCTCGCGTCGACGTCTTCGAATACGGCGACGGCAACCCGGAGCGGGCCATCGAGCGGGCCGCACTGTATGTCGACGCGGGCGCCGACTGCGTGTACCCGATCGGGGCGCCGACCGGCGTACTGCCGCTGCTGCGGTCCGGCACCCGCGGCCCGCTCAACGTGTTCGCCCGCCTCGACGGCACCCCGGCGGCCGAACTCGGCGAACTCGGCGCCACCCGCGTCACCTTCGGCCCGGGACTGCAACGCAGGGCGGCAGAGGCGCTGGGGGACATCGCGGCGGGGCTGCGTTGATCGAGTGAGGTCCGCTAAGGGAGGGAGCCGCGCTGAACGGGCGGGGCTCCACTACGGGAGGGGGCTGCGCTGAACGGGCGGGGCCTCCATTGAACGAGGAGGCGGGGGGAACGAGAGGGCGGGGGCGTCCATCGGCCAGCACCCCCGCCCCCCGTCAGCTCACTCGCCCCTCCCCCCTCGCTACGCCCCCACCCACCCCCGCCAAGTGGACCGGTGACCCTCGACCCACTTCTTCGCCGCCTCCTGGGCCGTCAACTTGTCGTTGGCGATCATCAGGGAGACCTCGTTCTGGTCCTCGGTGGTCCACTTGAACTTCTTGAGGAACGCGGCGGCCTTCCCGCCGGTCTTCGCGAAGTCGGCGTTGAGGTACTTCTGCAGCGGGGTGTGCGGGTAGGCGCAGGCGACCTTCGCCGCGTCCGCGTCGCAGCCCTCCTTGTAGGCGGGCAGCTTCACCTCGGTCATCGGGACCTTCTCGAACAGCCACTGCGGGGAGTACCAGTACGTGAGGAAGGGCTTCCTCTCCTTCGCGAACTGCTTCATCTGCGTGATCTGCGCGGCTTCCGAACCGGCGAACACCACCTGGTAGTTCAGCTTCAGGTTGTTCACCAGCGCCTTGTCGTTGGTGACGTACGACGGCGAGCCGTCGAGGAGCTGGCCCTTGCCGCCGCTCTCGGGGGTGCGCAGCCGGTCGGCGTACTTGTTGAGGTTCTTCCAGTTCGTGACGTCGGGGTGCTGCTTGGCGAAGTACGTCGGGACGTACCAGCCGATGTGCCCGGTCACGCCGAGGTCGCCGCCGGGGGCGATGGTCTTCTTGTCGGTGACGTAGCGCTTCTCCTGGTCGGGGTGGCCCCAGTCCTCCAGGATGGCGTCGACGCGGCCCTGGCTGAGCGCGTCCCAGGCGGGCACCTCGTCGACCTGGACGGTGTCGACGCGGTAGCCCAGTTCGTGTTCGAGGAGGTACTGCGCCACGCCGACGTTGGCCTGGGCGCCGACCCAGGACTGCACGGACAGGGTCACCGTCTTCGCGCCCTGGGCGTTGGCGAAGGGCGAGGCCTGCTTGGTCATGTCGGCGGCGCCGCAGCCGGTGAGCAGCAGCAGGGCGAAGGCGCCGGTCACCGCCGTGGAGGTGGTACGGACTCGCATGTCAGGCTCCCTTCCGCACGCGGCGTTCGGTGGGCTGGGTCACCCGGTCGAGCATCAGGCCGAGGCAGACGATCGCGGCGCCGGCGACGAGACCGGTGGCCAGGTCGCCCTGGGCGAGGCCGAACACGACGTCGTAACCGAGCGCGCCGCCGCCGACCAGGCCGCCGATGATGACGACGGCGAGGACCAGGACGACGCCCTGGTTGACGGCGAGCCGCAGGGACGGGCGGGCCAACGGAAGCTGGACCTGGCGCAGTTGCTGGGCGGGGGTGGCGCCGAGGGAGCGGGCGGCCTCCATGGCCGCCGGGTCGACGGCGCGCAGCCCCTGGGTGGTGATGCGGACGACGGCGGGCAGCGCGTAGACCACGGCGGCGGCGACGGCGGGTGCGCGCCCGACGCCGAACAGCGCGACCACCGGGATCAGGTAGACGAACTGCGGCATGGTCTGGAAGACGTCGAGGACGGGCCGGAGCAGGCGTTCGAAGCGTTCGCTGCGGGCGGCGGCGATACCGACGGCGAAGCCGATCACGAGGGTGACGGCGACGGCCGCGAGGACCTGGGAGAGCGTGTCGAGAGACGGCTTCCAGACGCCGAGCACCCCGATCGCGGCCATGGCGAGGACGGCGGTGAGCGCGGTGCGCCAGGTGCCGATGAGCCAGGCCAGGGCGGCGACGATCAGCAGGACCGACCACCAGGGCAGCCATTGCAGGCCGTCGCGGACGGGGTCGAGGACCCAGGTGGTGAAGTGGCCGGCCCAGTCGGCGGTGCCGCCGATGTAGGGGACGCCGGAGTAGAGGTGGTCGGTCATCCAGTCGACGGCGTCGTTCACCGGCTCGGCGATGTTGACGGCCCACGCCTCGGGCCAGTCCAGGCGGCCGACGAGCCGTCCGGCGACCGCGACGACGACCGCCGCGGCGGCCCCGTACAGCCAGGGGGTGGCCGTACGGGCCTCGCCGAGGCGGGCGCCGGCCGCGCCGGTGACGCGGTCGAGGACGACGGCGAGCAGCACGATCGGGATGCCGGCGGAGAGCGCGGCGCCGACGTCGACGGAGGCGAGGGCCTGGTAGACGCGGTCCCCGAGGCCGCCGGCGCCGATGACGGAGGCGATGACGGCCATGGACAGCGCCATCATGATCGTCTGGTTGAGGCCGAGGAGGAGTTCCTTGCGGGCCAGCGGGAGGCGGGCGCTGAACAGGCGCTGGCGGAAGGTGGCGCCGAGCGAGGCGACGGCCTCCATCACGCCCTCGTCGGCGTCGCGCAGGCCGAGCGCGGTGAGGCGGGCCATGGGCGGGGCGGCGTAGACGACGGTGGCGAGGACGGCGGCGGGTACGCCGATGCCGAAGACCAGCACGACCGGCAGCAGGTAGGCGAACGCCGGGAGCACCTGCATGGTGTCCAGGACGGGGCGCAGCGCGCGGTGGGTGCGGTCGGAGAGCCCGGCGGCGAGGCCGAGCAGGGCGCCGAGGACGACGGAGGCGAGGACGGCGACCACCATGACCGCGAGGGTCTGCATGGTGGGCACCCACATGCCGAGGAGTCCGCAGGCGAGGAACGCGGCGGCGGTGCCGAGGGCGAGCCGGACACCGGCGGCGCGCCAGGCCACCACGGCGGCCACGGCGGTGACCCCGGCCCAGCCGGCCGCGAGGAGCAGCAGGTAGACGCCGCGTACGGAGAGGACGACGGCGTTGCTGACGTAGCCGAAGAAGTAGAGGAACAGCGGGTGGCTGTCGCGGTTGTCGATGATCCAGTCGCTGGCCTTGCCGAGCGGTTCGGTCAGGTCGACGGTGAGGGCGTGCGGCCAACTGCCGCTGGACCAGCGGGCGTCGGCGAGCGGCACGAGGACGGCGGCGAGGACGGCGAGGAGCAGGAGTTTGCCGACGGCGGGGTGCCGGAGGCGGGCGGGCAGGACGGTACGGGGAGCGGGCGCGGTGACTGTGGCCATCACACCGCCTCCGTCCGCTGCCCCGCCCCACCGTGTGGGTCCGGCCCCGCCGATGCGTCCGCGTCCGCTTCCGTGCCCGCGTCCACCACCGCTTCCGTGTCCGTGCCCGCGTCCACCACCGCTTCCGTGTCCGCGTCCACTTCCGTATCCGGGACCGCTTCCCTGTCCGCGCCCGCGACCGCTTCCCTGTCCGGGCTCGCGTCCGCGACCGCTTCCGGGCTCGTGCCCGCCACCGTTTCCGGGCTCGCGTCCGTGTTCAGGCCCGGTCCAGCCGGTGCCTCCGCGCCCGGGTCCACCGCCGTGCCCTCGGCGCCGTGCACGTCCGGGCCGGCGACGACGGCGAGAAGCCGCTCGTGGTCGACGACGCCGAGACAGCGGCCGTCCTGGACGACGCAGGCGGCGCGCCCGCTGCCGGAGACGGTCCTGATGGCGTCGGCGACGATCGTGCCGGGCGGAAGCGCGCCGGGGTGTTCGGTTCCGCCGCAGTCGCCGGGCCGCATGGCGGTGCGTACGGTCATGACCTGCTCGCGGGGTACGTCCCGGACGAACTCGCGGACGTAGTCGTCGGCCGGGGAGCCGACGATCTCCTCGGGGGTGCCGAGCTGGACGATCCGGCCGTCGCGCATCAGGGCGATGCGGTCGCCGAGGCGCAGCGCCTCGGAGAGATCGTGGGTGATGAAGACCATGGTGCGGCCTTCCTCGTGGTGCAGCCGGACGACCTCTTCCTGCATGTCCCGCCGGATCATCGGGTCGAGCGCGCTGAACGGCTCGTCGAACAGCAGGACTTCGGGGTCGACGGCGAGGGCGCGGGCGAGTCCCACGCGCTGCTGCTGGCCGCCGGAGAGCTGTCCGGGTCTGCGCTGTTCCATGCCCTCCAGGCCGACCTTGGCGACGACTTCGGCGGCCTTGGCGCGGCGTTCCTCGCGCGGCATGCCCTGGATCTCCAGGCCGTAGGCGACGTTGTCGAGGACGGAGCGGTGCGGCAGCAGGCCGAAGTGCTGGAAGACCATGGCGGCGCGGTGGCGGCGCAGTTCGCGCAGCCGGGCCCGGTCCATGGCGAGGACGTCCTCGCCGTCGATGGCGAGGTGGCCGGAGGTCGGCTCGATCAGCCGGGTCAGACAGCGGACGAGGGTGGACTTGCCGGAGCCGGACAGGCCCATGACGACGAAGACCTCGCCCTTGCGGACGTCGAAGCTGACGTCGCGGACGGCGGCGGTGCAGCCGGTGGCCGCGCGCAGTGCGGCGGCGTCGAGCGAGGCGAGTTCGGGGTCGCCGGGGACGCGGTCGGCCTTCGGGCCGAAGACCTTCCAGAGGTGGCGCACGGAGAAGACGGGTTCGGTCGCGGTGCCGTTCATCTCGACTCCCTTGCCGGGCAGGGTGGTTGTGGTGCCGGCGGGCGTGCCGACGTCCGGGGCGGACGGGTTCACGTCGGTGGTCGTACTCATCGCGCGCCGCCCCCGATCAGCTCGGCGGCTTTCTCACCGACCATGAGCACTCCGATCATCGGGTTCACGGCGGGCATGGTCGGGAACACGGAGGCGTCGGCGATCCGGATGCCCTCAAGGCCCCTTACCCTCAACTCCGGGTCTACCACGGCCTGTTCGTCGGAGGCGTCGCCCATCCGGCAGGTTCCCGCCGGGTGGTAGACAGTGTGCGCGACCTGGCGGGCGTACGCGCTGAGTTCCTCGTCGTCGGTGATGTCGGGGCCGGGGCAGACCTCGCGCTTGAGCCAGCGGGCGAGCGGCTCGGCCCTGGCTATCTCGCGGGCCGTCTTGATGCCGTCGACGAGGGTGCGGCCGTCGTAGTCGTCCTCGTCCGTGAAGTACCGGAAGTCCAGGGCGGGTTTGACGGCCGGGTCGGCGCTGGTCAGATAGAGGCGGCCCCGGCTGCGCGGCTTGGGGATGTTGGGGGTCATCGAGACACCGTGCGCTGGGCGTTCGTAGCCGAGGCGCTCGGGGTTGTCGGTGAACGGGATCTGGTAGAAGTGGAACATCAGGTCGGGGCCCGGCTGTTCGGGGTCGCGGCGCACGAACAGGCCCGCGTCGGAGTCCATCGCGGAGTTCTCGGGGATCGGCCCGTTCGTCTCCCAGACGATCACGGACTCCGGGTGGTCGAGGAGGTTCTCGCCGACGCCGGGCAGGTCGTGCACGACGGGGATGTCCAGCTCCTCCAGGTCACCGGCGGGGCCGATGCCGGAGTGCAGCAGCAGGCGCGGGGAGTCGACGGCGCCCGCACAGAGCAGCACCTCGTCGCGCGCACTCACGAGGATCTCCTCGCCGTCCTTGGTGCGCACGTGGACGCCGGTGACCCGGGTCCCGTCGAGTTCCAGCTTGTACGCCCAGGTCTCCAACAGGAGGGTGAGGTTGGGGCGTTCGTCCATCACCGGGTGGAGGTAGGCGACGGAGGCGCTGGAGCGCTTGTTGTTCTCCGGGTGGTAGGCGAGGTCGAAGAAGCCGACGCCCTCGGTGAACGGCTCGCGGTTGAAGCCCTCGACGCGCGGTACGTCGAGGGCGGTCCGCGCGGCCTCGACGAAGTCGCGGGCGATGGCGTTCCGGTCCTTCTCGTCGACCGGCACGATGTTGTTGAGGAGCCGGGCGTAGTACGCCTCCATGGGCACCGCGCCCCAGCCCTTGGCGCCGGCCGCCTCCCACTCGTCCCAGTCGGACGGCAGCGGCTTGAACGCGATCAGCGTGTTGTGCGAGGAACAGCCGCCGAGCACCCGGGCGCGGCTGTGCCGGATGTGGGAGTTGCCGCGCGGCTGCTCGGTGGTCGGGTAGTCGTAGTCGAGTTCCCCGCCGAGCAGGCCCATCCAGCGGCGCAGGGTGAGGACGTCGTCACGGCCTACGTCGCTGGGCCCGCCCTCGATGACGGCGACGGTGACGTCGGGGTTCTCGGTGAGGCGGGACGCGATCACGGAGCCCGCCGTGCCGCCGCCGATGACGACGTAGTCGTACGTGTTCTCGTGCTGGGACATGTAGAGGTGCTCCAAGGTGCCTGGTTGGGTGGGGGATTGGAGAGGGGGTTCGGGGAAATCGGGAAGGGGCCTGGGCCCGGCCGGCGGGGTGGGGGCGCAGACCGGCGGAAAGAATCGGAGCCGGAGACCGGGCCCGACGGGACAGGGGCGGGGACCGGGGTACGGGGACGGCTCGGGGTGCGGGTACGGGTCGGGGCCGGGCGGCGGACCGGGGCGTGGCCCTGGAGACGGGGCGGCCTCTGGACCAGGGCGGGCCTTGGGACCAGGGCGGGCCTCTGGACCAGGGCTGGAGTGGCTGAAGTGCCGGACTCTGGACACTCCGGGCGAGACGGCCCCGGAGGTGCTGCCCCTGCCCCGGTGGGCTGATCCGGCACCGGAAGGGCTGACCCGACCCCGGACCCCCGACCCCGGAGGGACGACCCGGTGACCCGGCCCCGGGAGCGGCCCGGCGCCCGCCGCATCGCGGGCCGGCCGATCGCCCCCGGCGACAGCAAAGAGAGCCTGCCGGGTCTCAGCCGGCGAACCAGCGAACGGGCTTCGGCGCGAGGTTCTGGTAGATGTGCTTGGACTCGCGGTACTCGGCGAGTCCGGCGGGCCCGAGTTCACGCCCGACGCCGCTCTTGCCGAAGCCGCCCCACTCGGCCTGCGGGAGGTAGGGGTGGAAGTCGTTGATCCAGACGGTGCCGTGGCGCAGCCGGCCGGCGACGCGGCGGGCGCGGCCCGCGTCGGCGGTCCAGACGGCGCCCGCGAGGCCGTACTCGGTGTCGTTGGCGAGGGCGACGGCCTCGTCCTCGGTGGCGAACGTCTCCACGGTCAGGACGGGCCCGAAGACCTCCTCGCGGACCACGCGCATCTCGCGGTGGCACTGGTCGAGGACGGTCGGCTCGTAGAAGTAGCCTTCGGCGGGCCGGACTTCGGAGGGCTCGGGCCGCTTGCCGCCGGAGCGCAGCACCGCTCCCTCGGCGAGCGCGGAGGCGACGTACTCCTCGGTCTTCTCGCGCTGCTGCGCGGAGACGAGCGGACCGCACTCGACGCCGTCCTCGGTGCCGCGTCCGAGCCTGATCGCGCTTGCCCTGCGGGCGAGTTCGGCGACGAAGCGCTCGCGGACGGACTCCTCGACGATGAGCCGCGAACCCGCCGAGCAGACCTGGCCGCTGTGGATGAACGCGGCGTTGAGGGCCTGGTCGACGGCGGTGTCGAAGCCCTCCTCGGTGGCGCAGGCGTCGGCGAAGACGACGTTGGGGTTCTTGCCGCCGAGTTCGAGCGCGACCTTCTTGACCGTGTCGGCGGCGGCGCGCGCGACCTTCGTACCGCTGGTCAGGCCGCCGGTGAAGGAGACGAGGTCCACGTCGGGGTGGGCGGCGAGGCGGGCGCCGACGGTGTGGCCGGGGCCGGTGACGATGCCCGCGACCCCGTCGGGCAGGCCCGCCTCGGTGAGCAGCCGGAGCAGGGCGACGGTGGTCAGCGGGGTGATCTCGCTGGGCTTGATCACGAAGGTGTTGCCCGCGGCGAGTGCCGGGGCGATCTTCCAACTGGCCTGGAGGAGCGGGTAGTTCCAGGGGGTGATCAGCGCGCAGACGCCGACGGGTTCGTGGACGACGACGCTGTGAACGTCGGCCGAGCCCGCGTCGACCACGCGTCCGCCGCCCTCGCCCACGACGAGGTCGGCGAAGTAGCGGAAGGCGTCGGCCACACAGTCGATGTCGACGCGCCCCTCCTCCACGGTCTTGCCCGCGTCCCGGCTCTCCAGCAGGCCGAGTTCCTCACGGTCGCGGACGAGGAGGTCGGCGACGCGGCGCAGCAGCGCGGCGCGCTCGGCGACCGGGGTGTGCGGCCAGGGGCCCTCGTCGAAGGCCCGTCGGGCGGCGGCGACCGCGAGGTCGGTGTCCTTCTCGTCGCCCTCCGCGACCACGGCGAACGGCTGGGCATCGGCGGGATCGAGGATCTCGCGTGTCGCGCCGGAGAGCGCCGCGCGCCATTCGCCGTCCACGTGGATGGTCTGGTCTGCCTGCTGTCCGGCCATGATCGGTGTTTGCCTTCCGTTCCTGTTCGACGCCCCTGAGTGACACAGGTGTGACCCCCGGGGCCGTGAGCACATGCCCTTCGCTTCCGAATGCATGCACAACTGGACACCGAAAGTGCGCCAGGTCACGGAAAAAGCGTCAAAAACAGGACGGGAACGGACGAATTTCAGGCCGCGAGGAGGATCGGCTTCCGTATGTGGGCCCGGTCACCCCTGGCAGGCGGACCCGGTCGGGCAGAAGGAGCCGAGCGCGATCCCCAGCTGCTCACTCAGATCCGTACCGGCGGGCCCGCTCGCGATGATGGCGTACGGGGCACCGTTCGCGGCCTGGAAACGGTGGTCGACGGTCTGGGTGAGCCCGTAGCGCTTGCTGTCGTAGCGGTAGCTGAACTCGGTCCAGTCGGCGCCGGTGCGCCGGTCCAGGTACTGGTAGCCCTTGAATCCCTCCGCGATGTCCTGGGCCTGTGCCGAGGAGTCCGTGATGGAGGCTTCCTTGACCTCGAACACCATGAGCCTGCGGTCGCCGCCGGGGGCCGTGTAGGTGACGACGGGCGCCAGCTTCCCCTGGGCCTGCTCGCGCGCCCAGCCGACCGGCACGTCCACGGTGTAGCCGAGCGGGTCGACCGACCTGCTGTATCCGGGGGACGGCGCCGGGGCGGCGGGCGAGCCGGGGTCGGCGGAGGTCCCCTCGTCTCCGGAGGCGCCCGCGTCGCCGGTGGCGTCCGGGTCGTCCGGGTCGGCGCCGGTGGCGTCCGGGTCGTCCGAGCCGGCGCCGGTGGTGGCCGTGACGGTCACGGCGGGCCCCGCCGATCCGCCCTCACCCCGGCCGCCCGAAGTGTCGTCCCTGGTCAGGGCCCAGAGTCCGCCGCCGATCCCGCCCGCGACGACGGCGACGGCGACGATCACCAGCAGCAGCCGGCGCGAGTCCCCGGCCCCCGGTCTCGGCCCTCCGTGGGCCGGCGGCGTCCCTCCCCCGGCCCACGGCTGAGCGGGCGGCGAGGGCGACCAGGCGGGCACCTGCTGCTGAGGGGGCGGCCCCTGCGGGGCGTGCGGCGGGGCCGGGGGGACGCCCGGCGGCGCGGGCGTCCCGGGCGTCCCGGGCGTCCCGGCGGGCCCCGGCGGATAGAAGTCCGGCCGTACGGTGCCTGCCTGGGTGGCGGCGGCCCACCACTGCTCCCCGCTCGCCCGCTCTCCGCCATGCGGCTCCCCGCCCTGCGGTCCGCCGCTCCCCGGGTCGCCCCCGCGCCCCTCACGGCCGCCGTCGTCGCCGTCCTCAGCGTCGTCGACCCACTCCCGACGGTCCGCGTCCCATCGCTGCGCCACCGCGTCACCCCCCGATCCGTCGCGGCCACGCTCCCCGGGCGCCACCGTAGGCAACGACGATAGTGAGGTTCACACCCCGCGCACCCCTCTTTATGGCGACAAAGCACGGGCGTTCGATGCGTAACTTCCGTACGCCTCACCAGCCCCAGCCGTCGCCCCAGCTGTCGCTTCAGCCGTCGCTTCCGCCGTAGCCCCAGCCGTAGCCCCAGGCGTCTGCAGCGTGACAGGACATCGGCTTCGGACGGCTTCAGGCGCCCCAACGCGGCGACGCCCGGACGGATTTCGCCGTCCGGGCGTCGAAGTCACCGCTGGAACCGGCTCCATGGAGACGGTCCGGGCGGGTGGATCAGATCAGGCCGAGGGCGCGAACCGCCTCGCGCTCCTCCTCCAACTCCTTGACGGAGGCGTCGATACGGGCGCGGGAGAACTCGTTGATGTCCAGGCCCTGGACGATCTCGTAGCTGCCGTCCTTGGTGGTGACGGGGAAGGAGGAGATGAGACCCTCCGGCACGCCGTACGAACCGTCCGAGGGGATGCCCATCGAGGTCCAGTCGCCGTCGGCGGTGCCGTTGACCCAGGTGTGGACGTGGTCGATGGCGGCGTTGGCGGCGGAGGCGGCCGAGGAGGCGCCACGGGCCTCGATGATCGCGGCGCCGCGCTTGGCGACGGTCGGGATGAAGTCCTCGGCGAGCCACTTCTCGTCGTTGACGACCTCGGCCGCGTTCTTGCCGCCGACCGTGGCGTGGAAGATGTCGGGGTACTGGGTGGCGGAGTGGTTGCCCCAGATGGTCAGCCGCTGGATGTCGGCGACCGTGCTGCCGGTCTTCTTCGCGAGCTGGGTGAGCGCGCGGTTGTGGTCCAGACGCGTCATGGCCGTGAAGCGCTCGGCGGGTACGTCCGGGGCGGCGGCCTGCGCGATGAGCGCGTTGGTGTTCGCCGGGTTGCCGACGACCAGGATCTTGACGTCGTCCGCGGCGTTGTCGTTGATGGCCTTGCCCTGCGGCTTGAAGATGCCGCCGTTGGCGGAGAGCAGGTCGCCGCGCTCCATGCCCTTGGTGCGGGGGCGGGCGCCGACGAGCAGGCCGACGTTGGTGCCGTCGAAGGCGACGTTCGGGTCGTCCGTGATGTCGATGCCCTGGAGGAGCGGGAAGGCGGAGTCGTCCAGCTCCATGGCGGTGCCCTCGGCGGCCTTCAGCGCCGGGGTGATCTCCAGGAGGCGCAGCTTGACCGGCACGTCCGCGCCGAGCAGCTGGCCGGAGGCGATGCGGAAGAGCAGGGCGTAACCGATCTGGCCGGCCGCGCCGGTGACGGTGACGTTCACGGGAGTGCGGGTCATGGCGTTCTCCGTATGACAGCAGGCGGTGGGGCGTCCCTGCCCCGGGTGCAGGATCGTCCCCTGCGGCCGCCGCAATGATCGATCAAGGGGTTCGATGATCGATCTCTCGGCGTCAAGAGAGATCCGCCGTCAGGCTATCGCGCATCGGGGGGCCCGGGTGTCCGGGTGCGTGTGGCCCACCCCACAGATGCCGGGGGGTGGCGGTCGCCGGGCCCGGGAGAGGGGGTGAGCTCGGCGACCGCCAGGTGGGTGCCGGGGGGTCGGGGGGGGGGTTCTTCTCCCTCTCCGACAGCACCGGATCCCGTGGGGGTACGAGTCGCCTGCCCCTCTTCCGTGAACTCAATCCCCTCCGCGAAGGCTTTTCTTCGCCCCCTACGCCCCTTCCCTTCCCGAGCCCGGGGGCTCCGCCCCAGACCGCGCTCCTCAAACGCCGGAGGGGCTGAAAGATCGCGGGCGCCGGGGGCTGGACTCTCTCACCGAACGGAAACGGAATTCGGCCCGCACCCGGCATCCGGCGTAAGGGGCCGTGCCGGTACATCACGTGTCCGTCGCTTACGCCCGGATCGAGCAGCCCCCGCTACTCAGCACACGTCTGATCCAACGGCGACGGACGGATGTACCGGCACGGCCCCGACCCACCCACCGGACAGGTGCCGCACCCGGCGCGCGACCGACCTACTTCGTGCACCCCTTCTGCCCCGAGGCCAGCGCGGCGCAAGCCCGCGCACCCCCCGCGTCCTTCACCGCCACCATCGGCGTATACGCGTCCGTGTCCGCGTCCACGACCCCCCGCTGCGTCCCGGTCCCGGTTCCGGTTCCGGTCCCGGACGCCGACCCCATGGGCGACACCTCGACCTTGTCCCCCCGCGCCGCCTGCGTGATCCGCGCCCACGCGGCCCCGCACGTCTTGCTGTAGCGCACCTCCACCAGCGTGGACCCCACGGTCACGCTGGTCGTGGTGGTGGCCAGGGTGCCGCCGCAGCCCATGGTCTCCGGGTCCTTGCCCGTGCAAGAGGCCCCCGCGCACTTCACCCCGGCCGGCAGGTCGGACCGAACGCTCGCGGACGCCGCGGGCGACTTCACCGCCCCGCCCGCTTGCTCCTTGCCCCCGCCCCCACCGTGGGTGAGATACACGGCCGCCGCGACGACCACCAACGCCCCGACGACCCCGGCGAGGAACATCGTCAGCCGGCGCCGTCGCCGCGCCCGGTCCTCCCCCGCACCGCCGGTCCGAGCGTCCTCAGGCCGAGCGTCCTCGGGCGTTCCGCCCCCCTCGGACGGCACCCCCACCTCGACCGCCGACCGCGCACCGCCCCCGCGAGCCCCGGACGCCCCTGAAGCCCCTGAAGCCCCTGAAGCCCCTGAAGCCCCTGACAATCCGGATGCCCTGGACGACGGTCCGTACGTCGGTTCCCCCACATCCCGCCCGGTCGGCTGCAGCGGCACGGACGGCGCCACCGACGGCGTGATCGAGGGCGCGACCGGCGGTGTCGCTGACGTCGGTGACGTCGGCGGCAGCGTGGGTGAGACGCCCGCCGGCCCGGCGATCCCCGGCGTCGCGGTCGCGCTGCCGGCCCGCCGCCCCGAGGCCTGCTGTCCGCCGCCCCGGCTCGCGGCACCGCCCTTCACCCCGGCCGCCGGCCCGAACTCCCCGAGCGCGGCGCGCGCCTGGGATATCCGGATCGCCTCCATCGTCATGTCGTGGCGCATCTCGGAACGGCTCCAGGACCGCTCGGCCAGCTCCCACATGGTCGTGAGGTGCACGGGGCTCGCGCCGGTGACCTCGGACAGGGCGACGACCGCCCCCTTGGGCGCGAGCAGCCGCCCGTTCAGATAGCGCTCCCAGGACGTCTTGCTGTAGCCCGTACGGTCGGCCACGGCGGCGATGCTCAGCCCGCTCCGGTCGACGAGCCGGCGCAGTTGCCCGGTGAACTCCCTGACCTGCGGATCGAGTTCATCCGGCAAGCCCTTCCAACGAGGCATTCCTTCCCCCCTCTGTCCCCGCTTCGTGCACGGCGTTCCCCCGCGTGCCACTCCCCCGGTCCCCGTTCTGGCTACCCACCGAGATGCGCTCGGCCGGCCGCCCAGTTCCCCGGCAAGGGGGCGCACGGGTGCATTCAGGCCGGACCGGGCACCGCTGCACGCCGGCCGGGCCACGATTCAGTGTTCCACCGGCAGCACGTACGAACAGGCCGTTCGGTGCACATCACCAAACTTGTCAACACATCGACACAACGAGGACACATGGGGGACCTCAGAAGCCACAGAAGCGGTCACACGCCGCACGCCGGGCGATCACGCCGGGCGGCGCCCGTGGCAGGGCGCGTAGCAGAGCGCGGACACCGTAGCGGAACGGTCACTTCCGTGCCACAGGGAACGGCGGACTGTTGTACGGACCGCGCCCGTACACAAAAGTTGACCCCAGGCGGTCGATCCGCCCGGTCGCGGCCCGTCCTTACTCGGGGGAGAGGACGGGCCGCAGCCGTACCCGGACCCACCCCAAGGGCGGCACTCGGCGCACCACACCTCGCCGCACCTCCCCGCACCGCACCGGCAACCAGCCTCCGGCCCCCGGCACAGCGCCCCCACACACACAAGGACCCCCTCACCACCCCGGCGTGACCAGCCCCGCCTCGTAGGCGACGACGACCGCCTGGGCCCGGCACAGTGCACGACACCAAGTCCGACGGCCGCTGCCCGTTCGTCCGGGGGGTCCTCAGCAACGGCGTTTACGTGGACAGCAGTTGGGCGGGCCCGAAGGGCGACACCTCGCCCGTCACGCTCAACGCCCCGAGCGGCACGTCGTTCTCGTCGGTGAAGACGGCGTACATCGTCTGCTGACCACCTGAAAAGACCGGTGGCCCGTCCTCCCGGGGAGAGGACGGGCCACCGGCACGTGCGCCCGCGCGCGGTCGCGGTTCAGCGGACCGTGAAGTGCAGGGTGTCGTCGAGGAACGGGATCACCAATACCGGGCCGGGCTGGGCCATCAGCGCCAGCAGCACGATCGCGACGCCGAGGACGCCGTAGGTGACCATGTCGGTGAAGCGGGAGCGGACCGCGAGCATGCCCACGCTCGGCAGGATCCAGCGCATCACGGCACCGGCGATCAGCGCGACGCCGATCAGGACCGTGCCGGCCCGGAACACGTCGAGCGCGGTGAGCAGCAGGCCGAGTCCGACCATCGCCAGGACGGTGAGGATCGGCCACTGGCGGGCTGGCGCCGGGGCGTCGCCGGGGGCTGCCCGGCCGCCGCCCTCGGGCCGCGCGGTGTCCCGGGTGAAGAGGGGGAAGCGCCGCGTGGTGCGGCGCGGCCTGCCCTGGGCGTCGGGAGCGCTGATGGCGTCCCGCACGGTGGGCTCACCCTCCACCACACCGTCCGGCACGCCGGACTTACTCCGGTCCTTACCGTCCGGCAGGCCGGACCCACCCTCGCTCAGGCCCTCCGCCGCACCGGACTCACCCCGGTCCTCACCGTCCGCCGCACCGGACCCGGCCTTGTCCCCGGAGTCCCCGGAGCCCACGGAATCCACGGAATCCACGGAGTCGGTGCCGTCGGCGCCCGAGTCCCGGCCCCCGTCCTCCGCCGGGCCCGGAACCTCCGCCGGACCCGGAACCTCCGACGGAGACGGAACCCCCGCCTTCACCTCCGCGTCGGTGCCGCCGTCAGCCGACACTGCGCTCCGCCGCTTCCACCACGTTGACCAGGAGCTGGGCCCGGGTCATCGGGCCGACGCCGCCCGGGTTCGGGGAGATCCACGCGGCGACCTCGGCGACGTCCGGGTGGACGTCTCCGACGATCTTGCCCTCGGCGCTGCGCGAGACACCGACGTCGAGGACGGCGGCGCCGGGCTTCACGTCCTCGGCGCGGATGAGGTGCGCGGAACCGGCGGCGGCGACGATGATGTCGGCGCGCTTGAGGTGCGCGGAGAGGTCACGGGTGCCGGTGTGGCACTGGGTGACCGTGGCGTTCTCGCTGCGCCGGGTGAGCAGCAGCGGCATCGGACGCCCGATGGTGACACCGCGGCCGACGACCACGACCTCGGCGCCCTTGATCTCCACGCCGTAGCGGCGCAGCAGGGTCAGGACGCCGTTCGGGGTGCAGGGCAGCGGGGCGGGCTCGTTCAGGACGAGGCGCCCGAGGTTCATCGGGTGCAGGCCGTCCGCGTCCTTGTCCGGGTCCATCAGCTCCAGGATGCGGTTCTCGTCGATCCCCCTGGGGAGCGGGAGCTGGACGATGTAGCCGGTGCAGGCGGGGTCCTCGTTCAGCTCGCGGACCACCGCCTCGATCTCCTCCTGGGTGGCGGTCGCGGGCAGTTCGCGCTGGATGGAGGCGATGCCGACCTGGGCGCAGTCGCGGTGCTTGCCCGCGACGTACTTCTGGCTGCCGGGGTCGTCCCCGACCAGGATCGTCCCGAGGCCGGGCGTGACGCCCTTCTCCTTCAGGGCCGCCACGCGGACGGTCAGATCGGACTTGATCGCGGCTGCGGTGGCCTTGCCATCGAGAATCTGGGCGGTCATGCCCCCCATCCTCCCGGATGACGGGGTCCCGGTTCCAATCAGGGGCACCCCTCGACGCGGCGGGGCGGCGCGGCGGCCGGAAGAGCGTGATCAGGCAGATTGCGACTGCACAACGGCTCCCCGCGCGAGCTGGACAATACGCGCCCCTCCGATCACGATGAACGACGCAGTATCGCGGTCAGTGTTGGGGGGCAAACCGCTCATACCGTCATGTTCCTCCGCGCATTCCGCTTCGTCCCCGCATGTGCAACGGAGGAAACTCGCCATGGCTTTCGGCGCGCCGGACAACCCGTACGGACAGCCGCAGAACCCGCAGCAGGGATACGGCTATCCGCAGCAGGGTCAGCCGCCCTACCCGCAGGCGCCGGGGGGCGTCCCGCAGCAGGGATACGGCTACCCGCAGCAAGGACAGCCGGGGTACGGCTACCCCGAGCAGGGCCCGCCGGGATACGGCTACCCGCAGCAGGGCCCGCCCGGTTACGGCGGCTATCCGGGCGGACCGGGCCCGCGGGTCGCGTCGATGGGCCGCCGGTTCGGCGCCCGCGCGATCGACGCCGCCGCCTTCCTCGTCATCTACGTGGTCCTCGGCTTCATAGGCGTGGCCGGTTCGGTCGGCTCGGCCGCGGACTGCGACCCGAACGCGGCGGACTACCAGTCCTGCATGAACAACGCGACGTCCGACATCGCCGCCAAGTTCGGCGCGGTGATCGGTGTGCTCGCCGTCATCGGGCTGCTCTACGAGTGGCTGATGACCGGTCTGGTCGGCGGCACCCTCGGCAAGCTCGCCGTCGGCATCCGCGTGGTGAAGGCCGACACCGGCCAGAAGCCCGGGCTGGGCGCCTCGTTCATCCGCTGGATCATCCCGCTCGTCGGCGGCCTGGTCTGCGGCATCGGCCAGCTCCTGGTCTACCTGTCGCCCTTCTGGGACAAGTCGGGCCGCCAGCAGGGCTGGCACGACAAGGCCGCGAGCACGATGGTCATCCAGAACTGACCACGCACGCCGGTAACGCCGGTAACGCCGGTAACGCCGGCGGTCACAGCGGTACGACCGAGGCCCCGGCCCACCTCACGGCGGGCCGGGGCCTCGGTCGTCGGCACGGGGGCCCGGGGCTCAGTGGAAGCCCGGGGCTCAGTGGAAGCCCGGGCCTCAGTGGAAGCCCGGACCTCAGTGGAAGAAGTGCCGCGTCCCGGTGAAGTACATCGTGACGCCCGCCTTCTTCGCGGCCTCCACGACCTGCTCGTCACGGACCGAACCGCCGGGCTGGACCACGGCCTTGACGCCCGCCTCGGCGAGGATCTCCAGACCGTCGGGGAACGGGAAGAACGCGTCCGAGGCGGCGTAGGCGCCACGGGCGCGCTCGGCGCCGGCCCGCTCGACCGCGAGCTTCGCGGAGTCGACGCGGTTGACCTGGCCCATGCCGACACCGACGGAGGCGCCGTCCTTGGCGAGCAGGATCGCGTTGGACTTCACCGCGCGGCAGGCCCGCCAGGCGAAGGCCAGCTCGTCAAGTTCGCCCTGGCTCAGCGCGTCGCCGGTCGCCAGCGTCCAGCTCGCCGGGTTGTCGCCGTCGGCCTGGAGCCGGTCGGCGACCTGGAGCAGGGCGCCGCCGTCGACGGGCTTGATCTCGACCGGCGCGGCGGGGGCGTCGGGCGCCCGCAGCACGCGGATGTTCTTCTTCTTGGTGAGGGCTTCGAGGGCGCCGTCCTCGTAGTCGGGCGCGACGATGACCTCGGTGAAGATCTCCGCGACCTGCTCCGCCATCGCCTTGGTGACCGGGCGGTTGACCGCGATCACCCCGCCGAACGCGGACAGCGGGTCACAGGCGTGCGCCTTGCGGTGCGCCTCGGCGACGTCCGACGCGACCGCGATACCGCACGGGTTGGCGTGCTTGATGATCGCGACGCAGGGGTCCTCGTGGTCGTACGCGGCACGGCGGGCGGCGTCCGTGTCCGTGTAGTTGTTGTACGACATCTCCTTGCCGTGGAGCTGCTCCGCCTCGGCGAGGCCACCGGTGCCGGAGGTGTAGAGCGCGGCGGGCTGGTGCGGGTTCTCGCCGTAGCGCAGGGTGTGCGCGCGCTCCCAGGTGGCGCCGAGGAAGTCGGGGAACCGGGACTCGTCCACCGGCGCGTAGTCGGAGGCGAACCAGGAGGCGACGGCGACGTCGTACGCGGCCGTGTGCTGGAAGGCCTCGGCGGCGAGCCGCTTGCGGGTGCGCAGGTCGAAGCCGCCGCTCTGGACCGCGGCGAGGACGTCGCCGTAGCGGTCCGGGCTGGTGACGACGGCGACGGAGGGGTGGTTCTTGGCGGCGGCGCGCACCATCGAGGGGCCGCCGATGTCGATCTGCTCGACGCACTCGTCGGGGGTCGCGCCGGAGGCGACGGTCTCCCGGAACGGGTAGAGGTTGACGACGACCAGGTCGAACGGCTCGACGCCCAGCTCGCCGAGCTGCTGCCGGTGGCTGTCGAGGCGCAGGTCGGCGAGGATCCCGGCGTGGACCTTCGGGTGCAGCGTCTTGACGCGGCCGTCCAGGCACTCGGGGAAGCCGGTCAGCTCCTCGACCTTGGTGACGGGCACCCCGGCCGCGGCGATCTTCGCGGCGGTGGAGCCGGTTGAGACGAGCTCGACGCCGGCGGCGTGCAGCCCGCGGGCCAGCTCTTCGAGGCCGGTCTTGTCGTACACGCTGACGAGCGCGCGCCGGATGACCCGCTTGGTGCCCTCGGTGCTCTCGGCCGTGACTGTGCTGTCGGCGGTCACTGGATAACTACCTTTCGTCCCTCAATGCGATAGCCGTTGCGGGCGAGCCGCCCCACGACATCGACGAGCAGCCTTCGCTCGACTTCCTTGATGCGCTCGTGCAGAGCGCTCTCGTCGTCCTCATCGCGGATCTCGACCACGCCCTGGGCGATGATCGGTCCGGTGTCGACGCCGTCGTCGACGAAGTGGACGGTGCAGCCGGTGACCCGGGCCCCGTAGGCGAGCGCGTCGCGGACGCCGTGGGCGCCGGGGAAACTGGGCAGGAGCGCCGGGTGGGTGTTGACGAAGCGTCCGCCGAACCGGGCGAGGAACTCCTTGCCGACGATCTTCATGAACCCGGCGGAGACGACGAGATCGGGCTCGTACGCGGCGGTCGCCTCGGCGAGCGCGCGGTCCCAGTCGTCCCGGCTCGCGTGGTCCTTGACCTTGCGGACGAAGGTCGGCAGTCCGGCGCGCTCGGCGCGGGCGAGCCCCTCGATGCCGTCCCGGTCGGCGCCGACGGCCACGATCTCGGCACCGTAGGCCGCCGTGCCCGCCTCCGCGACGGCGTCGAGCAGTGCCTGCAGATTGGTGCCTGATCCGGAGACCAGCACGACGAGGCGCTTGGTCTTGGCCACGAGGGGGCCCTTTCTCGGGGGAGCGTTTGTACGGTCGTACGAATGCTTCGCGCCCCGGGATACGGGGAAGTCTACGAAGCGGCCGACCGTCAGCAACGATACCGGCACACCGGGCGGCCCCCACGGGACGGGGGCGGGGCCGGAAGGTAGCGTCTGGGGGGATCCACCCGGGAACACCGTCCGGAACACCGTCCGGTGCGGGGAACGCCCCGCGTACACGGGACGTTGACCTGGGACGAGCACCATCACGCGCGGGGCATCGGCCCCGGTACCACCAGCCGCACACGCACCGGAAGCCCGGGGCGCGTGCCGGGGGGGGCGGAGTCCGCTGCCGCGCGCACACGCCGCCCGCCGGAACAACCAAGGGGAAGACGCTCACCTGATGCCGGACCGCAGTCTCCGACTCCCTCCGCTCCTGCTGCGCGAGCGGCGCCCTTCGTCCACCCCGCCCAGGTCGGGAGGGGACGACTCCCCCGCCGGCACCGGCACCGGCGGCGGCCCGGCTGGGGGAAGCGACGGCGGCGCCCCGGACGAGCACGGCCACGACGGTCCGGACACTCCCCCGGCCGACCTCTCCAAGCCGTCCGACGCGTCGGGCTCGTCGAACCCCTCGAACTCGTCGAACTCGTCGGGCTCCTCGGGCTCGGACGACAACCCGTTCGCGCCGCCGCCCGAGGGCACGCCCGACCGCCCCTGGCAGCCGCGCCACCACGGCCAGGGCCAGGGCCAGGACCAGGGCTCCGGTCAGGGCGGGTCCGAGCACTCGCCGTGGAGCCACTGGAGCGACCGGCAGCCCGGCCCGTCCAGCGGCGGCGGCTTCGGCGACCGGCCCGGAGCCCCGCAGGGCCAGAGCGGCCCCGAGGGCCAGGGCGGCGGCCCCGGCGCGAACCTGCGCTGGGACCCCACCGACCCCTCCCAGCGCCGCGCCCGGTACGCGCTGCTCTCCGGCATGTGGGCGTTCTTCTTCGCGCTGTTCAGCTGGCCGTACGTGGCTCTGCTGCTCGGGGCGCTCGCCCTGTACTGGGGTGTCAGCGCCCTGCGCGGCAAAGCGCGCGTCCCGGCGCCGGACGCTCCGGCGCCCGAGCAGAGCGCGCGTCCCCAGCCGGCTGCGCCGACCGCCCGCCCGCAGACGACCGCCGCGGTGAGCGGCCTGGTCACCGCCTCGCTGGCGGTCCTGATGGTCGGCGCGACGTTCACGGCCCAGTTCGTCTACAGCGACTACTACTCCTGCGCGAATGACGCGCTGACCACCGCGGCGAAGCACTCCTGCAACGACCTGCTGCCGAAGGACCTCCGCGGAGTCCTGGGCACGGACAACTAGCCCGGGCCGACCCGCTCCGCTCCGCCGGCACACTCACCTCCGGCGGAGCCGGCCCGGGACGACCAGGGTGACCGGCCCGGGACGGCCGGAGTGACCGGCCCGGGACGGCCGGAGTGACCGGCCCGGGACGGCCGGAGTGACCGGCCCGGGACGGCCGGAGTGACCGGCCCGGGACCGTCCCACCGCACGCCGGCGGCCAGTTTCCGCCTCACACCGGCGGGCAGACCGGCCCGGCGACGTCAGGCGGAGTGGTCCACGCCGCCTGTGCCCTCGCTCCCGGCGGTGCCGGGAGCGTCCGGCCCGGGGCGGTCGGCATCGGCCCCCTCGGACGCGTACGAGGCGTCCCGCTCGGGCGAAGGCGGGTCCTCCCGGTCGGCCACGGGCGGCCTCCCTCCCCGGCCGGACCCGTGCACGCCGGTCCCCGGCACCTGCCCCTCCTTGAGCGGGCTCACGTCCTCCCCCGTTGCCCGGTCCGGCTCGGGTGTGCCGTTCGCGGCGGGCGGCGTGTTCCCCTCCGTGTCCGCCCCGGACGGGGACTGGGCGGCTTTGCCTGGGGGTGTCCAGCGCTCCGAGGGGGGCGTCTCCTCCCTCCACGGGGCCTCCGTGGGGAGGAAGTCGTAGGGGGTCAGATCGTCGAGTACGGACTCAAGGACCGCCGGGTCGACGTGCCGGGTGGACTCGCCGTGGGCCGGGGGCGACGGGGACGGGAGGGGCGTGGGCGCGGCCGTCGAGGGCGCGGCGGCCGTCTTCGCTCGCCACGGCGTCCACCTGGGCATCCGCAGCCGGGGCAGCCACGCGAAGCGGCGGCTCACCGGCTCGGGCACGGTGACCGCACTCCGGGGAGCGGGCGCCTTTGGGGCGACGGACACGCGCTCCGGCGCCGGGACGCCCCGGCCCTTCCACGCGTGCGCGCCCACCGCGACGGGGAGGGCGACGACCGCCGTCCACACCGTCGCCGCCGGTCCCACCTGCCACCACACCGGCCCGAAGTGGGCCAGCGCGGCCACGCCAAGCGGACCCCCGGCGAGCCCGGCGAGCAGCCCGAGCAGGACTCCGCACAGGCCGGCCGCGAGGGCGGCGACGGACGCCGTCCGGCGCCGTGACCAGCGCTCCCCGCCGTCTCCGCCCGCCCCCGCCTTCACCACGAACCACGCCAACGTCACCCCGGCCGCCACCGGCACGGCACCGCTCACCCAGTTCAGCGGCTCCCCGGAGCCCGACCCCGGGACCGCCGCGAGCAGCGGGAACGCGGGGAGCAGATCGGTGGGCGCGCGCGTCCCCGAGGCCGCCGCGGTCAGCGGACCGGCGACATGCCCGGCGGTCAGCACGACGCCCGGACCGAGCCCGTACGACGCTCCCCACACCGCCGCGTTCGGGATCAGCGCCAGACAGAGCAGCAGGACCGCGAACCGTCCGGACCATCCGCCGGTGAGCTGGAGGAACGAGTCCCGGGCCGTCTCCCCGTGCCACACCAGCGACACCGCCACCAGCAGCGCCCCGCCCCCGACGAGCACGGCGACACCGGCCGCCGCGGCCCGGGCCGCTCCGCCGAGCACCCGGTCGTCGTCCCCGGCGACGAGACGTCGTACACCGGCGAACGGAGCCGTCCGGATCAGCGGCGCACGGTCCACCGCCCGCCTCAGCCAGCGCGGCAGCGGCCCCCACGGGCGCCCGTACGCCGTCCAGATCCCGGCGCCCGCCCCGCTCGCGGCGAGCAGCGGCAGGCAGCTCAGGACCCAGGGCCAGGACGGGCGCAGCGCGCCGCCCGAGGCGTAGAGCGCGGCGGCCCAGGCGACGGCGAGATAGCCGGCCACCACACCCGCCCAGGCCGTACGCGGTGACGCCTGCGATGCCACGTCGGCCGCCTCGCGCGCGGCCCGGTGCAGCAGCCAGGCCGGGAGGGCGAGCAGCAGCAGCGGGGTCACCCCCACCGGCATGGGCAGCCCGGACAGGGTGTCGGTGCGGATCAGTTCGACACCGTGCGCGAGGAGCCAGAGCGCGGCGGCGACATGGAGCGCGCCGTCGGGCCCGCTGTCCGGGTAGGGCGAGCTGATCCACAGCACCATGACGAGGACGGCGAACGAGCCGAGTCCGAGCCCCGCGGCGAGGGCGCCACCCAGGAGGCTGGCGGCCAGTCCGGGGGATCGGCCGCGCATCCGGGTGAGCAGGGGCGACAACGGCAGCCTGCGGTCGGTGATTTGGGTCACGCACGTCATGCTCCCAACGACACGCGCTTTCTCGTCGTAACAGGCGAACCCCCGATGTGTCGCTCAATATGCAGCTATGTACTTTTTCGTACGAGAGGGCGCCCTGTGGGATCGGACATGACACAGAGCCCCGCCACCCCGCTGCCCGCGCCGAAGGAGCGCCGCCGACTGCGGGAGGCCCAGTCGCTGACCCAGGCGGAACTGGCCGCTCTGCTGGGCGTCAGCCGGGCGACGGTGCGCTCGTGGGAGACCGGCCGTACGACGCCGCGCGGGCGCAAGCTGGAGGAGTACGTGAAGTTCCTCGGCACCGCACCGGCCCCGGCGGACGAGCCGGTGAACGACCGTCAGGAGGAGTCCGCGCACGCCCTGGTGGGCGCGGGAACGCCACCCGCACGGGGGACACGCATCTCGGACCACCACGAACACGAGCAGGACCACGAGCACGGCCACGAGCAGGACCGCGAGCACGGCCACGAGCACACCCGTGCCCGCGGCTACGTCCACGCCCCCGACCAGCCGGCCGACGACGGCGCGGGAGCCCCCAGGCACCGTGCCCTGAACCAGTACCAGGACCGAGACCGGGACCTGTCCGGCGTCGACGCCGACCGGGCCCCCCACGACGCCCAGCCGGCCCGCGTGGACGAGGAAACCCCCTCCCGCGAGCCCTCCCTGACGCCCGCTCAGGCCTTCGACGCGCTCTACGCCTACTGCGCCCCCGCCCTCGTACGGCAGACCTATCTGCTGACCGGGCGGCGCGAGCTGGCCCGCGAGTCCGTGGAGCGCGCCTTCCAGCTCGCCTGGCACCGCTGGCCCGAGGTCGCCGTCGACCGGGACCCGGCCGGCTGGGTCCGCGCCACGGCGTACGAGTACGCGCTCTCCCCCTGGCACCGGCTGCGCCCCCGCCACCGGCACCCGGAGGCCCCGCCCGCCGACGCCGCCGACCGCGCCCTGCTCGACGCCCTGCTCACCCTCCCGCCTGTCTACCGGCGCACCCTGCTGCTCTACGACGGAATCGGGCTCGGCCTGCCGGAGACCGCGGCCGAGACGGAGGCCAGCACGCCCGCCGCCGCCAACCGGCTGCTGCACGCGCGCGAGGCGGTCACCGCCCGGCTGCCCGAGCTGGCGGTCCCCGAGGACCTGCACCGGCGGCTCGCCGAACTCGCGAGCACCGAGCGGCTGCGCGCGGCCAAGCCCCGTACCGTCCGCGATCACGGCGAACACCGGGCCCGGCAGTGGACCCGGGCCGCCATCGCCTTCACGGTCCTGCTGATCGGCGTGACGGCGCTGACGCTGCGCACGGCGCCGGACCACTACGAGGCGCCGCTGTCCCCGCCGGAGACCGTCAACGGGCTGCCGCCCCGCTCGGCGCCCGGCCCGCTCTCCGCGGCGGAGCTGGCGCTGCGCGCCAAGCTGCGGTCCCAGACCTCCCACGGCCCCGAACGACTGCTGCCCAGCGTCCGCTGAAGGACGGCGGCCGGAGCCCGGACCCGGAAACGCCGGTGGGCCCGCACCTCAAGGGGTGCGGGCCCACCGGCGTGTGTGCCGTGCGGCGGCTCAGCCGGCGAGGATCTCGCGGGCGAGCTTGGCCGTCTCGGTCGGCGTCTTGCCGACCTTGACACCGGCGGCCTCCAGGGCCTCCTTCTTCGCGGCGGCCGTGCCGGAGGAGCCGGAGACGATGGCGCCGGCGTGGCCCATGGTCTTGCCCTCGGGCGCGGTGAAGCCCGCGACGTAACCGACGACCGGCTTGGTCACGTTCTTCGCGATGAAGTCCGCGGCCCGCTCCTCGGCGTCGCCGCCGATCTCGCCGATCATGACGATCAGGTCGGTGTCGGGGTCGGCCTCGAACGCGGCGAGCGCGTCGATGTGCGTCGTGCCGATGACCGGGTCGCCACCGATGCCGACGGCGGACGAGAAGCCGATGTCACGCAGCTCGTACATCATCTGGTAGGTCAGCGTGCCGGACTTCGAGACCAGGCCGATGCGGCCCGGCTTCGTGATGTCGCCCGGGATGATGCCGGCGTTGGACTGGCCCGGGGTGATGAGACCGGGGCAGTTCGGGCCGATGATGCGGGTCTTGTTGCCCTTCGACTTCGCGTACGCCCAGAAGGCGGCGGAGTCGTGGACCGCGATGCCCTCGGTGATGACGACCGCGAGGGGGATCTCCGCGTCGATCGCCTCGACCACGGCGGCCTTGGCGAAGGCCGGCGGCACGAAGAGGACGGACACGTTGGCGCCGGTCTTCTCCATGGCCTCGGCGACCGTGCCGAAGACGGGGATCTCGGTGCCGTCGATGTCGACGGAGGTGCCCGCCTTGCGCGGGTTCACGCCACCGACGATGTTCGTCCCGTCCGCGAGCATGAGCTTGGTGTGCTTCATGCCCGTGGCACCGGTCATGCCCTGGACGATGACCTTGCTGTCCTTGTTGAGGAAGATAGCCATGGCGGTTGTTTCCCTCGTCCCTTACTTCGCAGCCGCGAGCTCGGCGGCCTTGTCGGCCGCGCCGTCCATGGTGTCCACGCGCTGGACCAGCGGGTGGTTGGCGTCCGACAGGATCTTGCGGCCCAGCTCGGCGTTGTTGCCGTCCAGACGCACGACCAGCGGCTTGGTGACTTCCTCGCCCTTGTCCTTGAGGAGCTGGAGCGCCTGGACGATGCCGTTGGCGACCTCGTCACAGGCGGTGATGCCACCGAAGACGTTGACGAAGACGGACTTGACGTCCGGGTCGCCGAGGATGATCTCCAGGCCGTTCGCCATGACCGCGGCGGAGGCGCCGCCGCCGATGTCGAGGAAGTTGGCGGGCTTGACGCCGCCGTGCTTCTCACCGGCGTAGGCGACGACGTCGAGGGTGCTCATGACGAGACCCGCGCCGTTGCCGATGATGCCGACCTCACCGTCGAGCTTGACGTAGTTGAGGTTCTTGGCCTTGGCGGCGGCCTCGAGCGGGTTGGCCGCCGCGTGGTCGACGAGCGCCTCGTGGTCCGGCTGGCGGAACTCGGCGTTCTCGTCCAGGGACACCTTGCCGTCGAGGGCGATGACCTTGCCGGAGGCGACCTTGGCGAGCGGGTTCACCTCGACCAGGAGGGCGTCCTCCTTGATGAAGGTGTCCCACAGCGTCACCAGGATCTCGGCGACCTGCTCCGCGACGTCGGCCGGGAACTTCGCCTGGGCGGCGATCTCGCGGGCCTTCTCGATCGTCACGCCTTCATTGGCGTCGACCGGCACCTTCGCGAGGGCGTCGGGGTTCTCCTCCGCGACGACCTCGATCTCCACGCCGCCCTGGACGGACGCCATGGCGAGGAAGGTGCGGTTCGTGCGGTCGAGGAGGTACGAGACGTAGTACTCCTCGACGATCTCGGGCGCGGTCTCGGCGATCATCACCTTGTTGACCGTGTGGCCCTTGATGTCCATGCCGAGGATGTCCGTCGCGCGGGCGACGGCCTCGTCCGGGGTGGCGGCGAGCTTGACGCCACCGGCCTTTCCACGGCCACCGACCTTCACCTGGGCCTTGACGACGGACTTGCCGCCAAGACGCTCGGTCGCCTCGCGGGCTGCCTCAGGCGTGTCGATGACTTCACCGGCCAGCACCGGTACACCGTGCTTGGCGAAGAGGTCCCTCGCCTGGTACTCGAACAGGTCCACGCGCGTCCGTCCCTATCAGTGATCTCGCGGTTCGTTGGATGCGTGGGCGTGCCGCGAAGGGCAACGTGACGTCCGCTGTCACAAGGGTGGCGCACACGGTGTCCGAGCGCGCGGCATGTCCGTCTCGCAGGTTATCGCCGCAGGACGCGGGTCCCTAAATCGCAGATCACACCTGAGCGGTGATACCTGTCACAGACCGGGCCGGACAGGGCCCCACCAGGCTGGGGTTTGCCTGGTGGGGCCCCCTCTCGCGGCCCCGAGGGGCCCAGGCCGGGCGCCCCCACCCCAATGGGGGCCGCCCGGCCCTCCCGCGGGGCCACGGCCCGAGGCATCCGGCGGATTCCGGCCCTCCGGCCCCTGCCCCCACGGAAGCGGGAACGCGCGTACGACGCCTGTGTGTGCCACCCCGGTCGCTGTACGTGCGGTACGTCCCGTAGGCCCCGCGCTCCCGTACGTCCCGCAGTGCCCTACACCCGCCTACGCCCCGCACATCCCGTACGGGAGTGCGGCCCCGCGTCTTCTCCGGCCGGCCGGAGCAGAAGGGGAAGCCCCTCTCGGGCGACTGCGGTCCGGGAACCGTCGGGGCGGCCGAGCCGGTCCGCCGGCCGGGCCGCGCGTGGGTGCGGGGCGGCGCCCGGCGAGCGCCCTCGGCCCGAGGTGTCCGTCAACGACCGGCGTCACAGGGCCCGTTGGCCACTGCGATCCTCGCACGGGACTCCCGAGGTCGCGCAAGCCCCCTGTTACCGATGGGTAGGCATGTCCGGATTGCGGGCCGTTCAGCTCGCGTCGGGTATCGGCAGGGGCCGCTTCTCGATCGCCGCCGCCATGACCTCGGGAAACAGGTCGGGCGTGCAGGCGAACGCCGGTGCGCCGAGCGCGGCGAGGGCGGCGGCGTGCTCTCTGTCGTAGGCGGGCGCGCCCTCGTCGGACAGGGCGAGCAGCGTCACGAACTGCACCCCGGACGCCTTCATGGCCGCGACCCGCTTCAGCATCTCGTCGCGGATGCCGCCTTCGTAGAGGTCGCTGATCAGCACGACGACGGTGTCGGCGGGCCGGGTGATCTGAGACTGGCAGTAGGCCAGCGCCCTGTTGATGTCGGTGCCGCCGCCGAGCTGGGTGCCGAAGAGGACGTCCACCGGGTCGTCGAGCTGGTCGGTGAGGTCGACCACCGCCGTGTCGAAGACGACGAGCCGGGTGGCGATGGACCGCATCGAGGCGAGGACCGCGCCGAACACCGAGGCGTAGACGACGGAGGCGGCCATCGATCCCGACTGGTCGATGCAGAGGACGACCTCCTTCTTCACCGACTGGGAGGCCCGCCCGTAGCCGATCAGCCGCTCGGGCACGATCGTGCGGTACTCGGGCAGGTAGTGCTTGAGGTTCGCCGCGATGGTGCGGTTCCAGTCGATGTCGTGGTGGCGGGGCCGGCTGACGCGGGCGCTGCGGTCGAGGGCACCGGTCAGGGTGGCCCGGGTGCGGGTGGCGAGCCGCTTCTCCAGGTCCTCGACCACCTTGCGCACGACGGCCCGCGCGGTCTCCTTGGTGGTCTCGGGCATGGCCTTGTTCAGCGAGAGGAGCGTGCCGACGAGGTGCACGTCGGCCTCCACCGCCTCCAGCATCTCGGGCTCCAGGAGCAGCGCGGACAGCCCGAGCCGGTCGATGGCGTCCCGCTGCATCACCTGGACGACGGAGGACGGGAAGTAGGTGCGGATGTCGCCGAGCCAGCGGGCGACCGAGGGAGCGGAGGCGCCGAGCCCCGCCGAACGGTCCTTCCCCGACCGTCCCTTTCCGCCCTTCCCGTAGAGCGCGCCGAGCGCTCCGTCCATCGCGGCGTCCTTGCCGGAGAGCACGCGTCCGGTGCCGTCGGCCTCGTCGCCGCCGAGGACCAGCCGCCACCGGCGCAGCCGCTCGTCCCCGGCGCTCAGCACTGACTCGGTCATGGGGTCACCCTCACAGAATCGTTGTCATCCCGTGCGTTCGCCGGCCGCAGGCCGAGCAGCAGGCTCAGTACGGGGAGGACGGCGTCGGCGCGTGCCGTGTCGAGGTCGGGGGCGAACCCGGGGACGCCGGAGCCCGCGGTGGCGGTGGCCGCGCGGGCGGCCGGTCCGCGCCGGACGAGTTCGCCGAGCGTCCTGCGCACCCCCGACTCGTACGCCGAGAACGTGCGGCGCAGCAGGGGCAGTACGTCGGTGAACGCGTCCGCCGGCACGCCGGTCAGCCAGGTGTCGACCAGGCCGAGGAGCCGCTCGTCGTGCACGAGGAGCATGCCGCCACCGGAGCCGCCGCCGACGAAGCCCTCGATCCAGGTGGCCGCGTCGGCGGGCTCGGTGCCCGGTGACAGCACCAGACCCATCAGCCGGGCGGCCTCCTCCTGCGCCAACTCGCCCTCGTCCAGCAGGAGCCGGACCGACCGGCCGCCGATCACGCCGGGGACGGTGTCGCGTTCGGCGAGGGTCCGCAGGACGGAGTACCAGCGCCCGCGTATGCTCCCGCCCGCGCTGTCGGCGGTGGCGCCGGTGGCCTCGCCGAGCAGGGCCACGGCTCCGTGCACGGCGTCGACGTGCTCGCGCATCTCGGCGGCGGCGTCGGTGTCGAGGGCGGCGCAGGCCGGCGGCAGGCCCACGAAGACCCGCTCGGCGAGACCCGCGGCGACATCGGTGAGGGCGTGGGTGTCGGTGCCGCGCACATCGCCGTAGCGCAGGGAGCGGACGAGTGCGGGGAGTGCCTGGGCGAGGTGGCCGACGTCGGCGTCCAGGGCGGCCCGGTCGGCGAGGACCTGCATGACCACGGGCAGCGCGCTCGGGAGTTCGGCGAGGAGGCAGCGCTCGGCGAGTGCGGTGACGTCGGCCAGCGAGGGCGCGGCGACGGCGTCCGCCTCGGCCTTGGCGGTCGCCGCGGCCAGGACGGTCGTACCCCACACGCCGGCTTCGGCGACCCGCACGGACAGCTCGGGTTCCCAGCGCAGCCGCCAGGTCTCACGGAAGGTTCCGGTGCTGCCGCGGGAGGCCGCCGGTTCGCCCCAGCCGACGCCGAGGAGGCGCAGCCGGTGCAGCAGTCTGCTGCGGCCCGCGTCGTTCTCCTTGCGCAGGTCCAGCTCCAGCTCGCGCTCCAGCGCCTCGGGTTTCAGCCGCAGGCCGCGCTGCGCCCGGGCGAGGTCCCGCTGCAACGGCACGGCCGGCGCGGACTCGGGCACCTCTCCGAGGACGTCACCGACGACGAGCCGGTCACGCACCAGCGCCAGCGGCACGTCCGAGCCCTCGCACATGACCGCGCGGACGGCGTCGGTCGTCTCGGTCAGGCCCGGCAGCGGGCGCCCGCGCATCGCGGCGAGCGTGTCCGCGAGCCGTACGGCCTCGATGACGTGGGCGGAGGACACGCTCCGGTCCTCGTCGCGGAGCAGCCGGGCGACCTTCGTCATCCACCGGGCGATCGGCCGGTCGGGGGCGCTGAACAGATGCCCGTACCAGCCCGGGGAGTCGATGCCCGCCCCGTAGCCGCTGGCCCGGGAGAGCCTGCGGTGTGTCCAGGGCACCCAGGTGAGGTCGGCCTTCACCTTCGGCAGGCCCTTGAGCAGGGCCCGGTCGGCGCCGACGGTGGCCTTCTGCCGTAGCGCGGGCACGTGCCAGGCCCCGCAGACCACGGCCACGTCGTCCCCGAACTCCCGCCGAGCGGTGCGGATCTGGAGCCGCATGTACGCCTCGCGCACCAGGTCCCGGTCGTGTCCCCCGACCCCGTAGGCCTCGCGGAGCGCGGTCATCGCCTCCTCCAGCACGCCGAACGGCGCGAACGGGTCGCCCGCTGTCGCCGCCCGGTGCTCGACCACGTCCTCCCACCAGCGCTCCGGGTCGTCGTACCCCGCCGTCTCGGCTAGCACGGCCAGCGGGTCGACGCGTACGGCCGCCGCCACCCCGCCACCGGAAGCCCCGGCGTCTGCGCCGGCGCCGGTCCCGGCGTCGGCATCGGCTCCGGCATTGGCGTCGGCTCCGGCGTTGGCGTCGGCTTCGGCCTCGGCTTCGGCCTCGGCTTCGGCGGGCTGGTCCGGTGCGGTGAGCGGTGCGGCGGGCGACGGGCCGCCGCCCGGCCGGCCCCCCGGCTGCTGTTCGCCCGCCCGCTCGCCGTCCTGTTTCCCCCAGGCCAGGGTGTGGGCGGCGGGGAGGTCGATGAAGCGGGCCGGCACGCCGTGGTCCAGGGCCCAGCGGATCGCCACCCACTCCGGGGAGAACTCGGCGAGCGGCCAGAACGCCGACTGGCCGGGCTCGTCCACGACATGGGCGAGGAGCGCGACCGGTGGCCGCATCTCCTTGTCCCCGGCCAGGTGCACCAGCGCGTCCGCCTCCGGTGGGCCCTCGATCAGCACGACCCGCGGCGCGGCGGCCTCCAGCGCGGCCCGCACGGCGCGCGCCGACCCCGGCCCGTGATGGCGCACGCCGAGCAGCAGCGGACCCGCGCCCCGGACGGGCGCGGCGGGCCGGGGCCCGGCCGTCCCGTCGTCCGGCACTGCGCTCATACGGTCACCTCACGGCAGGCGCGGTAGAAGTCCTTCCAGCCCTCGCGCTCGCGCACGACCGCCTCCAGGTACTCCTGCCAGATCACCCGGTCGGCCGCCGGGTCGCGGACGACCGCGCCGAGGATGCCGGCGGCGACATCGCTCGCCCGCAGGACGCCGTCCCCGAAGTGGGCCGCCAGAGCAAGGCCGTTGGTGACGACGGAGATCGCCTCGGCGGTGGACAGGGTGCCGCTGGGCGACTTCAGCTTCGTCCGCCCGTCGGCGGTGATCCCGTCGCGCAGCTCGCGGAAGACGGTGACGACGCGGCGGATCTCCTCGATGCCCTCGGGGACGGCCGGCAGGTCAAGGGAGCGGCCGATCTGGTCGACCCGGCGCGACACGATGTCGACCTCGGCGTCGGCGCTCTCCGGCAGCGGCAGCACCACCGTGTTGAAGCGGCGGCGCAGCGCGCTCGACAGTTCGTTGACCCCGCGGTCGCGGTCGTTGGCCGTCGCGATCAGGTTGAAGCCGCGGACGGCCTGCACCTCCTGGCCCAACTCCGGTATCGGCAGGGTCTTTTCGGAGAGAATCGTGATGAGGCTGTCCTGCACGTCCGCGGGGACGCGGGTCAGCTCCTCGACGCGCGCGGTCATCCCCTCGGCCATGGCCCGCATGACGGGACTCGGCACGAGCGCGTCCCGGCTGGGGCCGTGCGCGAGCAACTGCGCGTAGTTCCAGCCGTAGCGGATGGCTTCCTCCGGGGTGCCCGCCGTGCCCTGGACGAGCAGCGTCGAGTCCCCGCTGACCGCGGCGGCCAGATGCTCGGACACCCAGGTCTTCGCGGTGCCCGGCACGCCGAGCAGCAGCAGTGCCCGGTCGGTGGCGAGGGTGGTGACGGCGACCTCGACGATGCGGCGCGGCCCCACGTACTTGGGGGTGATCACGGTGCCGTCCGGCAGGGTGCCGCCCAGCAGATAGGTGGCCACGGCCCACGGCGACAGCCGCCAGCGGACCGGGCGGGGCCGGTCGTCCTGCGCGGCGAGCGCGGCGAGTTCGGCCGCGAAGGCGTGCTCGGCGTGCGGTCGCAGCGCCTCGCCGCCGCCGCTCGCGCCACCCTCCTCCGCCACTCCCCCTACTCGTGCGGGCGCCCGCCCGCTCGCGCTCGCGGGGCTCTCCCCGCTCGTACCTTCAGGCATGGGCTCTGACGTCGGTTCCACGGATACGGACATGGCTCGGTCCCCCTCCAGCTCGGCCGGTTCGGATCTGGTTCCACCGTGCACCACGCCACTGACAATCGGCCCTGACCTGCGCAAACGTGCTCGCCACGGTCGATTGTCAGTGGCGGGATCTACCTTCGGACGCATGACACAGCAGGCGGTGCGCTGGACGGCGGATCAGGTGCTGGCACTGGCGCCTGACGCCGCGTCACGCAAGGCGGGGAGCAAGCTCGGCGCGGCCGGCCCGTGGTCCGAGGCGGGCAGTTCTGACGAGGGGGCGGTATGGGGACTGTGCAGGGGAAGCGGCAGCAAGCCGTATCAGACGGTCGTGGACATCGCGGACTCCGCGGGGCCCGCGTACAAGTGCAGTTGTCCGAGCCGGAAGTTCCCGTGCAAGCACGCGCTGGGGCTGCTGCTGCTCTGGTCGGGTGCGGACGGCGCGGTGCCGTCCGGGCAGGCGCCGGGCTGGGCGCAGGAGTGGATGGCGGGGCGGCGCGAGCGCGCCGAAGAGCGGAAGACAGCGGGCGGGGGATCTGGAGCCTCGTCGGGTGATCCCGAGGCCGCGCGGCGCCGGGCGGAGCGGCGGGCCGAGCGGATCACCGCGGGGGCGGGCGAGTTGGAGCAGCGGCTCGCCGACCTGCTGCGCGGCGGGCTGGCCGCGGCGGAGCGCGCGGGATACGGGATGTGGGAGGAGACGGCGGCGCGGATGGTCGACGCTCAGGCGTCCGGACTGGCCGCGCGCGTGCGGGAGTTGGGGGCGATACCGGCCTCGGGGCCCGGCTGGCCGGTGCGGCTGCTGGAGGAGTGCGCGCTGCTCCATCTCCTCGACCAGGGCTGGCTGCGGCGCGCGGAGCTGCCGGCGGACCTGGCGGCGACCGTGCGTGCCCGGGTCGGACTGTCCGGCTCGGCGGAGGGCCCGCCGGTGCGGGACCGCTGGCTGGTTCTCGCGCAGTACGACACGGCGGACGCCAAGCTGACCACCCGCAGGATCTGGCTGTACGGCGCCGGGACAGGCCGCACGGCTCTCCTCCTCTCCTACGGCGCGGCCGGCCGGGCCCCCGAGCTGGCACTGCCGGTGGGGCTGGCCTTCGAGGCGGAGGTGTCCTCTTATCCGGGCGCCGGGCAGGCGCGGGTGGCGCTGGGCGAGCGGTTCACGCCTCCTGCCCCGGCGGCGATACGGCCGAAGGGGCTGACCACCTCGGAAGCCGCCGCCCGCTACGGGGAGGCGCTGCGCACGGACCCCTGGCTGGACTCCGTGCCGGTCACGCTGGCCCGGGCCGTCCCGACACCGGACGGCGAGTCCTGGCAACTGGCCGACGCGGACGGCGAGTTCGCGCTTCCGCTGACTCCCGCCGCGCGGTCGCGGCCCGACCTGTGGCGGCTGGTCGCCCTCTCCGGCGGGGCGCCGGTCACCGTCTTCGGCGAGTGCGGCCACCGCGGCTTCACTCCCCTGACGGCCTGGCCGGAGGAGGGGGGAGAGGCGGTGCCGCTGTGCTGACCGGCCTCGCCGGGACTCCGGGATGGCGTGCGGCTGACGGAGGGGGCGACGACCGCCCGGACGACCTGCGCCGGGACCGTCCGGACCGCCGGGACCGTCCGGACAAACGCGGCACGCCGGGACCGTCGCGCACGTCGGGACCGTCGCGCACGTCGGGACCGTCGCGCACGTCGGGACCGTCGCGGCACGCCGGGACCGTCCGGACCGACACGGGACATCGGGACCGTCGCGCACGTCGGGACCGTCCGGACCGACACGGCACGTCGGGCAAGCCCTCTGTAGGAGCCCGCCCGACGCCGAAGCTCACCCCACTCTGAACCCGCCCGACGCCGAAGCCCGCCCGACCCTGAACCCCACCCGACCCCCGAAGCCCGCCCCACTCTGAACCCCACTCTGAACCCCACCCGACCCTGAACCCCGCTCCAAGGACCCGAGAAGGAAAGGACAACCATGAACGCGACCTCCGCTACGGCGGGCGTGCCCGTCGGCGGTTCCTGGGAGGACCTCGTCACCGTGGCGCTCCTGGGCACCGAGCGGCGTACGCCTCCCCTGCGGGACCCGGGGCAGGAGGCTCCGGTGGCGCTGCTGGATGCGGCGGCGGTGGAGACCGTGCGGCGCCGGGCCGGGGTGCGGCCGGCGCGGGCGGCGGCCCGGCC